>NC_010407.1:2281051-2606916 GCF_000069225.1 Clavibacter sepedonicus | reverse complement strand
GACCGAAAAGGCGAATGCGTGGCCGAGTATTATCCATAGCGGCGGCTTCACGCTGGCTGCCTCGGGGATCGAGCTTTCGACTCGACGAAGACGATCCTCTGCCTTGGACAAGCTGGCAGCCGTCCCGGTCAGCTGGGTCTCGTGATCGGGTACGACGAAGCGGCCGACCTCCATGCCGAGCAGCCAGCAAGTGGCGGCTGCAGGGAGTATCACGACAAGCGCGGGGATTCTCCGCACATCACTGAATGTCGCCCCGACGGCGAAGGTCGTGAGGACGAGAGCCGCGACTGCCATCAACACGCCGACGGCGCCAACGCTGCGTCTCACGCGTTCTTGGTGCTTCTGGTCCTCGAAGGTCGATTGCCCTCCGAGCGAGATTCCAAACAAGACTATTGTCACTGCGAGGTAGGACAATAGCGAGTTCGTCGTCACGTCCCCGAGGGTCACGCCCCAGACCGACACCCATGCGAATTGAGGAAGCGCGCTAGCGCTACTCGGAGATGCGATGTTCACCACGAGCCCGGCTATCCAAAAGCACGGCGCAATCGAGGCCAACGCGAACGTATGTATGAATCGACGGGATTGGGGTAGGGATGCTGGTCTCGCTGGCTCCATGGGCTCTCCTCATCACGACGGTTGAGAGGTCAGGGTATGGGCTGTCGTCTTGGTCGTTCGGGCCTATTGACACGAGCTCGTGTTGCGGGTTAGCCGTCCGCGCTTAAGCACTGAGGCGGCGTTCGCCCCTCCACGGGCGGTCTACGAGTGGACGCCGCTCCAGGATCAGCTTGGGGCCGGCCCGCCGTCCACGTGCGCCGGGAAGTCGTCGCGCGTCGCGTCGTCCTCCTCCGCGGCCGCACTTCCACGGCGGGCCTGGTGGCTCCGGATCGACAGCGTAACGGCCGCCGCGACGATCGAGACGCCCGAGCCGAGCAGCACCGCGAGCGTGCCCTCGTCGCGCACCTCGTCGAGGCCGGCGAACGCGAGCTCGCTCATCAGCAGCGAGACGGTGAAGCCGATGCCGCCGAGGAGCGAGACGGTCACGAGATCCCGCCCCGCGAGCCCGCTGGGAGCGCCCCGGCGGCGCGCGACCCATGCCCCGAGCAGCCCGCCCGCCGTGATGCCGACGAGCTTCCCGAGCGGGAGCGCCAGCGCGATGCCCCAGAACGCCGGGGCCAGCTCGGCCAGCCCGACGGCGGGGATCGCCACGAGCGCAGCGGAGAACGCGAACAGCGGCAGGACGATGCCGTTCGAGGCCGGCTCCAGCGCGTGCGCCGCGCGGAGGCCCGAGAGGCGGGGGAGCGCGAAGCCGAGCGCGACGCCCGCGATGGTCGCGTGGATCCCGGAGGAGAGCGTCGCCCACCAGGTCACCAGGGCGATGAGCACCAGCAGCGCGACCACGGCGATCCGTGCGGCTCCCGTCCGCCCGACGCCGAGGCGACCCACGACCGCGAACAGGACGACGCCCGCGACCGCGAGGCCGAGCGCGCCCACGTCGAGGTCGGTCGTGAAGAAGACCGCGATGATCACGATGGCGATGAGGTCGTCGAGCACCGCGAGCGCGAGGAGGAAGACGCGGACGGCGGCGGGCAGGCCGCGTCCGAAGACCGCGAGGACGCCCAGCGCGAAGGCGATGTCGGTCGCGGTGGGCACCGGCCACCCGCGCTCGAGGCCGCTGCCCGCGGTGATCGCGAGGTACACGCCCGCCGGCACCGCCACGCCGCC
Source organism: Clavibacter sepedonicus (assembly GCF_000069225.1). Classification (GTDB taxonomy): domain Bacteria; phylum Actinomycetota; class Actinomycetes; order Actinomycetales; family Microbacteriaceae; genus Clavibacter; species Clavibacter sepedonicus. The sequence goes on along the minus strand of NC_010407.1, from coordinate 2,605,194 downwards.
TACCGCCGCGATGGCGGGCACGAGCGCCGCGGAGACGCTGTCCAGCCCGCCGGCCAGGAACTCGTGCTTGAGCTCGACGGCGACGATGAAGAAGAAGACCACGAGCAGGCCGTCGCTCACCCAGTGGCGGAGCGACAGGTCGACGCCGATCGCGGGGACGGCGAGGTGCCCGTCGGCCCACGCGATGAGGCCGGGCCCTGCCGGGGTGTTCGCGACGACGAGGCCGACGACGGCGGCCAGGAGGAGGAGTCCGGCGGCGACGCGCTCGGAGCGGATGAGGGAGGTCATGGAGGCCTTCCGGGGTCGGGGGAGGGGGAGACGGTCACCCGCCGCCGACCAGACTTCCCGGCACACCGACCACCAGCCTACCGGCGGGCCGGTGCGAGGATGGCGGGATGAGCGAGCCCGCGTCCCCGTCCGCATCCGCCGCGTCGTCCGCATCCGCCGCCGCCTCGGGAGCCGACGCTGTCGCGGACCTGGCCGCCGCCATGGCCGCCCTGCGCGCCCCCGACGGCTGCGTCTGGAACCGCGGGATGACGCACCGGACCCTCGTCCCGTACCTCCTCGAGGAGAGCCACGAGCTCGTCGAGGCCATCGAGACCGACGACGTGCCCGGCATGCGCGAGGAGCTGGCCGACGTGCTCCTCCAGGTCGTGTTCCACGCCGACATCGCGCGCACCGAGGGTGGGGGCTTCGACCTCGCCGACGTCGCCCGCACCGCGACGGAGAAGATGGTGCGCCGTCACCCGCACGTCTTCGGCGACGAGCGCGCCGACATCGTCGAGGAGGTCCTGCGCGTCTGGGGCGCCGCTAAGGACCGCGAGAAGTCGGCGCGCACGAGCGTCGTCGACGGGATCCCGATGGGCATGCCGTCCCTCGCCCTCGCCGACAAGCTGCTCGGCCGGGCGGAGCGCGTCGGGCTGCTCGAGGCGGACGCACCGGCCGCGATCCCGGTCGACGACGAGGACGACCTCGGCCGGCTGCTGCTCGCGGTCGTGGTCTCAGCGAGGTCGCGGGGGCTCGACGCGGAGCGCGCGCTGCGGACGACGCTGCGGTCGCTGACCGCGGAGATCCGCGCGGCCGAGCCGGCAGCCGGAGCGGGCGGGGGCGCCGCGGGCGGGGGCGCCGCGGGCGAGGGCTCTGCGGGCGCCGCGGCCGATGACGACACGGCCCCCGGCGCGGGCCGGAGCGCCTGAGGCGAGGTCCGGCCCGCGGGGGCGTCGCCCGGGATTTACCCGATCCCGGGCCGCCGTGTCCGTCGCATCCACCCGAAGGAGACGACGGACAGATCTGGGCGCTCACACCGTACGGGTCTTCGCCCCATGTCCATCACGGGCGTTATGGTGAGGCGTGGCAGCTCCGGATCCGCACCGCCGCCAGGACCTGCTGGCCCACATCCTCGACCACCTCCGCGCGCACCCGCTCCAGTCGGTGACCTTCCGCGGGCTGGCCGACGCCCTCGGCGAGAGCACGTTCGTGCTCGTCTACCACTTCGGATCCAAGGAGCGGCTGCTCGAGGCCGCGATGGACGCCGTCGACCAGCGCCAGGCCGAGATGGTCGAGGGCGACCCGCGGGAGATCGGCCCCGGCGAGCTCCGCGAGTGGATCACCCGGGCCTGGGGCTGGCGCCTCACCGACGTCAACCGCGACTTCCAGCGCCTCGAGTTCGAGGCCGCGCTCCTCCGCACGCGCGACGGCGTCGTCCGGCCGGATGCCATCGCGAGCGTCTCCGCGTGGCGCCGGTTCGCGCTCGAGTGGATGCTGGCCCACGGCGTCCCCGACGACGTCGCCCTCGACACGGCCGACCTCCTCCAGGCCGGGTCCTACGGCCTCCAGTTCGACTTCGTGATCTCCGGCGACCGCGACCGGGCCATGCGCGGCTTCGAGGCCCTCATCGACGCGTTCACCCCGCGCATCCAGCCGTGGCTCGACCTGGCCGAGGAGCAGGGGTCGCCCGGGGCGCCGGAGCGGCCGCCCGCCGCCTGACAGAATCGGGGGATGCCCCAGCAGATCACGCCGCCCCGCGGCATGCGCGACTTCCTGCCCGCCGAGAAGGCCCGACGCGAGCAGGCGCTCGCCATCATCCGCCGCACCTACCGTGCGCACGGCTTCGACGAGATCGAGACGCCCGTGGTCGAGGAGTCCGGACGCCTGCACGCGGGCCTCGGCGGCGACAACGAGAAGCTCGCCTACTCGGTGCTGAAGCGCGGCCTCTCGGGCGACGACCTGCACGCGGCCGCCGACGCGGGCGACGTGCTGGCGCTCTCCGACCTGGGCCTCCGCTTCGACCTCACGGTGCCGCTCGCGCGCTTCTACGCCTCGCACCGCGCGGAGCTGCCGGGCGTGTTCCGCTCGATCCAGGCCGCCCCCGTCTGGCGCGCCGAGCGCCCGCAGAAGGGCCGCTACCGCCAGTTCATGCAGTGCGACATCGACATCATCGGCGAGGCCGGGCAGCTGGCCGAGGTCGAGCTGATCTCCGCCACCGCGGCCACGCTCGCGGCGCTCGGCCTCACGGGCTGCACCATCCGCGTGAACGACCGCCGAATCCTCGCCGGGATCCTCGACTCCTGCGGTTTCGCGGCGGAGCGGCAGGCGCAGGCCCTCATCAGCATCGACAAGCTCGACAAGATCGGCGCGACGGGCGTCGTCGCGGAGCTCGCCGAGGGCGGGGCGGACGCGGCGGCGGTGCTCGGCGGGATCCTCGAGCGCATCGAGCCCGCGCTCGCCGACGGCGGCGTGCCGCTCACGACCGAGGCGATCACCGCGATCCTCCCCGCGGGCGTCGACCCCGACGCGGTCGCCGACCTCGAGACCCTCGCGGACGCGCTCGTCGGCCTGCCCGACGGCGTCACGCTTCGCTTCGACCCGACCCTCGTGCGCGGCATGGGCTACTACACGGGCACCATCTTCGAGATCGCGCACCCCGCCTCCGGCAGCTCGGTGGGCGGCGGCGGCCGGTACGACGGCATGATCGGCCGCTTCCTCGGCCAGGACGTGCCGGCCGCCGGCTTCTCCATCGGCTTCGAGCGGATCGTCGACCTGGCCGTCCTGCCCGTGGCGGCGGACGACGACGCCATCGCGCTCGTGCACGACCGGCGCACCCCGGTGCGGGTGCTCGCGCGCCTCAAGGCGGAGCTCGTCGCGTCGGGCCGGCGCGTGCGCCTGGAGCCGCGGCCGAAGAACGTCGCGCCGCTCCTCGAGGCGCTCAAGCAGCAGGGATTCCGCACGTTCGCGGCCGTCGACGGCGACACGGGCGACGCCGCCAGCCTGCAGGAGCGACCGCTCGACGGCGGCCCGCGCGGCTGATCCGTCACCTGCGCGACACCTGCGCGCGGGCCCCGCCGCCCGCGGCCCGGAACGGCCCCGCGGCTAGGATGGACCCGACTTCCCACCCCCTCACCGCAACGCAAGGAGACCATTCCGTGGCAGCCATCGAAGCAGTCAACGCACGCGAGATCCTCGACTCCCGGGGCAACCCGACCGTCGAGGTCGAGGTGCTCCTGGAGGACGGCACGTTCACGCGCGCCGCCGTCCCGTCCGGCGCATCCACCGGCGCGTTCGAGGCGTACGAGCTGCGCGACGGCGACGCGGGCCGCTACCTGGGCAAGGGCGTCCAGAAGGCCGTCGCCGCCGTCGTCGACGAGATCGGCCCGGCCATCCAGGACCTCGACGCCGCCGACCAGCGCATCATCGACGCCACGATGATCGAGCTCGACGGCACCGAGAACAAGTCCCGCCTCGGCGCGAACGCGCTGCTCGGCGTCTCCCTCGCCGTCGCGAAGGCCGCGGCCGACTCGGCCGAGCTGCCCCTCTACCGCTACCTCGGCGGCCCGAACGCGCACACGCTGCCCGTCCCCATGCTCAACGTCATCAACGGCGGCTCGCACGCGGACACCAACGTCGACATCCAGGAGTTCATGCTCCTGCCCGTCGGCGCGTCCACCTTCTCCGAGGGCCTGCGCTGGGGCGTGGAGACGTACCACGCGCTCAAGAGCCTGCTGAAGAAGAAGGGCCTGTCCACCGGCCTCGGCGACGAGGGCGGCTTCGCGCCGAACCTCGACAGCAACCGCGCCGCGCTCGACCTGCTGATGGAGGCCATCGACGCCGCGGGCTTCACCGCGGGCAAGCAGATCGCGCTCGGCCTCGATGTCGCGTCCAGCGAGTTCTACTCGGACGGCGCGTACACGTTCGAGGGCCAGAAGGTGGATGCGGCGCACCTCACCGCGTACTTCGCCGATCTCGTCGCGTCCTACCCCCTCATCACCATCGAGGACCCGCTGGACGAGGACGACTGGGCCGGGTACGACCACTTCACCGCCGAGCTCGGCTCCAAGGTGCAGATCGTCGGTGACGACCTCTTCGTCACCAACCCCAAGCGCCTCGCCGACGGCATCACGCGCGGCGTCGCCAACTCGATCCTCGTCAAGGTGAACCAGATCGGCACGCTCACCGAGACGCTCGACGCGGTCAGCCTCGCGCAGCGCAGCGGCTACACCACCGTGCTCTCGCACCGCTCCGGCGAGACCGAGGACACGACCATCGCCGACCTCGCGGTCGCGGTGGAGGCGGGCCAGATCAAGACCGGCGCCCCCGCCCGCAGCGAGCGCGTCGCGAAGTACAACCAGCTCCTCCGCATCGAGCAGGACCTCGGCGCCGCCGCGGTCTACGCCGGCCGCAGCGCCTTCCCGCGCTTCCAGGCCTGATCCGGCCGATCCGCCCGCGCCCCTCCCGGCGCGGGCGGATCGCCGTTCCCGCCCCCCGCACGACCCGACCCGCACACGAAGGAGGACCGATGGCCCGCTTCCCCGGCCTCGACACCCTCCGCGCCCGCCGGGCGCCGCGCCCGCGCACCGAGCGGGTCCCCGTGGCGCTGCCCGACGGCGACGCGCCCGCGGGCAACTGGCTCCGCAGCATGCGCTTCTCCGGCTTCTCGGTCATGGTGCTCGTGCTCCTCGTCCTCACGGTCGTGGTGCTCGCCCCGGGCCTGCGCATCTACCTCGAGCAGCGGCAGCAGCTCAGCAGCCTGCAGAGCGCGGTGGACGCCCAGAAGGGCACCATCGCCCAGCTCCAGGACCAGCGCGCCCGCTACGACGACCCCGCCTTCCTCAAGGCCCAGGTGCGGGATCGCCTCTTCTACGTCATGCCCGGCGAGACGAGCTACCTCGTCCGCGGGCTGCCCGCCGCGTCCGGGGAGGCGACCACCACGCCCGACGGCGCGCCCATCAGCGCCGACCTGCAGGAGACGAAGCAGGACTGGGTGCAGGCCCTGCTCGGATCCGCGCTCACCAGCGCCCTCAGCGACACCCCGCCCGACCAGCTCCAGGGATCCGTCCAGGGAGGCGACCAGTGACCCGACCCCCCTTCGACCCGCCGTCCGAGCGCGACGTGCGCGTCGTCACCGCCCAGCTCGGTCGACCCGCGCGCGACGTCGTCGGGATCGCCGCCCGCTGCGTCTGCGGCAACCCCACCGTCGTGAGCACCGCCCCGCGCCTCACCGACGGCACGCCGTTCCCCACGCTCTACTACCTGTGCCACCCCGCGGCCACCACCGCCATCTCGCACCTCGAGGCGGAGCACGTCATGGCCGAGCTGCAGGACGACCTCGCGGAGGACGAGGCGCTGCGCGACGCGTACGCCGCCGCCCACGCGTCCTACCTCGCCGACCGCGAGTCGATCCTCGTGGTGCCCGAGCTCGCGGGCGTCTCCGCGGGCGGCATGCCCGTGCGCGTCAAGTGCCTGCACGCCCTCGCGGGCCACGCGCTCGCCGCGGGTCCGGGCGTGAACCCCATCGGCGACATCGCGCTGGCCCGGGCGTCCTGGTCGCCGGACGTCTGCGAGTGCGCCGACCCCGACGCGGCATGATCCGCGCGTCGGGCACCCGCGCGTCCGGCATCCCCGCCTCCAGCCCGCGCCCGGCGACGCGGCCCGCGCGCCGCGTGGCGCGGGCGGCCGCCGTCGGGATCCTCGCCCTCGTCGCCGTGCTGCCGACCGCGACGCCCGCCCACGCGGATCCCGTGCGCGAGCGCGAGTACTGGCTCGCCGACTACGGCATCGAGCAGGCGTGGCAGACCACCCGAGGTGAGGGCGTGAAGGTCGCCGTCATCGACACGGGCGTCGACGCGTCCGTCGCCGACCTGCGCGGCGCGGTCGTGGGCGGCACCGACGTGTCGGGCGTCGGATCCACGGACGGAACGAAGCCCGTCGGCGCCTCGAGCGAGCACGGCACCATGGTGGCGTCGCTCCTCGCCGGCCGCGGCACCGGCACGGGATCTGGCGTCATCGGCGTGGCCCCGGCCGCGAGCGTCCTCAGCGTCTCGGTCGCGCTCGGCGGCCCGACCCCGGGCGCGCGGGACGAGGACGCGCAGATCGCCGACGCCGTCCGCTGGGCCGTCGACAACGGCGCGCAGGTCATCAACATGAGCCTCACCCGCAACTCGCTCGACTGGCCGGAGAGCTGGGATCGCGCCTTCCTCTACGCCTACCAGCACGACGTCGTGGTCGTCGCGGCGGCGGGCAACCGGGGGAGCGGCACCACGGAGGTCGGCGCGCCGGCCACGATCCCCGGCGTGCTGGCCGTCGCGGGCGTCGACCGCGCGGGGGCCGCGAGCTTCGACGCGTCGTCGCAGGGCATCACCATCGCGGTGGCCGCGCCCAGCGAGCAGCTCGTCGGCGTCGAGCCCGGCGGCCGGTACGTGCAGTGGAGCGGCACGAGCGGCGCGGCGCCCCTCGTCTCCGGCGTGGTCGCGCTCGTGCGGGCCGCGCATCCGGAGCTGAAGGCCGACGACGTCGTGGAGCGCGTGCTCGCGACGGCCGAGCAGAAGGGCCAGCCGGAGATCTACGGGCGCGGCCTCGTGGACGCGGCCGCCGCCGTGACGGCCGACGTCGCGCCCGCGAGCGGGAAGCCGCTCGGCGACCTGGAGGAGTGGGTGCGCCTGTACCGCCGCGCTCCCGCCGCCACGCCGGATCCGGCCGCCTCCGCCACCCCGGACGCCGCGCCCGCGACGCCCGCCGACGCGCCCACCGCCGACCCCGCGGCCGACGCGCTGCCGACCGCGGGCGAGCTCCGGCAGGTGGGGATCCCCGCCCTCGTCCTCTCCGTCTTCGCGGCGCTCGCGGCAGCCATGGCCGTCGTGGCGACGCGGCATTTCAGGCGGCTGCTCCGGAAGGGGTAGCCTGATTTCGACCACAACCTGCAGGGAGTCATCCATCGTGCCCAAAATCCTGATCGTCGGCGGCGGCTACGCCGGTTTCTACACGGCATGGAAGCTCGAGTCGCACCTCCGATCCGGCGAGGCCGAGGTCACCATGGTCGACCCGCTGCCGTACATGACGTACCAGCCGTTCCTGCCCGAGGTGGTCTCCGGATCCATCGAGCCCCGCCACGCGGTCGTCTCGCAGCGCCGCCACCTCCGCACCACCAACGTCGTGACGGCGAAGGTCACCGGCATCGACCACGCGTCGAAGACCGCGACCATCACGCCGCCCGTCGGTGAGCCGTACGAGTTCACGTACGACATCATCGTCGTCACCGCGGGCAGCGTCTCGCGCACGTTCCCGATCCCGGGCGTCGCGGACGAGGCCATCGGCCTGAAGACGATCGAGGAGGCCGTCGCCATCCGCGACCGCATCTTCGCCAACTTCGACCGTGCGGCCACGCTGCCGGCCGGCCCCGAGCGCGAGCGCCTCCTCACCTTCGTGGTGGTCGGCGGCGGCTTCGCCGGCATCGAGGTCTTCGCCGAGATGCGCAGCATCGCGACCGACCTCGTGAAGAAGTACCCCGAGATCGACTTCGAGGACACGCACTTCCACCTCATCGAGGCGATGGGCCGCATCATGCCCGAGGTGTCGCTCGAGACCAGCCACTGGGTGCTGAAGAACCTCGCCGAGCGCGGCGCGAACGTGCACCTCGACACGCAGCTCAAGTCCGCCGTCGGCGGCGTCGTCGAGCTGTCGACCGGCGAGTCGTTCGAGTCCGACGTCATCGTCTGGACCGCGGGCGTCATGGCCAGCCCCATGCTCAAGAACACCGACCTGCCGATCGAGGAGCGCGGGCGCCTGCGCGTGCGCGCCGACGGTCGCGTCGAGGGCGACGACGGCATCGTGGCGGACGCCTGGGGCGCCGGCGACGTGGCGGCCACCCCCGACCTCACGGGCGGCGGCGTCGGCGGCTTCTGCGTGCCCAACGCGCAGCACGCCGTGCGCCAGGGCAAGCTCATGGCGAAGAACCTCACCGCGAGCCTCCGCGGCGAGGGCGTCACCGACTACTTCCACAAGAACCTCGGCGCCGTCGCGGGCCTCGGCCTGTACCAGGGCGCGTTCCAGTCCGGCAAGATCGGCATCACGGGCTTCCCCGCCTGGGTCATGCACCGCGGCTACCACGGCCTCGCGATCCCGTCCTTCGAGCGCAAGGCGCGCGTCGTCACCGGCTGGGTGAACAACCTGGTCTGGGGTCGCGACATCGTCTCGCTCGAGGCGCGCGAGACCCCGCGCACCGCGTTCGAGACGTTCGCGTCGCGCCCGCGTCCCGCCGCGGACGCCGCGCCGGCCGCTCCCGCGAAGAAGGAGGCGGCACCCGCCAAGAAGGCCGCCGACGACACGGCCGACGCGCCCACCGAGGGCGAGAAGTCCCCGGCGCTCGCGGGCAGCTACAGCTCGTCGCCCAGCGTGGAGAACGCGGACGAGAAGCCCTCGGCCTGATCCACCCGCACCACCGACGACGGCCCGCAGGCTCGAGCCTGCGGGCCGTCGTCATGCCCGGGCGCACCGGATCCGCCGGCCGACCGTAGGCTGTCGGGAGCGCCGAGGCGCCACGCCCCCGTAGTCCAATTGGCAGAGACGGGCGACTTAAAATCGCTACAGGTCAGGGTTCGAGTCCCTGCGGGGGCACCGCTGGCTGGGCGCCTGCGATCCCGATATTGAGGGGGAGTAGGGGGCCCATGAAGCCGCTCGGAGCACCCGCCTCCGACAGGCCCGGCGTTCTCCTCCACGAGGGCGCGCCGGCGCAGGAAGTCGAAGGACTTCACGCGAAGCCCGATCGATTCGCCCCACTGCAGCCTCGTGCAAGCGTGCGTGCACATGAGGGTGGCGTGCTCCCCTGACTGCAGGTCCAGCCACTCGACTCGGCCGTGACCGAGGTAGACGTGGCGAGACCTGAACGGGGGACCTCCCCGCGTGCACGGTCCGCGCGCATACTGTAGGAGTTGCGTGCAAAACCAACGCGTCAATGTACGTCCGCATCCAGTCCCGGTGAATGACATGACTTTTCCCTCTGCGCCCGAGCCCATCGCCGCCTACGACGCCTCCACGATCGCACGTTGGTTCCTTGCGTGGGCCGACAGCGAGGAAGAGGGCGCTCTGTCGAATCTGAAGTTGCAGAAGCTCCTGTACTACGCGCAGGGGCATCACCTTGCGCGCTTCGGTGCTCCGCTCTTCGCAGATGAGATCCAGGCGTGGACTCACGGTCCGGTCGTCCCTGTTGTCTACCGCCAGTACAAGGACCACGGTTCGAACGCGATCCCCTTCACGGAAGACTTCGACTTCTTCCAGGTCGACACGGAGACGACCGACCTTCTGGCCTCCGTCTGGGAGACGTTCGGCTCCAAGAGCGCTTGGAAGTTGCGCGAGATGACGCACTCCGAGGCGCCGTGGACGAGCAGCTACCGCGACGGAGAGCACTTCATCACCATCCCGCGATCGGTGATCTACCGCTACTTCCGCGGGCTCTCCGCGTTGGCGGAGTGAACGACCGCAGGCGGAATCGTTCACGACCGCAGGCTTCCGCCACGGAGCTTCCATACGACGAACCGAAGAACACGGACGGTAGCCACCCGGTGTTCTGCCTCAAGCATCTTCACCGTGACTTCGACCTCAAGGAGTCCGCGATGACGAAGGAGGCGAAGGCGGCGTTCGCTGAAAGCCTGCAGTCGCTGTCGGGCCTTACGTGGAAGGACCTCCGCAGAGCCCCAAAGCACGGTCTCGGCTTTGAAAAGTTGCCCACTACGAAGCTGCGCATGACTATGCCTGACGCGTTCTCCGAGTCCTCCGAAGTGTTCGTCTTCCGGTACTCCGGCAAGCTGCCGATGGCCGGCGTACGCGCTGGTGCGACGTTCCACATTTTGGCGATTGAGCGTCAGTACGGGGATCTCTACAACCACGGTAGCTGAACGCGGAGTGATACTCCGAGATGGACCCCGCCGAACTGGTTCGTGGTTCGGCCGATGGTACTCGTGAGGGCATCTTCGTTGCCCAGAAGGAGAACCATGAACACCACGCGCACCATGTACACCGCCAGGCTCGGCGAGGACGCGACGGTCAGCCTCGTCTTCCGCAGGTTCCGGAGGTCGGCCGCAGGCTTCAAGAAGGACACGTCCGGCCTCTGGAACACCGTCATCGAGGCGAACGCTGGCATTCCGCGGGACCACAGGTTCCCACCTACGAAGACCTGCTAGGAGGCCGCGCAGAACGTCGCTCGCTACACCGGCGACCAGGTGCAGTTCATCTGATTCGCCGGCGAGCGCGCCCGCCTCCCGGCGCCGGGGCGCTCCTACGTGGGCGGCCCCGAACGGGAGGCAGACGCCGTGGAGAGCCCTCCCATACGCTCGGACTCATGAGCATGCGCATCCAGATTCGGGTCTACCCGGGCAACATCGACCGCACTAAGGCCGAGTACCTCTACAACGTCGGACCAAAGGACACTCCTCCGAAGGTGGGGGACCGCGTGCGCTTTGACATGTCGAGCACAGCGGAGCCCGAAGGCGAGGTCGAGGCAGTGAGCTGGTCAGTCGGTTTCGACTTCCTCGTCGTCGATGTCGTCACGATGATCAACGAGCGGGTGAGGCAGCTCGCGGACGATCTCGAGTGGGTCGACATCAGGAATGGAATCCCGGACGATGAGGAGCCCGACTTTTTCGTCGGTTAGAACCCTCACCAACACACAGGCCCCGGCGCCAGAAGGCGTTGGGCCCCTCTCCGTCTAGCTTCGAGAGCCCCGCCGCTGCACGTGATCGGCGGCACGTGACGGGCCAACACCCGGCTGTGGCGTTCGTCAGCAGACTCTCACTGACTCTATCCGGTCGTCAGAAATCGACCCAATATTCACGGGATCCAGAGCAGCCGATAGGTGCCGTCGGCGTCTGACACCCCCGTGAGAGTTCTGGATCAATGCGCTCATTTCTGCCCTCGGTTTACCCACACTCGCCGCACACAGTTGCCGATGCTGGCTGCAACGTATGACCGTGCTTTGCCCTAGTAGCGCTGTCGCATAGGTGGACGTGCGTACCTCTCGGGGTGAAGTGAAGTTCGAGTCCTGGGGGGGCACCGCCGAGGCGAGCCGCTCAGGCCGCGGGCTTGGGCGCGACGGACGCCGCACCGGGATCCGCCGACGCCGTCACGTGCACCTGGCGCGTGTTGAGGAAGTGCCGCTCGACGAGGTGGAAGAAGCCGAAGCCGGCCGCCACCGCGAGCGGCGCGACGACCAGGAGCATCAGCGCGGCGTGCGCGCCCGTCGGCAGGCCGAGCGGCAGCAGCAGGAGGTTGCCGAGCGCGAGGAACGGGCTGTGCACGAGGTACACGCTGTAGGAGACGAGGCCGAGCCGCTGCGCCGGACGGGTGACGAAGGCGCCGAGCGCACGGGGGCGGGACCCGGCCATGGTGCGCGCGCCCGCCCACGCGAGGAGCGACGCGAAGCCCGCGCCGGCCACGAGCTCCGCGGCCCACACGCTGCCCTGCAGCACCGTGATCCCGACGAGCAGCACGGCCGCGGCGCCCACGGCCACCCCGAGCAGCAGCCGGTCGGATGCCCAGCGCGGGCGCGCGCCGACGGTGATCTCGGCGGCGAGCATCCCGGCGGCGAAGAGGCCCAGCAGCCACGGGCAGGCCCACGGGGCGAAGCCGGCGAGCGACGCGCCGGTCATGACGACCGTGGTCACGGCGACGACGGGCAGCCCACCCCACCGCCGCCAGAGCGGCAGCAGCACCAGCGGCATGAGGAAGTAGATCTGCCACTCCACGGCGACGCTCCAGAGCGGTGCGTTCACCTGGCTGACCCAGGAGGGGGAGAGGTCCTGGAGCAGGAGGACGTGGGATGCGATGCCCGCGGGGGTGGCGGGCGCCGCGCTCTGCCACGCGGTGCCGGCGCCGTCGCGCATCACGGGGATCGCGAGCGCCATCAGCAGGCTGAGCGCGATGGCCGCGAAGTAGGGCGGGAGGATCCGGCGGGCCCGCCGCCGGAGGAAGGTCGCGGTGCCGTGCCGGAGGTCGAGCCCCGGGCGGCCGGCGACGGGCAGCATCAGCACGTAGCCGGACAGGACGATGAAGACGGGCACGCCGAGGTAGCCGTAGCCGGTGATCCAGCCGAGGAGCGGCAGATCCTGCCACGCCTGCCCGCTGAGCCCGGTGTAGAGGAACGCGTGGAACGCCACGACGGCGAGGGCGGCCGCGCCGCGCATGCCGTCGAGGTAGGGGAGCTCCGGTCTCCGTGCTGATGCCATGAGACCCCCCGATCCGCTCCCGACGCTAGCAGCCCGTCCGCGAACACTGGGACGACCACCGAGGTCATCCGCGTAACGCTACTTAGTACGTCCCCTATGTATCCGGGCACGTAAGCTGAGCGCGCCCGTCGATTCGGGTGCCGTGGACGGGGGTCCATGTCGGCGAGGGGGCGGGGATGAGTCTGATCGAGGACGCGCGATCGAGCGCGATGCAGCGTGCCGTCGAGGCCCTGGGGCTGCTCGACGGACCGCCCCAGGAGCGCTTCGACCGGGTCACGAGCCTCGCCCGCACGGCGTTCTCCGTGCCGCTGTCGACCATCGGCCTCGCGGACCACGACCGCATGTGGTTCGCGTCCTGCGCCGGCGCCGAGCTGTCCGAGACGCCGATCAGCAGCGTCTTCTGCGACACCACCGTCCGCGAGGAGCGCGTGCTCGTCGTCGAGGACGCGCAGGCGCATCCGTTCTACCGGCACCTGCCCTCGGTGGCGGAGGAGCCGCACATCCGCTTCTACGCCGGGCACCCGCTGCGGGATCCCGAGGGCCTCGTCATCGGCACGTTCTGCCTGTACGACGTCGAGCCGCGCTCCCTCGACGGCGGCCAGCTCGCGCTCTTCGCCGAGCTCGCGCAGTGGGCGCAGCGCGAGCTCGTCGCGAACGCGGAGATGGAGCGCGCCCAGGCGGTGCAGGCCGCCCTGCTCCCGGCCGCCGAGGTCGAGATCCCCGGCTACGACATCGCCGCCGTGTGCGTGCCCGCGCAGGTCGTGGGCGGCGACTTCTACGACTACGAGCGCACCGCGTCCGGCCTCCGCTTCTCCCTCGCCGACGTGATGGGCAAGGGCACGGGCGCCGCGATCCTCACCGCCACCGTCCGCGCCGTCCTCCGTGGCATCGCGAGCACCGCCGACCGCTACGGTGCGGGCGTCCTCGAGGACACGGGCCTCATGGTCACCGACGCCGCGCGCACCCTCGACGCCGACCTCGACCGCACCGGGTCCTTCGTCACGCTGCAGCACGGGCACCTCGACCAGGCGTCCGGCCTCCTCCGCTACGCCGACGCGGGGCACGGGCTGACGATCGTCGTCCACGACGACGGCCGCGTCACCCACCTCGACACGAGCGACCTGCCCGTCGGCATCGACGTCGACCACCGCTGGGAGGAGCGCCACGTGGTGCTCGCGCACGGCGACACCTTCGTGACCTTCAGCGACGGCCTGTTCGACATGTTCGGCGGCAGCGCGCCCGCGTTCGCGTCGATCGGCCGCCTGGTGTCCGATGCCGGGGGCGTGCACGCGCTCGTCGAGCGGGTCCGCATCCTCGCCTCCGCAGGCACGCCGCTCGACGACGTGACCGTCCTCGCCGTGAGGCGCGGATGAGCCGCAACGCGCACCGCGCACCGACCACGGGGAGGTCGCCGCTGCGGTTCGCGTTCATCCGGCTCCTGGCCGTGGTGACGGCGATCCTGGGCCTCAACTACATCATCTGGCGGCTGCTGTTCTCGGTGAACACCGAGGCGCTCTGGATCGCGATCCCGCTCGTGCTCGCGGAGACGTACAGCCTCATCGACTCGCTCCTGTTCGGGCTCACGATGTGGCGGGCCCGCGACCGGCCGAAGCCGCCCGCGCCGCAGCCGGGCCTCACGGTCGACGTCTTCATCGCGACGTACAACGAGCCGCTCGACCTCGTGATGGAGACGGCGCGGGCCGCCCAGCGCATCACCTACCCGCACAAGACGTGGGTGCTCGACGACGGCAACCGCACCGAGCTCCGCGACCTGGCCGAGGCCGAGCGCATCGGCTGGATCACCCGCTCGGCCGACTGGTCGGGCCGCGCCCGCCATGCCAAGGCCGGGAACCTCAACAACGCGCTGCTCACGACCGAGGGCGAGTTCATGCTCATCCTCGACGCCGACCAGGTGCCCGTCCCCGAGATCCTCGACAAGACGCTCGGCTACTTCGACGACCGGCGCATGGCGATCGTGCAGACGCCGCAGGTGTTCGTGAACGTGCCGGACTCGGATCCGCTCGGCAGCCAGGCGCCGCTGTTCTACGGCCCCATTCAGCAGGGCAAGGACGGCTGGAATGCGGCGTTCTTCTGCGGGTCCAACGCGATCCTGCGTCGCGAGGCCCTCATGCTCCTCGGCGTCTCGCGCTACGTGACCGACATCGAGATCACCGTGTTCCGGGCGCTCCGCACGGCGGGCGACGTGATCGACAAGGCCCGCGAGGAGCTCGAGCCCGACCAGCTGGAGCTGCGCAAGGCGCTCGACGACGTCGCCTACGACGTGCGCCGGGCCCGCGCCGGGCTCCGCCGCGGCCAGCGCCTGGCGGACGTGACCTACCGCTTCCAGAAGCGCGTCGACTCCATCGCCGCGCGCATGGTGCAGGACGACATGGCGGCGCTGAACGCCGACCTCGCCGAGATCGCCGCGCTGGCCGGACGGCACTCCGCCGCGCGCGACGCGGTGTCGCTCGTCGACGACACGGCCATGGCCCGCCTGTCCGAGCGCAACTGGTCGCCGCTCGGGGCGCTCGACGCCGTGCGCGCGATCGTCCGCGACATCGACGTGCACCGCGACGACGACGCGCAGTCGATCATGCCGCTGGCCACCATCTCGGTCACCGAGGACATGGCCACCTGCATGCGCCTGCACGGGCTCGGCTGGAAGTCGGCGTACCACGACGAGGTCCTCGCCTACGGTCTCGCGCCGGAGGACCTGCCGACCATGCTCACCCAGCGCCTCCGCTGGGCGCAGGGCACCATCCAGGTGTTCTTCCGCGAGAACCCGCTGCTGCAGAAGGCGCTCTCGATCCCGCAGCGCCTCATGTACTTCGCCACGATGTGGAGCTACTTCTCCGGCTTCACGGCCGTCGTCTACGTGGCGGCGCCCATCATCTACCTGACGTTCGGCGTGCTCCCCGTGCAGGCGATCTCGACGGACTTCTTCATCCGGCTGATCCCGTTCCTCCTCGTGAACCAGCTCCTGTTCGCGGTCGTCGGCCGGGGCAAGCGCACCTGGCGCGGCCAGCAGTACTCCCTCGCGCTCTTCCCGGTGTGGATCTCGTCGGTCACCACCGCCGTCGCCAACGTGTTCTTCCGCAAGCCCCTCGACTTCGCGGTCACCCCGAAGGTCCGCGCCGCGAGCGGGAAGCCGCGGTGGGACCTCGTGAAGCCCCAGCTCTACGTGATGGGCGCGCTCATCGTCGCGTCGGCGATCGGCCTGCTGCGCCTCGGGGTCGGGCAGGCGACGCCGCTCGGCACGTTCACCAACCTCGCCTGGGTCGTCTTCGACCTGGCGATCTTCAGCATCATCATCCGTGCGGCCCGCTATCGGGGCTTCACGCCGGCCAAGGAGGACGCATGATCGACATCGCAGTCAACGAGCAGGGGACGCACGTGAGCGTCGTCACGCCGACCGGCCGCCTCAACATGGTCTCCGCCCGGCAGCTCACGACCATCGTCACGGAGGTCATCGACGGCGGCCGGCCGTTCGTCGTGGTGGACCTCGGCAGCACCGACTTCATGGACAGCTCGGGCCTCGGCGCCCTCGTCTCCGGCCTCAAGCGCGCCCGTCAGGCGGGCGGCGACCTCCGGCTCGCCCGCCCGAACGCGCAGGTGAAGGCGGTGCTCGAGCTCACGAACCTCAACCGCGTGCTCACGGTGCACGAGTCGCCCGAGGGCGTGTTCCGTGACCGATGAGGGGATGACGCACCACGCGCCTCCGGTGCGGGCCAACGTCACGCTCCCCGCCGTGGACGAGAGCCTCGCCGCCGTGCACGCCGTGATCGCAGCCGTGTGGGACCAGGCGTGCGACGTGGGCGACGACGAGCGGATGCTGTTCGAGACGGCCGTGGTGGAGATCGCCGGCAACGTGGTCGAGCACGGCGTCGCGGTGGGGGAGCGCGCGGGCTACCCCGTGACGTTCACCATGACCGTGATCTGCCAGCACGACCGCATCGTGGCGCTGTTCGAGGACGACGGCCAGCCCGCCGTCGTCGACCTCACGCGCGTCTCCATGCCCGACGACCTCAGCGAGAGCGGGCGCGGGCTGGCGCTCGCGCAGGCGGTCCTCGACGACCTCACCTACGAGCGCACCGACGGGAGCAACCGCTGGCGGCTGGTCAGGCTGCGCGGCTGATGCGCAGCCGGGGGATGCGTGCACGCGGGGGCGGGCGCACGCGGAGACGGATCGGCGGCTGGGCTGCCGCTGCGGTGGCGCTCGCGCTCGCGGTCGTCCCGGCGACCGCGGCGCTCGCCGTGCCCTCCTCGCCGAAGGCGGCAGCGCCGCAGGCCGCAGCGCCCGCAGCACCCGCCGACGAGGTCGACCTCACCCGCGCACCCGCCGTGCCCTGGTTCGGCGGCATCATCGACTGGACCGCCGACGACGCGCAGAGCTACGCCGACCGCCTCGGGGCGACCCCCGCGGTGCTCGGCCAGTCGGTGCGCTACCCGCTCGGATCCGACGACGTCACCTACCTCGACCAGTTCGCGCAGCAGGCCGCGCAGCAGGGATCGCTCCTCCTCCTCACCCTCGAGCCGACGAAGCCGCTCGGCGAGCTGACGGCGGCGGACGCGACCGCGCTCACCGGTCGGCTCGAGGCGCTCCGCGAGCGCTACGACTCCCGCGCGCTCGTGCGGTTCGCGCCCGAGATGAACGGCTCGTGGACCCCGTGGGGCCAGCAGCCGACCGCGTACGTCACCGCCTTCCGCCAGGTCGCGGACGCCGTACACGCCTCCGACGCGGGCGCCGTCACCGTGTGGTCGCCCGCCTACGCGGTCGGCTACCCGTTCGGATCCGCCGACGGCCTCACGGACGCCTCCGGCACCCGCTCCATCGCCGAGCTCGACACCGACGGCAACGGCCGCGTCGACGTGGACGACGACGCGTACCGGCCGTACTACCCGGGCGACGACGCCGTCGACTGGATCGGCCTGTCGGCGTCCCACTTCGGCACCGAGCAGGACTTCACCGTCGGGGAGCCCACGGAGGACTACCTGGGCGGCGAGGTGATCCCGCAGCAGGAGTTCGGCGAGAACGTGGTGCCCGAGGACGGCAAGTTCGCCCGCGAGCTCACCGGGCAGTACGGCTACGCCGACCAGGGCGGCGCGGGGCGGGACTTCGCGGCCGAGTGGATCGAGGGCACCGGCAAGCCGACCGTGATCGAGACCGGCGCGCTCTACGACCCGGCGCGCACCGACGGCGCGAGCGAGCTCGACATCAAGAGCGCGTGGTGGGACCAGGTGCTCTCCGCCGACATCCGGGCCGCGCACCCGGGCATCGGCATGGTCGTCTGGCGCGAGCTCGAGCGGAAGGAGGCGGAGGCCGACGACGCCGTCATCGACTGGCGCGCCACGGGCGAGCCGGCCATCGCGTCCGCCCTGCGCGCGCACCTGGATCCCGCGACCGCGACGCTCGGCCCCGTCACGCAGGTCTTCGACCAGGAGCGCGCCAACGTCGCGACCGCGCAGTACCGCGACCCGGGATCCCCCGAGGACGAGCAGATGGGGTGGATCGTGCTCTGCGCGGTCGTGCTCCTCGCGCTGTTCGTGATCTCCGGCCCCATCGGCCACCTCAAGCCCGGCTGGCGCTACCCGGACGAGAACTCGCCCCGCGACCGCCGCCTCGACCTCTTCCGCGGCTGGACCATCGTCGCCGTGGTCATCACCCACATCGAGGTGGCGAGCCCGTACTCGTACGTGACCATCAACGCGATCGGCGCCATCACGGGCGCCGAGATGTTCGTGCTGCTCTCCGGCCTCGTTCTCGGCATGGTCTACCCGATGGCCGTGAAGAAGTTCGGCGAGATGAAGGCCCTCGTCTCCATCCTCCGGCGCGCGTTCAAGCAGTACATCGTGGCGATCGCCGTGGTCGTCATCGTCTTCGCGCTCTCGTTCGTGCCGTTCCTGGACACGGACGTGATCACCACGTTCACCGACCGCGGCACCGGCGCCGACGGCAAGGTCACCACCGGCCAGGTCTACGACCTCTACCCGAACGGCGCGCGCCTGCTCGACTACCCGCCGCCCTGGTACGCGATCCGCGACCTGCTGCTGCTCCGCATGGGCCCGTGGGTGTTCAACATCATGGGCCTGTTCGTGGTGCTGACCCTGCTCGTGCCCGCGGTCGTGTGGCTGCTCCGCCGCCGCATGTGGTGGGTCGTCCTCATCGTCAGCTGGACCGCGTACGTGCTCAACGCGATGTACGACATCCGCGTGCTGCCGTCGATGTTCGAGGACGTGTTCCCGCTGCTCACCTGGCAGGTCGCGTTCCTCAACGGCATGGTGATCGGCTACTACCGCCGGCAGATCACCCGGGCGCTGACCGGGCGGCTCGGCCGCGTGCTCGTGACGATCCTGCTCGTCGCGTACGTCGGATCGCTCGCCGTGCTCTGGGCCGGCCACACGTACGGCGTGCAGCTGCCGGGCGTGTCCGAGGGCCTCTACTCGTCGCTGTACGAGTCGATGTACCAGCGCACCTTCCTGCAGCCCGGCCGTCTGCTCGACCTCGGGCTGATGCTCGTCGTCGCCTACACGTTCCTCACGCGGGTGTGGAAGCCGGTCGACCGCGCGTTCGGGTGGTTCTACACGCCGCTCGGATCCGCGAGCCTCTACGTCTTCATCGTCCACGTGTTCTTCGTGCTCCTGGTCGGCAGCCTGCCGTTCATCGACAGGTCGAATCCCTGGCAGGGGGTAGCTGTCCACACCCTCGTGCTGGCGGCGATCTGGTTCATGGTCACGCGGAAGGTGCTCTTCAAGGTCATCCCGACCTGATCCGCGTCTCCGAGAGCCGCTCCCTCCCGGGCCAATCCGCGACGATCCCCGTTCCGAAGGGTTCGTGACATCCGGCGAGACAGTGCATCGCGCCCCTATCCAGATGCCAATCACCCGTTTAGCGTTCGAACCACCACGCGCTCGGTATCTGGGATACGGACGCGACGATCAAGGGAGCTCCATCCATGTTCGACAAGAAGTTCATCACCCAGGCCATCCACAAGAGCGCGCAGTCGCCCCTCGACCGTCGCCGCTTCTTCAGCGCAGCGGGCATCGCGGGACTCGGCGTCGGCGCCGCGGCCCTCATCCCCGCGACCGGCGCCCAGGCCGCCGACGCCCAGGCCGAGGCCGACGCCGGACAGGCGACCGACCTCGCGGTCCTCAACTTCGCGCTCAACCTCGAGTACCTCGAGGCCGAGTTCTACCTCCGCGCCTCGACCGGCAACGGCCTCGTGCCGAACGACATCTCCGGCGTCGGCACGCCCGGCGGCGTCACGGGCGGTCGGCAGGTGCAGTTCAAGGACCGCGCCATCCGCGAGTACGCCCGCGAGATCGCCCAGGACGAGAAGGCCCACGTCAAGTTCCTGCGGTCGGCGCTCGGTTCGGCGAAGGTGGCGCGTCCCGCGATCGACCTCGACGCGGCCTTCTCCGCGGCGGCCCAGGCCGCCGGCCTCATCAAGGCGGGCGAGAAGTTCGACGCGTTCGCGAGCGACGAGAACTTCCTGCTCGCGTCGTTCGTGTTCGAGGACGTCGGAGTGACCGCCTACAAGGGCGCCGCCCCGCTCATCACGAACAAGACGTACCTCGAGGCGGCCGCCGGCATCCTCGCGGTCGAGGCGTACCACGCGGGCATCATCCGCACCTCGCTGTTCGCGAAGGGCCTCGCGGCCCCGACCAACGCGATCTCCAACGCGCGCGACTCCCTCGACGGGTCCACGGACCTCGACCAGGGCATCACGATCTCGGGCGGCGCGAACCTCGTGCCGACCGACGCGAACGGCATCGCGTTCAGCCGCACCACGGGTCAGGTCCTCAACATCGTGTACCTGAACAACAAGGCCGTGACGAAGGGCGGGTTCTACCCCAACGGCGTCAACGGCGGCATCAACACCAGCGGCGCGAACTAGCCAGCAGGCGACATGCAGCAGGGGCGCCGCCCACCTCGCGAGGTGGGCGGCGCCCCTGTCGTCATGCGGGCGCCGCGTCGTGCTGCGGTCGGTCAGCGCCGGTTGCGCGGGCTGTCCGGGCTGAGCACCGAGTTGCGGCGCGAGTACGTGAGGTAGATCACGAGGCCGATGACGAGCCACACCGCGAACCGCACCCACGTCTCCCACGGCAGCGATGAGACGAGCCAGAGCGAGAAGCCGATGCCGATGATCGGCACGACGGGCATGAGCGGCAGCCGGAACGCCCGCGGGATCTCCGGCCGCTTGTAGCGCAGCACGATCACGGCCGCGCAGACCACCACGAACGCCAGCAGGATCCCGATGTTCGTCAGCTCCGCCACCACGGTGATGGGCAGGAAGCCCGCGAACAGGGCCGAGCCGATGCCGATGATCCACGTCACGCGCGTGGGCACGTTCCGCTTCCGGTCGGTGACCGCGAACCACTTCGGCAGCAGTCCGTCGCGGCTCATCGAGAACCACACGCGCGACGCCCCGAGCATGAACGTGAGCATCACGGTGACGACGCTGACGATCGCGCCGACCGCCACGACGTTCGCCACGGCGGGCAGTCCGACCGACTCGAACGCCGTCGCGAAGCCGCTCTCCGGGTTGATGTCCGAGTACTTCTGCATGCCCGTGAGCACGATGGTCGCGAGCACGTAGAGCACCATCGCGATCGCGAGCGACAGCAGGATCGCCTTCGGCATGTGCTTGGTCGCGTCCTTCGACTCCTCGGCCGCGGCGCTCATGGCGTCGTAGCCGAACACCGCGAAGAAGACCGTGGCGGCGCCCGTGAAGACCCCGGCCGCGCCGAACGGGAAGTACGGCTGGTAGTTGGCGCCGGTGATCTGCGTGAAGCCGATGACGACGATCACGAGCACGAGCGTCACCTTGAGGCCCACGAGGTAGAGCTCGAACCGGCCGACGCTCTTCATGCCGCGGGTGAGGACGAACGCGGTGCCGAGGCAGAGGATCACGGCGAACAGGTCGACCACGTGGCCGTCGCCCGTGCCGGCCGCGCCGAGCATCCACGCGGGCAGGTCGACGCCGAACTGGTCGAGGAGGAAGCCCGCGTACCCGGAGACGCCGATGGCGACCACGCCGACGATGGCGGTGTACTCCAGCAGCAGGTCCCAGCCGATGAACCAGCCGACGATCTCGCCGAGGGCCGCGTAGCCGTAGGTGTACGCGGATCCGGCCTTGGGGATCATGCCCGCGAACTCCGCGTAGGAGAGGGCGGCCGCGGCGCTCGCGATGCCGGCGATGAGGAACGAGATGAGGACGGCGGGTCCGGCGGTCTGGTTGGCGACGGTGCCCGCGAGCGTGAAGATGCCGGTGCCGATGATGCCGCCCACGCCGATCGCGGTGAGCTGCCACAGGCCGAGCGAGCGGGTGAGGCCGCCCTCCTCCGTCGCCGCGCCGGGCTCCGCCTCGATCGTCTCCACGGGCTTCCGCCTCGTGAGCGCCGCCCAGAGGGATGTGCTCGATGTGCTCATGCAGGACTCCTGCCGTCGGGGCCGCGCGGGCCGGGTCGAGGCCGCCGGAGCCGGCGACGCCCCCAGTGTGGCCTCGGCCGACGATCCGCACCAGACGCGGCGTGGCAGGGGGACAGGCGCGGGGGACCGCGGCTACAGGCGCTGCAGCGAGGGCTCGACGACGCGGATCCAGAGCCACACGGCGACGCTCACCGCGGCGAACGCGCCGGCGACGACGAGGGCCGTGATCCAGACCTCGGTCGGCACGCCGCTCGCGGTCGTCGCCACCGCGGCGAAGGCCAGCGTGAGGACGGCGACGCTCACGACAGCCCAGAGCGGCAGGGAGCGCAGCAGGAGGGAGCGTCCGAGCACGAGGGAGACCGGCGCGAGCGCGAGCGCCGCGGAGCTGAGGGAGGCGAGGGTCACGACGCTGAGCAGCTCGTTCGCGAGCTGGGGCCACATCGTCCCGTCGGCGGGGACGAAGCCGTAGAGGATCCAGGCCACGAGGCCCAGCGCCGCGAGCGACCCCGACTGCACGAGCGCGAGCCGGGCACGGGACCGGTCGTCGCGGTCGTCGGCCACGAGGCCGAGGATCTGGCCGATGACGATGGGCGGGGCGAGCCCGACGGCGCGCGACACGAGGACGGCGGTCGCCGACAGGACGAGGAGGGCGGGGACGGCGCGCACGCGGGCGGGGCCGGCGCCGACGCGACCGGCCACGGAGGCGACCGCGACCACGCCGACGCCGTTGACGACGGCGAGGCCCACCAGCGCGGCGAGGAAGAGGCGGACGGCGTTGGGGTCGGATCCCACGGGCAGCGACAGCGCGGCCAGCGCCGCTGCCAGGGCGAGGGCTGCGGCGGCGGCACCCCAGCGGCCGGCGCGTCCCGGCTCGCGAGCGGGACGGGCCCCGAGCAGCGTCGGCTCGGGCTCGCGGCGGGCCGGTACGGGGATCGGCGCGGAGTCGAGCCGGCCGTGCACGATGCGCATCTGCCCCGTGGTCGCGGTCGAGTCGCTGAACGCGGCGGCCGCCGACCGGGTCGTGAGGGCGGCGGCGTCGCCGCGCGCGATGATCCGCAGCGGCGTCACGTCCTCGGCCGCGCGGTGCCGGCCGCCGAAGCGCGCGACGAGCGCGCCGCGGAGGAGGAGGGCCGGGAGGGTCACGAGGAGCACGGCGCCGAGCGCGAGGAGGAGCGGGAGGAGGCCGCGGCCGTCGGTGAACGCGGCGGGCAGCGGCTGGAGGGAGGTGCCGAAGCGAGTGGGCGCGTTCCAGGTGCCGGGTGCGGCCGCCGCGGGCGCGGATCCGGGACCGGGTGCGCCGTCGGTCCCGGGTGCGGTGCCGGCCGCCCCGCCGCCGCCCGCACCGGGGTCCGACCCGGGCGCGGGAGCCGCCTGCGTGCCCTGCGGCGAGCTGGTGGCCTCGGGCGTGGGGCTCGCGGGCGGCGTCGTCGCTCCCGGCGTGGGCGAGGCGGGGGCCTGGACGGTGACGCGCACCTCGGCCGCGAGCGTGCTGATGTTGCCGAGCGGATCCGTGACCGTCGCCGTGATCCCGAGCGGCCCGGGCGGCAGGGTCCCGGTCGCGCACGACCACCGGCCGCCGGCGACCTGCGCCTGGCACGCCGCGTCGCCGTACCCCGAGATGTAGGCGCGGACCGTGTCGCCGTCCTCGTCGGAGGTGCCGGAGATCGTGATCCCCGCCGCGTCGACCGTTGCGCGAGCCGCGGGGGCCGTGATGACCGCGGCGCCGGGCGCCGTCGTGTCGAAGCTGCCCGTGCCGCGTCCGACGGCGGGCGTGCCGGTGCTCCACGGCGTGGTCTGCGTCGCGGTGACGGGGACGCCGGTGCCAGAGGGCGGAGGAGGTGCGAGGAGGCACGCCCACGTGCTCGAGGAGCCGACGGTGGCGCGGCAGGCGGCGGATCCCGAGCGCGCGTCGACGGTCGCCCCCGGGTAGCCCGTGCCGCTGACGAGCCCGGTGGTCACGACGGAGAAGCTGTTCACGCCGGGAGCCCGCAGGACGGACGCCGTGGCGGTGGCCTCCTGCTGGCCAGCGGTGACGCGCACCGGGCTCTGGCCGTCCGGGACGCCGGTCGCGGTCGCGCGCCAGGTGGTGGACGAGGGGAGCGTGACCGCGGCGGGCACGCTCGCGATGGTGACCTGCACGTCGACGCCCGCGGGCCGCGTGCCGGTGACCGCGACGGAGCCGTCGGTCGAGAAGGGCGGCGTCACCACCGTCGGCGCGGGTTCCACGTCGCCCGAGGGCGCGGGGCTCGGCGTGGGGGTCGGGGTGTCGGTGGCGGCGGAGGCGGCGACCGCGCCGCCGGCGGTGAGCGCTGCGAGCAGCAGGAGCACCGAGGCCGCTCGCACGAGCCGCTGGCGGGATCGCCGGACGTCGCCCGCTCCACCCCCCGTGGACGGACGATCCTCGTTCCTCACCGACTGCTGCACCGTGCGTCCATTCAGGCGGGTGCATCCGGGCGTGTCAACCGCCCGCACCGACCGTGACGGAAGTGGTAGGAGAACCTGTGCGGCGCGTGCCCGGTGCCGGTGCGCGGGGTGTGCGTCGTCGGTGCCCGATACTGGCTCAGGTGACACCTCGCGACGCCGCCCCCGACCGCCCGACGCCGACCGAGCTGGCGGGTCTCCTCGCGGGCGGCCCGCGCGTCGGGGTGAGCACGAGCGCGACGAAGGTCGAGGGCCGTGCGCACGAGGGCGGCCGCACCGAGTCGGTGTGGGACGCGTTCGCCCGACGACCCGGCGCGGTGGCGGACGGCAGCGACCCCGAGCGCGGCGCGCGGCACATGGAGAGGTACCGCGAGGACGTCGCGCTCGCGGTCGAGCTCGGCGTCGACGTCCTCTCCTTCTCCCTCTCGTGGTCGAGGATCCAGCCGGAGGCGCGCGGGGGCCTCCGCCGCGAGGGCATCGCGTTCTACGACGAGCTGGTCGACGCGCTGCTGGCCGCGGGGATCCGCCCGCGCGTCGCCCTGCACGACCACGACCTGCCCGTCGAGCTGCAGGACCGCGGCGGCTGGCTGCACCGCGACACCGCGCTCCGGTTCGGCGACCTCGCCTACCTCGCGGCCGAGACGCTCGGCGACCGCGTGCCCGACTGGGTGACGCTCCGGACGCCCGCCCTCACCACGATGGCCGGCCACGTCACCGGCACGCATGCGCCCGGATCCCGCCTCGGGCTCGACGCGCTCCCCACCGTGCACCACCAGCTGCTGGCGCACGGCCGCGCCATCGAGGCGATCCGGGGCTCGAGCTCCTCGGCCCGGGTCGGCATCGTGAACGCGCACCGCGTGGTGGAGGCCGCCTCCGCGGACGACGACGACCGCGCCGCCGCCCTCGTGGCGCGTGCCCTGCACCAGGACCTCTTCGCCGACGCCGTCCTCCTCGGCCGGTACCCCGACCTCGCCGGCCCGCACGCCGAGGCCTTCGAGCGGCTCGGGCGGGTGGATCCGGCCGACCTCCGCTCCATCGGCCAGCCCGTCGACCACTACGGCGTCGCGCTCGCCGACCCGATCCGCGTCGCCGCCGTGCCGCGCCTGACGGCCGGATCCACCGCGATCCCCTTCGGCGAGCTGCCCTGGACCGACCACCCCGCCTCCCTCGACGGCCACCCCGTCGCGCCCGACCTCGTGCCGGTCGTGCTCTCGGGCCTCGACGCCGCCCACCCGGAGCAGGTCGACGACCGCGACGGCTCCCGCCGGGATCCGCGCCGCGCTCACGCGATCTCTGACCACCTGGTGCAGGCGCTCGCCGCCGTCGCGCCGGGCGGCGCGGCCGAGGGCGTCCGGCTCGAGGCCGTCGTCGCCGGCAGCCTCCTCGACGGGTTCGAGTGGGAGGCCGGCCACGAGGCGCCGCGCGGGCTCGTCCACGTGGATCCGCGCACCGGCGACCGCACGCCCCGCTCCTCGTACCGCTTCCTCCGCGACACCCTGCGCGAGCGCGGCTGAACCCAGAGCGCGGCCCGATCGCGGGCCGCCAGGGCGACGCCCCCAGAACGGGTGCGCGGGCCCGGATCCCCGGGGTCCTCCCCAGGCCCGCGCGTAGGATCCTGAGCATGGAATTGTGGATCGCGCTCGGAGTCGTCGTGCTCCTGGCCGTGCTCGTCGGCATCTACCTCTGGGCCACGTACAACGCCCTCGTCACCCTCAACGTCCGCGTGGACGAAGCGTGGAGCGACATCACCGTGCAGCTGAAGAGGCGCGCGGACCTGCTGCCGACCATCATCGAGTCGGTCAAGGGCTACGCCACCCACGAGCAGAAGGTGTTCGAGAAGGTCGCGTCCGCCCGCACCGAGACGATCAGCGCCTCGAGCCCGTCGGAGGCGAGCGCCGCCGAGGAGAACCTGCAGGGCGCGATGAAGTCGTTGTTCGCGGTCGCCGAGGCGTACCCGCAGCTCCAGACGAGCCAGACGTTCCTGCAGCTGCAGGGCGAGCTGGTGGACACCGAGGACCGGATCCAGGCGTCGCGCCGCTTCTACAACGGCGGCGTCCGCGAGCTGAACACCAAGATCACGCAGTTCCCGAACACGCTCTTCGTGCGCGGCCTCGGCTTCGGCGAGCGGGACTTCTACGAGGTCTCGAGCCTCGCGTCCATCGCCGAGCCGCCCCGCGTGCAGTTCTAGCGGACCGGCCTCACCCCGGACGCTGATCCGCCGAGCGGATCGGCACGAGGCAGTCGATCTCGCCCGCCCGGCGGTAGTGCTCGATGTGGGGGCGCCCGGGGTCGTGGTCCGCGAGGCCGAACAGCACCTCGAAGGCGGGCTCGATCTCCCCGTAGACGGCGGGGGCGCTCCCGCGGAGTCGCAGCCGGAGGTAGGCGCCGCCCGGGACGATCGTCTCGTCCATGTCCGCGGGAGCCGGGTCGTCGCGCTCGAGTCGGACCGACGCCATGCGGTACACGCGATCACCGCCGTACACGAGTCCCATCATCCGTCGGCCGCGCAGCGAGTCGAAGTCCGCCTCGAAGGCCGGCCAGGCCGCCTGCACCGCATCGAGGTCGAGCGGTGCGTCTCGGCTCAGGGCGGGAGCGTCCTCGAGGGTGACGACGTCGATGCGGCCGAGCTCGTGCGTCGTGGGGAAGGCGGTCATGGTCGCTCTCCCGCCCGATCCGCGACGGGGGCGGCCGCGACAGCCGGCAGGTGCGCCCGCAACGCCTCGGCGAGCGTGCCGCGGTCGACGACCCCGACGCCCTCGAGCCCCTGCCACGCGGCGGCCCGCTCGAGCAGCGGCGCGATCCGCTCGGCGACGGCCCCGGGGTCGTGCCGTCCCTCGATCCATGACGCCTGCACGCGCAGCACGCCCGCCTGCCGGTCGCTCTTGAGGTCGACCCGGGCGACGATCTCGTCGTCCACCAGCACCGGCAGCACGTAGTAGCCGTGCACGCGCTGCGCCGCCGGCGTGTAGATCTCGATCCGGTAGTGCAGGTCGAACAGGCGCAGCGCCCGCTCGCGGAACCACACGACGGGATCGAAGGGCGAGAGCAGGGCCTCGCCGCGGATCCGCCGGGGCAGTCGCGCGTCGCGGTGCAGCCACACGGGCAGCGGCTTCCCGCGTCCTTCCCACCCGGGCACGGTGACGGGCAGCACCTCGCCCGCATCGGCGAGGTCGCGCAGCGCCCGGTCGGTCGCGGCGCGGGACAGGCGGTGGTAGTCGCCGAGGTCGGCGGCGGTGCCGATGCCGTGCGCGACGGCGGCGCGGCGCACGAGCTCCCGCACGGCGTCCTCCTCGGGCACGTCGCGTCCGAGGACGGCGGCGGGCAGCACGTCCTCCGCGAGCCCGTAGACCCGCTCGAACCCGCGGCGTCCGGCGCTCGCGATCTCGCCCCACGCGAACATGGCCTCGAGCGCGCGCTTCACGTCCGACCAGCCCCACCACGGACCCGTGCGGACGTTGGACTCGTGCTCGATCGCGCTCGCGGGCACCGGCCCCGTGCGGGCGAGCTCGGCCCGCACCTCGGCCAGGAGCGGGGCGTGGTCGTGCGCCCAGGAGCCGGGTGCCGCGCGACGGGCGCGCTCCGCCTCCATCCGCCAGCCGAACAGCGGCAGGTCGTCGACGGGCAGCACGGCGGCCTGATGCGCCCAGTACTCCGTGTACGCGCCGCCGCCGCCGAACAGCATCCGGTCGAGCGCGGCGCGGTCGTAGGGCCCGACGCGGGCGAGCACCGGCAGGTGGTGGCTGCGCTCGAAGACGTTGACGGAGTCGATCTGCAGCAGGCCGAGGCGCCGGATCTCCGCGGCCAGGCGACGCGTCCCCGCGGCTCCCGGCTGCGGCCGGCCGAGCCCCTGCGCCGCCAGGGCCACGCGTCGGGCGAGGGCGGGGGAGACGGTGTCGGCCATGGTGCGACGCTAGCGGCGACCCCCGACCGGGCGGCACCGGCCCCGCGGGGCGCTGCCGCACGGGAGGCCCGTCCTAGACTCCCAGCATGATCTTCGGCCTGCGATCCCGAGCCCGCGCCGCGGCGGACGCCCGTGCGGGGGAGCGCCGCGCCGATCCCGACATCGACGCCCCGCAGCCCATCTCGCGCACCGTCGCCGAGTCCGTCCCGCCCGGCATGGTCATCGCGGGCGCGTGGGCGTGGCGCCTGCTCCTCATCCTCGGCGTGCTCGGCGTCGTGGCGTGGCTCGTGATCCAGCTGGAGTACGTCGTCATCCCGCTGTTCCTCGCCGTCGTGCTCGCGGCCCTCCTGGTGCCCATCTCGAACTGGATGCAGCGCCACCACGTGCCCAAGTGGCTGGCCGTCGCGATCTCCGAGATCGGCGTCATCGTCGCCGTCGCCGCGCTCGTGTACCTCGTGACGACGCAGATCATCGGCCAGTACGACTCCATCCGCGCGCAGACGCTCACCCGCTACGCCGACCTCCGCGGCTTCCTCACCGACGGGCCGCTCCAGCTGTCCGAGCAGCAGCTCAACGACGCGTACGCGCAGGCGGTCGACGCCGTCCAGCGGGACGCGGGCGCCCTCCTCAGCGGCGCGCTCTCCGTGACTTCGTCGCTCGGCCACGTGCTCACGGGCGTGCTGCTGGTGCTCTTCTCGACCCTCTTCATCCTCATCGACGGCGCGGGCATGTGGCGCTGGGTCGTGCGGCTGTTCCCGCGGCTCGCGCGCCCGGCCGTCGACGGCGCGGGCAAGGCCGGCTGGACCACGCTGCAGAACTTCGTGAAGGTGCAGGTGCTCGTCGCGCTCATCGACGCGGTCGGCATCGCCGGGGGCGCCGCGATCATCGGGGTGCCGCTCGCGATCCCCATCGGCGTGCTGGTGTTCCTCGGCTCGTTCATCCCGATCGTCGGCGCGGTCGTCACCGGCACGCTCGCCGTGTTCGTCGCGCTCGTCTACAACGGGCTGACGCAGGCGCTCATCATGGTGGGCATCGTGCTCCTCGTGCAGCAGATCGAGGGCCACGTCCTGCAGCCGCTCATCATGGGCTCGGTCGTCAAGGTGCACCCGCTCGCGGTCGTGCTCTCCGTGGCCGCGGGCGGCATGGTCGCCGGCATCGCGGGCACCTTCTTCGCCGTGCCGCTCGTCGCGACGCTCAACTCCATGGTCAAGCACGTCGCCAGCGGGGCGTGGCGCGGGCAACCCGAGCCGCCGCCTCCCGCCGTCCCCGCCGACGCATCGCACGCCACCCGCCGTCCCCGCCCCAGGAAGCGCACCTCATGACCGACGCCGCCCCCGCCCGGACCCCCGCCGAGGAGGCCGCCGCCGCCCCGCACGCCGACCTCCCGCACCTGCGCGCCGTCGGCGACGAGCTCGACCCGTCGCAGCTGGGGGAGGAGGCCGCCGCGCTCGCGCAGGAGCTGCCCCGCGGATCCGCGCCCACGCTCGCGCGCATCGAGGCCGCCCGCGAGGTCGTCAGCCGTGTCGCCGAGGTGACGCCGATGGAGTCCTCGCGCTTCCTCGCGGAGATCCTCGGCAGCCCCGTGCACCTCAAGTGCGAAAACCTGCAGCGCACCGGGTCGTACAAGATCCGCGGCGCCTACAACCGGATCTCGCGCCTCACCGACGAGGAGAAGGCCCGCGGCGTCGTGGCCGCGTCCGCCGGCAACCACGCGCAGGGCGTCGCGTTCGCGGCCCGCGAGCTCGGGATCCGCGCCACGATCTTCATGCCCGTCGGCGTCGCGCTGCCGAAGCTCCAGGCCACGCGCCAGTACGGCGCCGAGGTCATCCTCCGCGGGCACACGGTCGCCGAGCCGCTGCTGGCCGCGGCCGAGTTCGCGGCGCAGACGGGCGCGGTGCTCATCCCGCCCTTCGACCACGTGGACGTCATCACCGGCCAGGCCACGCTCGGCCTCGAGATCCTCGACCAGACGCCGGCCGTCGAGACGGTCGTCGTGCCGATCGGCGGCGGCGGCCTCATCTCCGGCGTCGCGACCGCGCTCAAGCTGCGCGCCGCCGAGGAGGGCCGCACCATCCGCGTCGTCGGCGTCCAGGCGCGGAACGCGGCCGCCTACCCGCCGTCCCTCGCCGCGGGCCGCGCGACCGAGATCGAGATCACGCCGACGATCGCCGACGGCATCGCGGTCGCGAAGCCGGGCCTGCTGAACTTCGACATCATCCGCGACAGCGTCGACGAGGTCGTCACGGTCGAGGACGACGACACCGCGCGCGCCCTGCTGCTGCTGCTCGAGCGCGCGAAGCTCGTGGTCGAGCCCGCGGGCGCCGTGGGCGTCGCGGCGATCCTCGCCGGGCTCGTGGAGGACGCCGGCCGCACCGTCGTGATCCTCTCGGGCGGCAACATCGACCCGCTCATGATGGAGCGCGTCATCAGCCGGGGCCTCGCCGCGAGCGACCGCTACGTGAAGCTGCGGATCATGCTGCCCGACCGCCCGGGACAGCTCGCGCGCACCTCGCAGATCATCTCCGAGGCGAACGCGAACGTCGTCGAGGTGCTGCACACGCGCCACGGCCGCGGCCTGCAGATCAGCGAGGTCGAGCTCGAGGTGAGCGTGGAGACGCGCGGACCCGAGCACACGGGCGAGGTCGTCCAGCGCCTCCGCGACGCGGGGTACGACCCGCGCCTCCAGCGCGACTGACGCACCCGGCACGCCGCAGGAGAACGAGAGAGGGGACGCGGACCATGCGGTCCGCGTCCCCTCTCGTCGTGATGACGTCGTGCCCTACGGCGTGTAGTTCTCCACGGCCTGGATCTCGACGGGGATCTCGCGGCCGTTCGGCGCGGTGTACGCGCCCTTCTGCCCGACCTCCCAGCCGATGATGGCGGCGCCGAGCGGCGACTGCTCGCTGTAGACGTCGAGGTCGCTGTCGCCCGCGATCTCGCGGTTCCCGAGCAGGAACTTCGTCTCGTCGCCGGCGATGAGCGCGGTGACGACGGTGCCGGGCTCCACGACGCCGTGGCTCTCGGGGGCGTCGCCGACCTCGGCCGTCCGCAGCAGCTGCGTGAGCTGGCGGATGCGCGCCTCGATCTTGCCCTGCTCCTCCTTGGCGGCGTGGTAGCCGCCGTTCTCCTTGAGGTCGCCCTCCTCGCGGGCGATCTCGATCTTCTTCGCGATCTCCTCGCGGCCCTGCACGCTGAGGGTGTCGAGCTCCCTGCTGAGGCGGTCGAACGCCTCCTGGGTCAGCCAGGTGACTGCCTGCTCCTGCGCCACGATGGACTCCTTGCACTCGCACGGACGCCCCGACGGAACCGTCGAGGCGAATCCCCCACTCTAGGCGGGCCAGCAGCTGTGGATCAACCCGGTCACCGCGGGACCGGTGGTGCGGAGCCGCACCGTCTCCATGCGCTCGAAGCCGTCCTGGGCCGGCAGCTCG
This sequence comes from Clavibacter sepedonicus, assembly GCF_000069225.1. Lineage (GTDB taxonomy): Bacteria > Actinomycetota > Actinomycetes > Actinomycetales > Microbacteriaceae > Clavibacter > Clavibacter sepedonicus. Next base: position 2,573,523 of record NC_010407.1, on the reverse strand, counting down.
ACGACCTTCCAGCCGACGATGGACCGCTGCTCGTCCTGCGCCTGCACCGCGCAGAAGGCCTGCGTGCCGGCGGGCATCACGACGGAGAAGGTCACGTCGATGGTGCGGGCGTCGACGATGTCGAAGGCGCGATCGGTGGCGTCGATGGATCCTGACGCCTGGTCGAGACCCGCCCACAGCACCCACGCGCCGAACACCACGGCGACCAGGCCGCCGACGATCCCGTAGAGCCAGCGCTGGCGGATCCGCGCGGGGCGCGTGCGTCCGTACCGCTCGTCGAGCGCGGGCGACGACCGGTGGGCGGGGACGCGGTGCTCGACGGTCTCGTCGTCGTCCGCGTGCGGCGCCGCGGGGGCGGGGGAGCGGGACTCGGTCGTCACGGCTGCTCCTCCACACGCACCTTGTACTCTGGGTGTCCAGACTACATTCCCCACCCTTGGAGCCCCGTGACCCTGCGCCTCATGGCCGTGCACGCCCACCCCGACGACGAGTCCAGCAAGGGCGCGGCGACGTACACCCACTACACGAAGCAGGGCGCCGAGATCATGGTCGTCAGCTGCACGGGCGGCGAGGCCGGCGACATCCTCAACGAGGGGCTCGCCGAGCGCGCGATGGCCGAGCGTGACCTGCCGGGGCTCCGCCGCATCGAGATGGCGCGCGCGCAGGCCGTCATGGGCGTCCAGCACCGCTGGCTCGGCTACGTCGACTCGGGCATGGCGCGCGAGGACGGCTCGCTGCCGCCCGCGGCTTTCGCGAGCATCCCGGTGGAGGTGTCGGCCGAGCCGCTCGTCCGCCTGGTGCGCGAGTTCCGCCCGCACGTCCTCGTGGCGTACGACGAGAACGGCGGCTACCCGCACCCCGACCACATCCAGGCGCACGTCATCGCGATGGAGGCGTGGCGCGAGTCCGGAGTCGCGGGCTCCTACCCCGACGCGGGCGAGCCGTGGGAGATCTCGAAGCTCTACTTCGACCGGATCTTCAACGGCGCCAAGATCCGCGCCGTGCGCGAGCACCTGGTCGCCGCCGACGCGGCCCCCGAGATGCTCGAGGCCGTCGACGAGATGCTCGACTGGATGGGGGACCGTCCCGACCTCGCGACCACGCACGTCCACGTCGCCGACCACTTCGAGGCGCGCGACCGCGCGCTGCTCTCGCACGCGAGCCAGGTGGCGCCCGACAGCTCGTTCTTCCGCTGGCCGCGCGACCTGCAGCAGCGGGCGTGGCCGTTCGAGGACTTCCAGCTCGTGGAGTCGCGCGTCGACGCGCCCGACGAGGAGCACGACCTCTTCGCCGGGATCGTCGACGAGGACCAGGCGGCCGTCGCGTGATGGGCGCCGACCTCGTCCTGCGTCTGGCCACGGCCGTGACGACCACGCCGAGCCCCACGCCCACCGCGGAGTTCGACCCGGACACCGTCTCGCCCGGCCCGATCGGCTTCATCGCGATCTTCTTCGTGGCCGTCGTGGTGCTGCTGCTCATGGTGGACATGACGCGCAGGATCCGCCGCACCCGCTACCGCGAGGAGATCCGCGGGCGCCTGGAGGCGGAGAAGCTCGAGGCCGACCTCGCCCGCGACTCCGCGCCCGAGCGCGACCCCCGGACGACGGGCACCGCGGCCGGTGACGCCGAGGGCGCCGCGGATCCGGACGACCCGGCGGTCCCGCCCCGCGCCTGAGCTGCGCCCCCGTCCGACCGGGCGGTCCCGCTCCGCGGCTGAGCTGAGCCCCCGTCCGGGGGCGCCGTCGTTCGCTCGCTGTGGACGTGCGCGTCCGTCGGCTCCACCCGCTCCCTAGCCTCGGGCTGCACCCGAGGACGGAGCTCCACCGCCATGCCATCCTCCATGCCCTCCACCGGCACGCCGCGGTGTCGCCGCCGGGCGGGATCCCACGCCCGGACCGCCCGCGGCCACCCGTCGCAGCGGGCGACGAACCCGATCGCCCGCCGTCGTCCCCCGTCGGGGGGGGGGGGGATGCCGGCCGTCGCTCGTCTGCCCGCCCGCAATGCGCTGGTCGTCCGCGATTAACCATCCGTGCCTACGTTTGCGAGGCGCGGAGGGAACGTTCCCTCTCGTGAGCCGCATGAGGAGCCCGACATGACGCATGCCCCCGCGCCCACCCGGGTCGAACCGCCGCCCGGAGCGGCGTCGACGCCGGCCCTCCCGGCCTCCACGCGTGCGGACGCCGCTGCGCGTCCGCGCCGTCGCCGCCCGGGCCGACTGCGCGATGGCCTGCTGTTCCTCGCCTTCGTCGGCCCCAACGTGCTGCTGCTCGCGGTGTTCACGTACAAGCCGCTCCTCGAGTCCTTCTACTACTCGACGCTGCAGTGGAACATCGGCTCGTCGATCGCGCGCGAGGTCGGCCTCGCCAACTACGTCGCGTGGTTCCAGGACCCGCAGACGCCCACCGTCATCCGGGTCACGCTCATCTTCACCGGCGTCACGGTGGTCGGCTCGATGGCGCTGGGCCTCGGCGTCGCCGTGCTGCTGAACCGGCGGATCCGGCTGCGCGGCCCCGTGCGCACCATCATCGTCGCGCCGTACGTGCTCTCCGGCGTCGCGGTCGGCTTCCTCTGGCTCTACGTGTTCGACCCGAACTTCGGCCTGGTCTCCGCGGGGCTGCAGCTCATCGGGCTGCCGTCGCCGGACTGGTACAGCGACCCGGCCGCCGCCCTCGCGATGGTCACGACCGTGCAGGTGTGGCGCGACCTCGGCTACTGCGCGCTCATCTACCTCGCGGGCCTCCAGGCGGTGCCGAAGGACCTGCTCGACGCGGCGGCGCTCGACGGCGCCGGCCGCATCCGCACCTTCCTCCGCGTGGTGCTGCCGCTGCTCAGCCCGACCACGTTCTTCCTCAGCGTGACGACGCTGCTCAGCTCGCTGCAGACCTTCGACCTCATCAGCGCCATGACCAAGGGCGGCCCGCTGCAGGGCACGACCACGATGATGTACCAGATCTTCCACGAGGGCTTCGTGGCCGGACGGGCCGGCTACTCCTCGGCCGTCGCCACGATCCTCTTCCTCGTCCTGCTCGTCGTCACGCTCGTCCAGCTCGTCGTCGTCCAGCGGAAGGTGCACTACTCGTGACCACGACCATCGCCCGCCCCGAGCCCGCGGGGGTCCCCGCGGGGATCCGCCGTCCGCGCGGCAGCCGCCGTCGTCCGGACGTGTCCGGATCCACGCGCCCGCCCCTCGCCGGCACGTACCTCGCCCTCGCTCTCGCGGTCGTCGTCATGCTCCTGCCGCTCGTGTGGATGGTGCTCACGAGCTTCAAGGACTTCGGCGAGATCTACTCGCTGCCGCTGAAGATCCTGCCGTCGTCGTTCGCCCCGACGAACTACGCGACCGCGTCCGACACGGTCTCCTTCTCCACGCTCGCGACCAACAGCCTCGTGAAGACGATCGTCGGCTCGGGCCTCAAGGTGCTGCTCGGCCTCATGACCGCGTACGCGCTCGTCTTCATCCGCGTGCCGTTCACGAAGGTGTGGTTCGGCGTCGTGATCCTCGCGCTCCTCGTGCCGCAGCAGATCGTGATGATCCCGAACTACCAGGTCATCGCGGGCCTCGGCTGGATCAACACCTACCCCGGCCTCATCCTCCCCGGCGTCGCGAGCGCGTACGGCACGTTCCTCTTCCGCCAGCACTTCCTCACGCTGCCGGGCTCCGTGCTGGAGGCCGCCGCGATGGACGGCGTCGGGCACCTCCGCCGCCTGTGGTCGTTCGTGATCCCCATGTCGGGCCCCACGATCGCCGCCGTCGCGCTGGTCTCCATCGTCGGCGAGTGGAACGACTACCTCTGGCCGCTCCTCGTCACGACCGACCCGCGCATGATGACGCTGCCCGTCGGCCTCACCCTGCTCCAGGACACCACGGGCATCACCAACTGGGGCGTGCTCATGGCGGGCACCGTCATCGTCACGATCCCCGTGCTCGCGGTCTTCCTCGTCTTCCAGCGGCGCATCGTCGGCGGCCTCACCGCCGGCGCCGTGACCGGCTGACGCGCCTCCCCCTCTCGACACCCGTCCCTCCCTCCCGCTCGACCCGCATCCCCGAACCCCAGGAGAACCATGCCCATCGACCCCCGCTCGGCGTTCGGCGCCGCGGCCGACAGCTCCCTCCGCCGCCGCGACATGCTGAAGCTCGGCGCCGTCCTCGGCGGCACCGCGCTCCTCGCGGCCTGCTCCGGCCCGTCGGTCGGCGGCGACACGGCGGCCACCGCGGCCCCCGACACCGACTGGGACGGGATCCAGCCCGCCACCGACATCACCTGGTGGACCACGCACCCCGGCCAGACGTCCGACCTCGAGGCGCAGTTCGCGGCGGACTTCCTCGCGAAGACCGGCATCACCGTGAACGTGGTGACGGGCGGCGCGAGCTACGACGAGATCGCGCAGAAGCTGCAGGCCGCCGCGGGCACCGACAGCATGCCCGACATGGTGAACGCGAGCGACACGTGGTGGTTCCGCTACATGGTCAACAAGCAGTCGATCGCGATGGACGGCCTCATGTCGCACCTCGGCTTCGAGCTCGACGACTTCAACAAGGTGTTCCTCGACGACTACCTCTACAACGGTGCGCGGTACGCGGTGCCGTACGCCCGCTCGACGCCGATCTTCTACTACGACAAGTCGATCTGGCAGAAGGCCGGCCTCCCCGACCGCGCGCCCGACACCTGGGCCGAGCTCGAGGAGTGGGCGCCCACCATCATGAAGGCGACCGGCGGCACGCCCGCCGTCCGCCTGCCGCAGGGATCCATCGGCACCTGGGCGATGAGCAACGTCCTGTGGGGCCGCGGCGGCCAGTACTCCGACGGCTGGGACCTGAAGCTCGACCAGCCGGAGACGCTCGAGGCGGCCCGCTACGCGCGCGGCCTCGTCTTCGACTCGAAGATCGCGAACGTGGCGGCGGCCAGCGGCGACACCGCGGTCGACTTCGCGGGCGGCCTCGCACCCTGCACCATCGCCTCGGCGGGCGCGGTCGGCATCGTCACCGCGAGCGCCAAGTTCCCCATCGGCACGGGCGTCCTGCCGGGCGGACCGCAGGGCCGGTTCGTGCCCACGGGCGGCACGGGCCTCGCGGTGATCGGCAGCAAGACCAAGGAGCAGCAGCTCGCGGCGGCCATGTTCATCAAGCACGTCACGGAGGTCGACCAGCAGGTCGCCTTCGCCAAGAAGACGGGCTACGCTCCCGTGCGCACCTCGGCCGGCCAGTCGTCCGACCTCACGGGCTTCTGGGCCTCGAACCCGGCGTTCCGCACCGTGTACGACAGCCTCGAGCACGTGCGCTCGCAGGACTGGGCGCGCACGCTGATCCCCAACGGCGACACGTACCTGCAGCAGCCGTGGTCGCAGATCCTCACGCAGGATGCGGACCCAGCGGCAGTTTTCCCCGCCGCCGCGACGCAGCTCACGAGCGCCTACACGGAGAACGTGCAGCCCTACCTGTAGCGGGCGCCGACGCACCCGCCCGGTCAGACGACGGGCGGGTGCGTCGCCACCAGGAAGATGCCCGTCCAGTGGCAGAGGAACGCCACCAGGGTGAACGCGTGGAAGATCTCGTGGAAGCCGAAGCGGCCGGGCCAGGGGTTCGGCCGCTTCAGCGCGTACGCCACCGCGCCCACCGTGTAGGCGAGGCCGCCCGCGAGGATGAGCGTCATCATCGCCGCGTCGGCCCGGAAGAAGTCGACGATGAACACGAGCGACGCGTAGCCGAGCACGAGGTAGAGCAGCACGTAGAGCCAGCGCGGGGCGTGGATCCAGAGCACGCGGAAGAGCACGCCGAGCGCGGCGCCCGACCACACCAGCCAGAGCAGCAGCACCGACTTCCCGTGCGGCAGCGCGAGCACGGTGATGGGCGTGTACGAGCCCGCGATGAGCAGGAAGATGTTGGCGTGGTCCATCCGCTTGAGGAGGATCCTCGCCCGCGGCGACCAGTCGAAACGGTGGTAGACGGCCGAGACGCCGAACAGCAGCAGCGACGACGCCACGAACACGGCGCACGCGATCTTCGCCGCGGCCCCCTCTGCGGCCGCGATGAGCACGATCCCGAGCACGAGCGCCACCGGGGTCATGCCCGCGTGCAGCCAGCCGCGCCAGGTGGGCTTGGGCTCCGGGCCGACGTCCTGCGCGTCCTCGACGAGCGGGAGGTGCGGGACGTGCGCCTCGTCCTCGGGCGTCTCGCCCTCCGGCCTGCCGAGCGGTCCGGGGGAGGAGGCGTCGCGCGTCATCCTGCGAGTGTAGGACAGCTCGGGGGACGTCAGCCGGGCGGGCGATCCGGGCTCACGGGCGCGTGGGATAGCGTTGCCTGCGTGCGAGAGAAGCCGATCCGACCGTGGCGCGGTCTGCTTTACCGGGCGTACCAGAAGCGCATCCGCCGCGGCCTCGACCGGAACGCGCTGCCGCACCACATCGCGATGATCCTCGACGGCAACCGCCGCTGGGCCCGCCAGCTCGGGCTCGAGTCCGCGGCCCACGGGCACCGCGCGGGAGCGGCCAAGTTCCTCGAGTTCCTCGAGTGGTGCGACGACCTCGACATCAAGGTCACCACCCTCTACCTGCTCTCCACCGACAACCTGACGGGCCGTGGCAGCGCCGAGCTCACCGCGCTCATCGACATCATCGGGGAGCTCGCGGAGGACCTTTCCAAGCACCGCGACTGGCGCGTCAAGCACGTCGGATCCGACGAGGGCCTGCCGCCGGAGCTCATCGCCCGGCTCGACGCCTCCGAGGAGCGCTCCCAGGGCAACGGGGGCCTCCACATCAACCTGGCCGTGGGCTACGGCGGGCGCACCGAGATCGCCGACGCCATGCGCAGCATCGTGCAGCAGCACCACCTGGCCGGCGGCACGCTGGAGGATCTCGCGGCGCTCCTCACGCCCGACCTCATCGGCGAGCACCTGTACACGAGCGGGCAGCCGGATCCCGACCTCGTGATCCGCACCTCGGGCGAGCAGCGCATCAGCGACTTCATGCTGTGGCAGTCGGCGCACAGCGAGCTCTACTTCATGGAGGCGCTGGGCCCGGACCTCCGCGAGGTCGACTTCCTCCGCGCCCTCCGCGACTACTCCTCGCGCCAGCGCCGCTTCGGCTCCTGACGGCTCCTCCGACGCCGCCCGGCGCGCGCGGAGGAAGAGTTAATGTCCGCGACACATCCGGACCCGCGTCGCTCTGGTCACGGCGACGGTGGGCGACGTAGGTTCGCACTCATCGGGCATGGCGCCCGATCGAGAGGGCCGCAGGATCTCTTCTCGCCACCGTGGCCCGATCGCCGTCAGGATCCGAGCGCGACCGCTCGGGGATGGAGTGGCCCGTGGCCCCGATGGACAGCCAGAGCAGCACCGCACGACGCGCGAGCCGGGGGGAGGAGACGCCGCAGGCCGAGCGCACGTACGTGCTCGACACCTCCGTCCTCCTGTCCGACCCGCGTGCGCTCTTCCGCTTCGCCGAGCACGCGGTGGTGATCCCGGTCATCGTCATCACGGAGCTCGAGTCGAAGCGGAACGACCCGGAGATCGGCTACTTCGCGCGCCAGGCCCTCCGCCTCCTCGACCAGCTCCGCGAGGAGCACGAGCGGCTCGACTTCCCCATCGAGGTGGGCGAGGCCGGCGGCACGCTGCGCGTGGAGCTCAACCACTCCAGCATGGCCGCGCTCCCGAACGGCCTGCAGCTCGGCGACAACGACTCGCGGATCCTCGCGGTCGCGCTCAACCTGTCGACCGAGGGCCTCGCGGTCACGGTCGTCTCGAAGGACATGCCGCTGCGCGTGAAGGCCGCCTCCATCGGGCTCATGGCCGAGGAGTACCGCGCCGAGCTCGCCGTGGACAGCGGCTGGACCGGCATGGCCGACGTCACGCTCTCCAGCGAGCAGATGGCCGACCTCTACGACGGCGAGACGCTGCAGACGCGCGTCGTGCAGGACCTGCCCGTGAACACCGGCGTCGTGCTGCACTCCGACCGCGGATCCGCCCTCGGCCGCGTCGTCCGCCGCGGCACGGTCAACCTGGTCCGCGGCGACCGCGAGGTGTTCGGCCTCAAGGGCCGCTCGGCCGAGCAGCGGCTCGCGATCGACCTCCTGCTCGACCGCGAGGTGGGAATCGTGTCCCTCGGCGGCAGCGCCGGCACCGGCAAGTCGGCGCTCGCCCTGTGCGCCGCGCTCGAGGCGGTGCTGGAGAAGCAGCAGCACCGCAAGATCATGGTGTTCCGGCCGCTGTACGCGGTCGGCGGACAGGAGCTCGGCTACCTGCCGGGCGACGCCGCCGAGAAGATGAACCCGTGGGCGCAGGCCGTGTTCGACACCCTCGGGTCGGTCGTCTCGCAGAACGTCATGGACGAGGTGGTGGAGCGCGGGATCCTCGAGGTGCTGCCGCTCACCCACATCCGCGGGCGCTCGCTGCACGACGCGTTCGTGATCGTCGACGAGGCGCAGTCGCTCGAGCGCAACGTGCTGCTCACGGTGCTCAGCCGCATCGGCCAGAACTCGCGCGTGGTGCTCACGCACGACGTCGCGCAGCGCGACAACCTCCGCGTCGGGCGGCACGACGGCGTCGCGAGCGTCATCGAGACGCTCAAGGGCCACGAGCTGTTCGGGCACATCACGCTCACCCGCTCGGAGCGGAGCGCCATCGCGGCGCTCGTCACGGGGCTGCTCGACGGCGACCCCGTGTGATCCACCCGCTCCGCGCATGACGACGGGCGCCGGTCCCCGAGGGGAGCGGCGCCCGTCGGCGTCGGTGCGGCTAGCGGTCGAGTCGGGCGAGGATCCGCCGACGTCGGCGGTGCAGCCGCCACCAGCTGAGCGAGTGGCGCACCTGGATCCTCCCGAGCTCCGCGAGACCGGGGAGGTCCGCGTCGGCCAGCCGTGCTTCGACGGATGCCCTGTCGTCGCGGTCGGACGTCTCGATGATCGCGTGGGCACGCGTCACCCGATCTGATGACAGCGGGTGGGCGGCTATGGCGGCATCGACAGCGACGAGGCCGGCGTGCGGGGTGCGGGAGGATCCGGGCTCGGCGGTCATGCGCTGCCCCTAGAGGCCGGGCGCCGTCATCCGCAGCACGTCGAGGCCCGCATCGAGCTGGTCCTCGGTGATCTCGCCGCGCTCGACGTAGCCGAGGTCGACGACGGCCTCGCGCACCGTCATCTTCTGGGCGACCGAGTGCTTCGCGATCTTCGCCGCGGCCTCGTAGCCGATGATGCGGTTGAGCGGCGTGACGATCGACGGCGACGACTCCGCGAGCGCCCGCGCGTGCTCCTCGTTGACGCGCAGGCCGTCGACGGTCCTGTTGGCGAGCAGGCGCGTGGAGGAGGCGAGGATGCGGATCGACTCGAGCATCGACGAGCCCATGACGGGGATCGCGACGTTGAGCTCGAAGAGGCCGGAGGCGCCCGCCCACGCGACGGTGGCGTCGTTGCCGATGACGCGCGCGCAGACCATGAGCACGGCCTCGGGGATCACCGGGTTGACCTTGCCGGGCATGATCGAGGACCCGGGCTGGAGGTCGGGGATGTGCAGCTCGCCGAGGCCCGTGTTCGGGCCCGACCCCATCCAGCGGATGTCGTTGCAGATCTTGGTGAGGCTCACCGCGAGCGTGCGTAGGGCGCCGGACGCGTCGACGAGGCCGTCGCGCGCACCCTGCGCCTCGAAGTGGTCGAGCGCCTCGGTGATGGGCAGGCCGGTGTCGTCCGCGAGCACGCGGATCACCTTCTGCGGGAAGCCGAGCGGCGTGTTGATGCCGGTGCCCGTGGCGGTGCCGCCGAGCGGGACCTCCGCGACGCGGGGGAGCGCGGTGCGCACGCGCTCGATGCCGAGGCGGATCTGGCGCGCGTAGCCCGCGAACTCCTGGCCGAACGTGACGGGCGTCGCGTCCATGAGGTGCGTGCGGCCCGCCTTGACGAGCCCCTTCCACGCGCCGGCCTTGGCCTCGAGTACCTCCGCGAGGTGCTCGAGCGCGGGGATCAGCTCGGCGAGGAGCGCGCCCGTGACGGCCACGTGCACCGAGGTCGGAAAGACGTCGTTCGACGACTGCGACGCGTTGACGTGGTCGTTCGGGTGCACGGGCTTCCCGAGCGACGCGGTCGCGAGGGCCGCGAGGACCTCGTTCATGTTCATGTTCGAGCTCGTGCCGGAGCCCGTCTGGTACACGTCGATCGGGAAGTGCTCGTGGTGGGATCCGCCGGCCACCTCGTCGGCGGCCGACACGATGGCGGCCGACACGTCGGCGTCGATGATGCCCATCTCGCCGTTCACGATCGCCGCGGCGCGCTTGATGCGGGCGAGCGCCTGGATCTGCGCGGGCTCGAGGCCGCGGCCGGAGATGGGGAAGTTCTCGACGGCGCGCTGCGTCTGGGCCGCGTACAGCGCATCCCGGGGGACCCGCACCTCGCCCATCGTGTCGTGCTCGATGCGGAACTCGTCCGCTGAGCTGCTGTCTGATCCGGGGGAAGTGTCGACCACGCTGTTTCTCTCTCCTTCGGGACGGGTGATGCGCCCACGGCCTCGTGGGCCCTGGGAGTGTGCGGGTCAGCGCGGACGGCCCCTCTAGCGAGGGATGTCGCCCACGATGACGTCGGGCACCGCGGTGCCCTCGAGGAGCTTGTAGTTGGCGCCGACGATGGCCAGGCTACCGGCCGCCACCCGGTCGGAGATCATCTCGGACGCCTCCAGCATGCGGGTCACGGTGCCGCGCAGGTGCTGGCGTCCGACCTCGCCCGCGTCGACCTCGCTGGGCACGACATGGTCGCCCGCGACGCGGTGCACGGCGGGCGCGATGGGTGCGATGAGCTTCGCGATGTGCGGCGGCAGCGCCTCGGCACCGGGTGCCGCGCTCTCGATCGCGGCGCGCACGGCACCGCACTCGTCGTGCCCGAGCACCACGATCAGCGGCACGCCCAGCACGGCGACGGCGTACTCGAGGCTGCCGAGCACGGAGTCCGAGATGATCTGGCCCGCGTTGCGGATCACGAAGAGGTCGCCGAGGCCCTTGTCGAAGATGATCTCGGCCGCGAGCCGCGAGTCGCTGCAGCCGAAGAGCGCGGCCACCGGGCGCTGCACGTGGGCGAGCGCGGCGCGGCGCTCCACGTCCTGGCGCGGGTGCTCGGGGGTGCCGGCGACGAAGCGCGCGTTGCCCTCCACCATCTCCGCCCACACCGCGGCGGGTGCCTGCACGGCGTCGTCCTGCGCGGTCTCGACCTGATCCGTCATCCCTCGTTCCCCTCTTCCGGTGCGGTGGTGCTGGTGGTGCCGTCGGCGGGCGACGGCGACGGCGTCGCGCCCGCCGGGGCGGTGCGCGCGGCGGCGACCGCGTCGATCGCGGTGCGGAGCTCGTTCGCGTCGGCCGTGCCGTAGATCGCGTAGGTGCTGTCGCCGTCGACGGCGCTCGCCGCGAGGACGACGTTGCCCGGCTCGTCCGCCTGCGAGTTGTCGTACAGCGTCCAGTCGAGGCCGCCGATCTCCTCCGAGCTCACCTCGGGCGCGGACTGCAGCGTCTCGTCGAGCCAGGTGGCGTTCGCGTCGATGCCCTGCGAGATCCCGATGTAGCGGTTGCTCGGCGTGATGAGGCCGATGTACCAGACGGCCACGCCGTCACGGCCGGCCGGGCGGATCTCGGCGTCGTTGCTCTTCCAGGCCGTCGGCAGGTCGGGCACCACGAGCGTCTGCGGGAACCCGCCCTGCGCCTCGGCGGCCGCGGCGCCGTAGTCGACGTCGGGGAGGATCGTGGTGTTCGAGCGGGGGACGAGCGCGACGATCACCGCGACGGTCGCGACCGTGACGATGAGCGAGTAGAGCAGGTTGCGGAACGTCTGCTTGGCGCGGTGGCGGCGGGAGTCGGCGGCCTTGCGGGCGGCGGTCTCCTCGGGCGTCTCCGGTCGGCCGAGCTCGGCGACGACGTTCGGGGTGCGGTCCTTCGCCACGGTCAGCCGGCGTCTGGCGCGGTGGTGCGGGCCGCGTCGAGCCGCGCCTTGGCGCCGAGCAGCCACTCCTCGCAGCGGGCCGCGAGGGCCTCGCCGCGCTCCCACAGGGCGATCGACTCCTCGAGCGTGGATGCGCCCTGCTCGAGGTCGTTGACGACGCGCACCAGGGCGTCGCGCGCCTCCTCGTAGCTGAGCTCGGAGACGTCGGGCAGGCGTGCGCCGGTGTCGGCGGGGCTGGTGGGCATGGGGGAGATCCTAGCTTTCGGGGCCGGACGCGGGCCGGGCGTCCGGGGCGGGGGAGGCGGGCAGCCGCGCGGCCGACGACGGGATGTCGTCGGTGGGGCCGGTGGAGGTCGCGCCGAGCGCGCCGGCGGCGAGCCGCAGCACGAGGCCGGTGCCGTCGGGCGCGTCCGCGGGGGCGCGGAGGGCGGATCCGTCGGCCGTCTGCACGATCGCGTAGCCGCGGTCGAGCACGTGCTGCGGCGAGAGCGTGCGCAGCTGCCGTGAGAGCTCGCTCGTCTGCTGCATCCCGCGCTCGACGACCCGGCCGGCGAGCTCCGCGGAGCGCGCGATGTAGCGGCCGAGCTCCTCGGCGCGCGAGTCGACGATCCACGAGGTGCTCGCGAGCACGGGCCGGGACCGCAGCTGCTCGATGCGGTCGATCTCGCCGCGCACCTGGCTGGTCAGCCGCATGCCGATGCGGGCGCGGGCCTGCTGCACGCGCGACAGCTCCTCGGACACGTCCGGCACGACGCGCTTCGCGGCGTCGGTGGGGGTGGATGCGCGGAGGTCGGCCACGTCGTCGAGCAGCGGCCGGTCGGCCTCGTGCCCGATCGCGCTGACGAGCGGCGTGCGGCACGCGGCCGCCGTGCGCACCAGCTTCTCGTCGCTGAAGACGAGGAGGTTTTGGAAGTCGCCGCCGCCGCGCGCGATGACGATGACGTCGACCTCGGGATCCTCGTCGAGCACCCCGATGGCCCGCGTGACCTCGCCCGCGGCCCGGTCGCCCTGCACCGCGGTGTGCACGACGCGGAACCTGACGCTCGGCCAGTGCAGCTGCGCGTTCCGCAGCACGTCCTTCTCGGCGTCCGAGTCCTTGCCCGTGATGAGGCCAATGCAGCCGGGGAGGAACGGCAGGCGGCGCTTGCGGTCGGCGTCGAACAGGCCCTCGGCGCGCAGCGTCTGGCGCAGCCGCTCGAGCCGCTCGAGCAGATCGCCGAGGCCGACGTGGCGCATCTCGAGCACCTGCATCGTGAGCGTGCCGCCCTTGACCCAGTAGTTCGGCTTCACGAGCGCGACGACGCGGGCGCCCTGGCCGAGGTCGGCCGGGATCTTCGCGCGCACGGACGACCACACGGTGAAGCTGATGGTGGCGTCGACGTCGAGGTCCTTGAGCTTCCCGTAGACGTTGCCGCCGGATCCGCCCCACTGGGTGATCTCGCCCTCGACCCAGGCGGTGCCGAGCCGGTCGATCCAGCCCTTGATCTTGCCCGACAGCACCGAGACGGGCCACGGCGCGTCAACCGTCGGGGCATCCGCCGCGGGCATGGACACGGTGCGCGTCTCGCTCATGGCTCCCCCACTCGTCGCCCAGCACGGGCGCTTAGACTCGGGACTGTGACTACAGCGACCACTGACCAGCGACTCGTGGGAGCACCCGTCGTCAGCCTGTCGATGCCGCGGATGCCCGGCGTCCGCAACAGGCTCAAGGATAACCCGGTGGCAGGACCCAAGAAGGTCCTGCTCGCCGCTCCGCGCGGGTACTGCGCCGGCGTCGACCGTGCCGTCGTGGCCGTCGAGAAGGCGCTCGAGCGCTACGGCGCCCCCGTCTACGTGCGGAAGCAGATCGTCCACAACGTGCACGTCGTCTCGACGCTCGAGCGCATGGGCGCGATCTTCGTGGAGGAGGTCGACGAGGTGCCCGAGGGCGCCCACGTCGTCTTCAGCGCGCACGGCGTCTCGCCGGCCGTCGTGCAGGGCGCGGCCGACCGCGGGCTCCAGGCCATCGACGCGACCTGCCCGCTCGTCACGAAGGTCCACCGCGAGGCCGTGCGCTTCGCCAAGGCGGACATGCAGATCCTCCTCATCGGCCACGAGGGGCACGAGGAGGTCGAGGGCACGGCGGGCGAGGCGCCCGAGCAGACCATCGTCGTCAACTCCCCGGAGCACGCCGACGTCATCGAGGTCAAGGACCCCGACAACCTCGTCTGGCTCTCGCAGACCACGCTCTCGGTCGACGAGACGATGGAGACGGTCCGCCGCCTCCGCGCCCGCTTCCCGAACCTGCAGGACCCGCCGAGCGACGACATCTGCTACGCCACGCAGAACCGCCAGGTCGCCATCAAGAAGGTCGCGGTCGACGCCGACCTGGTGATCGTCATCGGATCCGCGAACAGCTCCAACTCCGTCCGCCTCGTCGAGGTCGCGCTCGAGTACGGCGCCAAGGCGTCCTACCGGGTCGACTACGCGTCCGAGGTCAAGCAGGAGTGGCTCGACGGCGTGAACACCGTCGGCGTCACGAGCGGCGCGTCCGTGCCCGAGGTGCTGGTGCAGGAGCTGCTCGACGACCTGGCCGACGCCGGCTACGGAGACGTCACCGCGGTCGTCACCGCCGAGGAGGACCTCGTCTTCTCGCTCCCCAAGGAGCTGCGCAAGGACCAGTCCGGCAACACGGATTCCCGCGCCATCGGCGGGCGCACCCGCGCGTGAGCGACGACGACGGCACGCGCCGTCCCGGTCGGCCCGCGCCGCGCTACGGCGAGTACGCGTCGCCGTCGTCGGCCGACGCCGGCGGGTCGTCGGAGCTGTCCGAGGCGGATGCACGGATCGTCGCCGAGGCCGCCGAGTACCGCCGCGCGCAGGCCGCGCGCGACGCCCCGGCGTCCGCCGGCCGCGGCGGGAAGAAGGGCGGCAAGGCGTCCGCGCCGCAGACCCTCGCCGAGCAGATGGCCGAGGAGCGCAAGGCGGCGCGTGAGCGCCAGCAGGCGGAACGCCGCGATGCCGAGAAGGCCGCGGCGGACGCCCGTCGCGTCGCGGAAAAGAGCGCGGCCGCCGAGCGCCGAGGCGCGCGCCGCTCGCCTGGCTCCGCGCCGGCGTCGGATCCCACATCCGCCGCCGGGAGCGGCGCCACCCCGGGCACCCGCCCGGAGCGCCCCGACTACCTCGCAGGACAGGAGCCGCGCCGCGCGCCCCGGCGCTTCGACGCGGCCATCACGGTGGGCCTGCTCGCCGCGGGCCTCGTGAACGTCGTCGGCAGCATCGGCGCGAACGCGGATCCGTCGCGGGCCATCAACCAGTCGTACGCGCTGTTCGGAGGCGGCACCTACGAGGTCACGCCGCAGACCTCCGTCATCGGCATCGCGGTGAACGTCGTCAACATCGTCGTGTTCGTGCTCGCCGCGTGGATCGCGCTGGAGCTCGTGAAGCGCAAGCGCCTGGCGTTCTGGGTGCCGATCGCGGGCGCGGTCGTCGCGACCGTGATCACCAGCGTGCTCGTGCTGACGCTGATCCTCGCGGATCCGGCGTTCCAGCAGATCATGGCAAACCGCGGGCCATGACGCGCGGCATCTGACGCACGACGGCGGGGCCGGTCCTGGTGGACCGGCCCCGCCGTCGTTGGCCTTGCTGCCGCGGGCTAGCTCTGCGACTTGCCGTGCGAGCCGAGCTGGCGCGTGGCCTCGAGGACGCGGGCGGCCATGGCCGACTCCGCCGTCTTGCCCCAGGCGCGGGGGTCGTACGTCTTCTTGTCGCCGACCTCGCCGTGGACCTTGAGGAAGCCGTCGTAGTTGCGGAGCACCGAGTCGGCGATGGAGCGGCTGAACGCGTACTGCGTGTCGGTGTCGATGTTCATCTTCACGACGCCGTTGCGCACGGCCTCCGCGATCTCGTCGTCGGAGGAGCCGGATCCGCCGTGGAAGACGAGGTCGAACGGCTTCTCGCCCGTGCCGTACTTCGACTGGATGCCGTCCTGGATCTCCTTGAGGAGCGCCGGGCGCAGCTGCACGCCGCCGGGCTTGTAGACGCCGTGCACGTTGCCGAAGGTGAGGGCAGCCATGTAGCGGCCCTTGTCGCCGAGGCCGAGGGCCTCGACGGTGGAGATCGCGTCCTCGAGCGTCGTGTAGAGGTGCGAGCCGGTGTCGTGGCTGACCCCGTCCTCCTCGCCGCCGACGACGCCGATCTCGACCTCGAGGATCGCGTTGATCGCCTTCATGCGGGGGAGCAGGTCCGTCGCGAGTCCCAAGTTCTCGTTCAGCGGGATGGCCGAGCCGTCCCACATGTGCGACTGGAAGATGGGGTTGCGGCCCGCGCGGACCTCCTCCTCGCTGGCCTCGATCATGGGGAGGACGAAGCCGTCGAGGGCGTCCTTCGGGCAGTGGTCGGTGTGCAGCGCGACGGTGATGGGGTAGTTCTTGGCGACCTCGGTGGCGAAGCGCGCGAACGCGAGGGCGCCGGCGGCGCGGTTCTTGACGGTGTGGCCGGAGAAGTAGTCGGCGCCGCCCGTGGTGACCTGGATGATGCCGTCGGATCCGGCGTCGGTGAGCCCCTGGAGGACCGCGTTGATCGTCTGCGACGACGAGACGTTGACCGCCGGGTAGGCGAATCCGCCGGCCTTGGCGCGATCCAGCATCTCGGCGTACTGCTCGGGGGTTGCTACGGGCATGGTGCATCTCCTTCGGCGGATCCACGGCGACGCCGTGCGGCTGTCGCGGGATCCTGATCGGCCGGCGGATGGAGTCGTGCGGCCGGGCCCCGCGTGCTCGCCACTCTACCCAGCGGGGCTCTCCGCGACCGGGGACCGCCGGCTCGTGAACTCGTCGGCCGAGAGCTCGCGGGTGGTCGCCTCGAGCGGCTCGAGCGTGCCGATGACCTTGGACTCGTCGAGCCGGCTGAGGCGGCGGGCGGTGGGGAGGACCTGGCGCTCCAGGGATCCGACGACGCGGTTGTAGTCGCCGACCGCGCCCGTGAGCGAGCGGCCGAGCTTCGCGATGTGCTCGCCGCTCGTGGCGAGGCGCGCGTGCAGCTCGCGGCTGAGGTCGAAGAGCTGCTTGGCGTCCTCCGTGAGCACCTCCTGCTGCCAGCTGAACGCGACGGTCTTGAGCACCGACCACAGTGTGACGGGGGAGGAGAGCGCGACCCGGCGGGAGAACGCGAACTCCATGATGCTCGGGTCCGCCTCCAGCGCGGACGACACCAGCGACTCGCTCGGGATGAACGCGATGACCATCTCCGGGCTCGCGTCGAGCCCCTCCCAGTAGGCACGGCTGCCGAGAGCGGTGATGTGGTCGCGCACGGCCTGCACGTGCTGCTTCATGAGCGCGTCGCGGCGGGCGCCCTCGGGCCCGGTCGCGGAGGCCGGGATGGCGCTCGCCTCGAGGTACGCGGTGAACGGCGCCTTCGCATCCACCGCGATGTTCTTGCCGCCGGGCAGGTGCACGACCATGTCGGGCCGGCCGATGCCCTGGGCCGTGGAGACGGAGGTCTGCACGTCGAAGTCGACCCGGTGGATGAGGCCCGCCGCCTCGACGACGCTCCGCAGCTGCGTCTCGCCCCACACGCCGCGCGTGCTGTTGGAGCGGAGCGCGGACGCGAGCGTCTCGGCCGTGGCGCGCAGCCGCTCCTCCGCCTCGGTGGCGCTCCGCAGCTGCTCGCTCAGCTCGCCGTGCTGCTGGCGGCGCTGCTCCTCCAGCTCGTGCACCTTCGCCTGCACCTGCTTGAGGCTCTCGGCGACGGGGCTGAGCGCGGTGAGCACGCGGCCGTCCTCCTCGGTGCGGGCGACCTCGGCGCGCTGGATCTCGCGCAGCCGGGTCTGCAGCTCCGCGATGCGGTCCTCCTGCTGGCCGATCTGCTCACGGAGGTGGGACTCCTGCGCGTCGAGCCGCTCGCGGTGCAGCGCGTCCTGGGTCTGGGCGCGCTCGGCGAACTGCGCGGTGGTCTGGGCGACCTGCTCCTCGGCGAGCCGCTCCGTGCGATCCAACTGCTCGCGGAGCGCCGTGACCGTGGCCTCCGCGGCGGCCAGCCGTGCGGCCTCGCCGGCGCGACCCGGTGCATCCACCCCCGAGCGGGCGCGCGACACGGCGAGACCGACCACCGCGCCCACGGCCAGGCCGATGATGAGGCCGACGAGCAGGGCGATGACGGGATCCATGCGTGCAGTGTGCCAGCGGCCCCCGACACGGCAGGGACCTCGGGCGCGCGCCCGAGGGACGGATGCGGCGGGCTGCGCCTGGGGAGGATCAGGCCCAGTCGATGGGCGGCGTCGCGGCGGCGGACGCCTGCGTGACGGTCTGCATGCGCGGCGCGCCGATGCGGCCCATGCCGACACCCGATGCCTCGGCGAGGTCGGCCAGAGACGCGGCGCCGTGCCGGTCGGCCGCGTGCACGACGATCGCGGCGCACGCCCGCGCGTCGGCCAGCGCCTCGTGGTGCGAGAAGTCCTCGAAGCCGGCGGCCCGGGCGGCGACCGGCAGCCGGTACGAGTCGAGCGTGTACGTGCGGCGCGCGACCTGGAGGCTGCAGAGGTAGGAGTACGGCGGCGCGATGAGCGCGGTCGCCTTGCACGCGCCCTGGATCACGCCCATGTCGAAGCGCGCATTGTGGGCCACGAGGTGGTCGTCGCCCGCGAAGGCCATGAGGCGCGGCAGCTGATCGGCCCAGCCGTCGGCGTCGGCCACGTCGTCCTCGACGATGCCGTGGATCCGGGTGTTCCAGACCGAGAAGGAGTCGTGCCCCGCGGGCGGCCGGATGAGCCAGGACGCGGTGTCGACCACGACGCCGTCCCGGACCTTCACGAGACCCACCGAGCACGCGCTCGCCGACGAGTTGTTGGCGGTCTCGAAGTCGATCGCGGTGAAGTCCAACGGCATGGGCTCGAGTCTTCCACGCACGCCCGACGCCCGATCTCGGGACGCCCGCCGCGTCCGCCGGTCGGGGGAGGAGGCGAGGTGCCCCGTACGATGGACTCCCGTGGCACTCACTATCGCGATCGTCGGTCTCCCCAACGTCGGCAAGTCGACGCTCTTCAACGCCCTGACCAAGAACCAGGTGCTCGCCGCGAACTACCCGTTCGCGACGATCGAGCCGAACGTGGGCGTGGTGAACCTGCCGGATCCGCGTCTCGAGGTGCTCGCCGGCCTCTTCGGCAGCGAGAAGATCCTCTACGCGCCCGTCTCCTTCGTCGACATCGCGGGCATCGTCCGCGGCGCGAGCGAGGGCGAGGGCCTCGGCAACCAGTTCCTCGCGAACATCCGCGAGGCGGACGCCATCGCCCAGGTGGTCCGCGCGTTCACGGACGAGGACGTCGTGCACGTCGACGGCCGCGTCGACGCCGCGAGCGACATGGAGACCATCAACACCGAGCTGATCCTCGCCGACCTGCAGACCCTCGAGCGCGCCGAGCCGCGCTACGAGAAGGAGCTGAAGACGAAGCGCATCGAGCCCGTCGTGCTCGAGACCGCGAAGGCCGCGCGCGAGTGGCTGGATTCGGGCAAGCCGCTGTCGGCGTCCTCCATCGATCTGGATCCCGTCCGCGAGCTGGGCCTCCTCACCGCGAAGCCCTTCATCTACGTGTTCAACGTCGACGAGGACGTGCTCGGCGACACGGCCCGCCTCGCCGAGCTGGCCGCCCTGGTGGCGCCCGCGAAGGCCGTGTTCCTCGACGCGAAGATCGAGTCGGAGCTCATCGAGCTCGACCCCGAGGACGCCGCCGAGATGCTCGCGTCGACGGGCCAGGAGGAGTCGGGCCTCGACCAGCTGGCCCGCATCGGCTTCGAGACCCTCGGCCTCCAGACGTACCTGACCGCAGGCCCCAAGGAGACGCGCGCCTGGACCATCGGCAAGGGCTGGAAGGCCCCCCAGGCGGCCGGCGTGATCCACACCGACTTCGAGAAGGGCTTCATCAAGGCCGAGGTCATCTCCTACGACGACCTGGTCGAGACCGGCACCATCGCCGAGGCCCGCGCCAAGGGCAAGGCCCGCATCGAGGGCAAGGAGTACGTCATGCAGGACGGGGACGTGGTGGAGTTCCGGTTCAACAACTGAGCGTCCTCTAGAGAACGCTCGCCGCCGCCCCCCAGTACCAAAATACGCGCTCTTTACATCGTCGGATGCACCTTGCTCACATCGTCTGCCAACTTTATATTAGGCAGCGATATGTTCCCGAACCCTTCGTACAATGGCAAGCTCCGTAAATACAGCTCTGTCAATTGAAAGTTCGAACAGATCATCCATTTTGTGTGCCACTTTCTTGTCACCGCGGCGCGAGCAGCAGACGGAAAGGGCCGCGAGAAAATCATGGCTGTTCACTAGTAGTGCGTGATCGATGCTTTCTGTCGCTTCCTGGGTTGCGGATGCAACTGACGCCGAAGTCGCTACTCCTGCCTTAGAGCGCAGAATCGCAAGGTCTGCAATCGAATTAATATGCGCTTCGCAAGACTCGCCGTGCATGACAATATGCACGGGAAAATTTTGCATAGTTAAATCGTACTGTTTTGATACCGACGTATACCGTGTGCCGCCAATTAGCAACGCCATATCCCAGGCCCGTCGAAGACCTTCATCTACCCCTAGGGTGGAACCCTCGAGGTAGCGTCGAGCGATCCTCGTCATGCTCTTAGGATCGGCAAAATATGCATCCATATAAAGGTCGTAATACTCAGCGGCGATCACATTTGATGCGAAGTTAGTAATGGCTCCTGTCAACCGATCGAAGTCGGCATTGACAACAAAAAGAGCGCTTGGCAGTTCGTCAATAGCTAGCTTGCTGGCCTCAAGTAAGCTGTCCTTGCCGTATTCTACGACAAGGTCAACATCGGCCTGCAGGACGAAGTCGGCAAGGAGATTGAAGTCACTCTCGCCCTCTACTACGACGACCTTGAAGTGCTCTTTGTCAGCCTCCATCATCAACGCATTGAAAAGATCTGTACCATCTAGGTCGTCAAGCATCTTCGCCGGGCCCAAGCTCTACAGTTCGAGACCACCAGCGGCCAATGATTTGAGGTGAATGGGTCGCCACAATGAATCGAAATCCCCTAAGTTCAGCAACTCGAGCCACGTCGGCCAGGAAGTGTTTTTGCCACGTTACGTGCAATGAAATTTCAGGTTCGTCTATAAGGACCAAAGTTCCCGGATGAACACGGAATAAGAGGTTATACATAAGCACGAGTTCGTGCTGTTCGCCGGTCGATAATCCACTGGCAGGAATGCTTTGCCCGGTAGTGAGGGATTGGACCGTGAGGCCGTCATCTGCATTGACTCGAATTTCTTTGCGCAAGAAACGGGCATTTACCAGCTCTACGAGTAGAGTAATTCGTTGAAGAAGATCATCGAATGTTGCCAACTTGGCAGCGTTGTCCTTCAAGTAGGTCGTCAATACGGCACGTTGCCAGTCCTGCAACCTCTGGTCAGGGAGCGGAACATCCATTTCGGCGGATGTCAATCCAATTTCCACTAAGCGCCGTCGCTGTATGTCTTGCTGAAGGTACTCGTGGCGGATAGCTTCTTCTGATAATGTGTCCTGAACATGCTGGGCAATAATTCGGCCTGGGAAGGATCGATCCAAGCGTTGTGACGCCAACGAATTCTCGGCGAGGGAGCGTTCAATGCGCTGCCTTAAGTCACCTGCGTAGGCTTCGACGTTCCATTTTGGCGACGATTGAGAGTTCGATCGAGCGCGATTGGTGGGAGGAGGGATAGTCGCGAGTCTCTGGGTCTCGATCAGGTATGTCGCATTTCGGTCTAGAAACGCTTGCAGTTGCTCTGGCGGTTGAGCGCGAGCATACGCTCGGGTGCGAGGAGTTCCGTATCGCATGCGTAACTCCGCATAATCGATAATTTCGCCATCGCCAGGATCTCGCCAGAGATCCGAAGATCCTGGGATGGGGATGTAAGGCGTCATTTTTTGAATTCGACGACGAAGGTTTATATCATCCTCGACGGGAGCGAGCCACTCTATGATGTCGTTCTGCCGCGGCGAAGCATATCTGTAGACAACCTTCTCCGTCGGCTCATCGTCGGGAGCGTTAGGATCCGGGAAATGAACCAGCTTCTCAACTTGTAAGTAGTCCCCGTCATCAGCTCTGAGTTCAAGAGTTGCAAACCAAGCGGTTGCCAGTCGCCCCATATCAACATTGATCGCGGCGTTGATGAGCTCAAGAAACTTGGTTTTTCCAACGCCATTCAACCCGTAAGCAATGGCAAACTCCCAGTCGGCTTCGAGGGAGATGGTGTGGTCAAATTCACCTACAAGGCCAGTAACGGATGCTGATGATATCAAGAAATCCTCAGTTCTTTATGCTCTTGTTGGGTGGCTGTCGATTTACGCTTGGATGTCGGTAGTATTGCGTGAAGGACAAGGGGTCCCTCGTGCCTTGCTGGAAGGGCAGGGACCTAGCTTGCTCTTCCTTCTCTATAGTGGCGTACTGATTGGGGCTGACGTGTCCCCAATACGGGTCAATCGAAGGATTCTAGCGATCGGGATGTCCTCCAGATAGGCGGCTTGAGCGCCGCCGGCGTCATGCCAGTGGACTTGGACCTGGGCTGCCTGAAGACGAAGGGCGTGTCCCTCCACGACTTGGTCGAGACGGAACGCATCGCCGCAGGGTGCACCAAGAGCAGCGCTCGAGCCAGGCGCAAAGAGTAAGTCGTGCAGGACCGCAAGATGGTGCAGTTTCGGTTCAGCGCCTGAGCCCGGTACGGGGCCCCGCTCTTGGCGACCCGTTTTCGGCGTGCCGCTAGAACAGCGGCCAGGGCACCGCGGACTGCTGCCCAGCGGGCGCCGGGAAGCGCGCCTCGGCACGCAAGCGAGTGCATCGCTCCGCCAACGCCGCGACCTCCTCCGCCGTCAGCAGCTCCGCCAACTCCCGCCCCAGCTCCCCATCCAGCCCGGCGAGCACCCGATCCACACCCTCGAGCTCCTCCGCCGTCAGCGGCTCCCCGACCCACCCCCAGAGCACCGTCCGCAGCTTGTGCTCCTCGTGGAACGTGAGCCCGTGATCCACCCCGAAGCGGTGCCCATCGGGCATCGCGAGCACGTGGAAGCCCTTGCGGTCGGCGTTGTTGACGATCACGTCGAAGACGGCCATGCGGCGGAGCGCCGGGGTGTCCTCGTGGATGAGGGCGACCGTGTTGCCGTCTTCGTCCTCGCCGCCGAGCACGGTCTTGTAGCCGGTCTCCGGCACCTCGTCGACGGGGAGCAGGTCCACGGCGTCCTGGTCGGGATCCTCGTCCTGCCAGAGCTGCACCATGCCTTCGCCCGCGGGGCCGTCGCGCAGCCACGTGCGGGGGACGATGCCCCAGCCGAGCGCCTCGGAGACGATGCAGGCGGCGACCTCGCGATGCGCGAGCACCGCGTCGGGGAAGTCCCACAGCCGGTTCTCGCCGCGGATCGGCTTGTAGACGACGACCGTGTCGCCGATGGTGCCGAGGAACGTCGCGTTCGACGCGGTGCGGATGCGGCCGGTGAGGATCAGCTCGCCGTCCAGCGGGTCCGTCTCCGACATCATTCGTCGGGGAAGGTGTGAATGTGCCCGTCGGGGTCGATGGGGTAGCCGCACAGGGCGCAGATCGGGCGGCCGGCGCCGACGATCTCGTGGGTGCGCTTCGCGAACGCGCGGGCCGCGCCGACGGGCATCCGCACCACGAGCATCTCGGTGTCGGCTGCGTCGTCGTCGGCGCTCGGCAGGTCGAAGTCGTCGCTGTCGTCGTCCTCCGCCAGCGGGTAGGCCTCGATGACCACCTGGGCCTTCGTCGGATCCCAGCCGAGGCCCATGGCACCGGTGCGCCAGCGCTCGTCGACCTCCTCGAGCGGGTCGTTGTCGACGAGCTCCGGGGGCGTGCTCTCCGGGATGCTGAACGGGTTGCCCTCGACCGTGACGAGCTGGTCGAGGATCTCGTCGATCTTCTTGGCGAGCAGCGCGGACTGCTGCTTCTCGAGGGCGATGGTCACGAGCTGCGGGCCGGAGCGCACCTGGAAGTAGAACGTGCGCGCGCCCGGGAGGCCGATGGTGCCGACCACGGCCCGGTCGGGCCAGTCGAATTCGAGGGCTCGTGTGGGCATGCGTCCACTCTATGCGGGGAGGATCACGGCGTCGTGTGCCCGGCGCCGCCGCCGACCGGCGCATCGCCCGCTCCGGTGCCCGCCGCGAGCCACGAGAGGTCGCCCGCGTCGGTGTTGGTCGCGTGCACGGTCGGTCGGCCCGCGCCGTAGCGGACGATGGAGAGGGACGCGGGGCCCACGTCGATGCGCTGGAACAGGTCGAGGTGCATGCCGTACGCGTCGGCGAGGATCGACTTGATCACGTCGCCGTGGCTCACCGCGACCCACACGGCGCCCGGCCCGTGCTCGGCCTCGATGGCGGCGTCGTGCCGGCGGATCGCCGCGACCGCGCGCGCCTGCATCCCGGCCATGGACTCGCCGCCGGGGAAGACGACGGCCGACGGGTGCGCCTGGACGGTCTTCCAGAGGTCCTCGGTGGCGAGCGCGCTGAGCGGGCGGCCCTGCCAGTCGCCGTAGTCGCATTCGGTGAGGTCGGGGTCGACGGGCTGGGGCGGCGTGCCCTGCTGCCGCTCGAGGATGCGCTGCGCGGTCTCCCAGCAGCGCTGCAGCGGGCTGGAGACGACGGCGGCGAGCGGCACCGCGGCGAGCCGGTCGCCGGCGCGGTCCGCCTGGTCGCGTCCGGTGTCGTCGAGGTCGACGCCGGGGGTGCGCCCCGCCAGGATCCCGGTCGCGTTCGCTGTGGTGCGTCCGTGCCGCACGAGGATCACTGTCGCCATGCGGCCAGCCTAGCCAGCGGCCAGGTGCGCCCCGGCGGGCGGGATCAGGCCTCGCGTGCGGCGGGGACGGCGACCTCCGGCGCCGCGTCCGTGGTCGCGTCCGCCGGATCCACCGACCCGCCCCGCGCCTTCGTCACCACGTACAGCACCAGCACGACCGCCCACGCGACCAGGCTCAGCACGAGCTGCGGGCGGATCTCGGGGTCGAGCGCCATCTGCGCGAGCACCGCGAGGATGCCGACGACCGTGACGATCGAGAGGCCCGGGAACAGCCACATCTTGACCGGCAGGCCCGCGGATCCGCTGCGGCGGCGGAGGACGATCTGCGAGATGGAGATCAGCAGGTAGACGAACAGGATGATCGCGCCCGAGGAGTTGAGCAGGAACAGGAAGACGGTGTCGGGGGAGACGGCCGCGGCGATCACGCAGAGGAAGCCGACGACCGACGAGAGCAGGATCGCCGCGCGCGGGACGCCGCGCTCGGTCACCTTCACCAGCCGCGCAGGGGCCTCGCGTCGGGCCGCGAGCACGAAGAGCATGCGGCTCGCCGTGTAGAGGCCGGAGTTCAGGCACGAGAGCACGGCGGTGAGGACGACCGCGTTCATCACGTCGCCCGCGAACGGGATGCCCATGCGGTCGAACGCGCTCACGAACGGGGAGGCGCCGAGCTCCGTGGAATCCCAGGGGAGGATCACCGCGAGCAGGAAGAGCGAGCCGACGAAGAAGAGGGAGATGCGGAGGATGACGGAGTTGGTCGACTTCCGGATGGCCTTCGCGGGGTCCTTCGACTCGGCGGCGGCGATCGTTGCGATCTCCGCGCCGACCATCGAGAAGATCACCACGACGACCGAGGAGAAGATCGCGCCGACGCCGTTTGGGAAGAAGCCGCCGTTCGCGACGAGGTTCGAGAAGTCGAGCGAGCGGCCCGGCCAGATGCCCATCACGTAGAGGCTGCCGAGGCCGAGGAACAGGATGATCGCGGCCACCTTGATCCCCGCGAACCAGTACTCGAACTCCCCGAACGCGCCGACGGAGATGAGGTTGGTGGCGGTCATCAGCGCCATGAGGCCGAGGGAGAGGAGCCAGAGCGGCGCGTCGAACCAGTACGTGAGGGCCTTTGCGCCGGCGACCGCCTCGAATCCCACGACGATGACCCAGAAGTACCAGTAGAGCCAGCCCATCGAGAAGCCGGCCCAGCCGCCGAGCGCGTGCCGGGCGTAGTCGGTGAAGGAGCCGGTGCTGGGGTTCGCGGTCGCCATCTCGCCGAGCATGCGCATCACCAGGATGATCAGCACGCCGGAGATCGCGTAGGTGAGGAACGCGCCGGGGCCCGCGCCGTTGATCACCACCCCGGATCCCACGAACAGGCCTGCGCCGATGACGCCGCCGATCGCGATCATGGTGAGCTGCCTCTGCGTGAGGCTCTTGTGCAGCTGCGGTGCGGATGGCATGGAAGCCTCCGTGCGTGTCGGCGTTCGCGGGTGGGGGATCCTCCCGCTCGACCGGCGACGCGTCGGGCCGGGAGGTGCTGAGCACGATACGCAGGGGTGGGACGCGGCCGCGAAGTGTTCACATGAGCTTTACATTCGGGCGGCGGGCCGGGCGGGTCGGGCACGCGTGGCGGCTCCGCGAGGCGCGCGACATAGCATGACGGCGTGCCCCGCCGCTCCCTCGCCGCCGCCGTCGCCCTCGTGGCGGCGATCGCGCTCGCGGGCTGCACGGCGACCGACGACCTCGCGCAGCGCTCGCGTTCGGGTGATGGGGTCATGTCGGGCGACGGCCGCGTGACCGAGTTCACCTCGGACGACCGCGGCGAGCCGGTGTCCTTCACGGCGGAGGACCCGGCGGGCGCGACGGTGACGGCCGACCAGTTCCGGGGCAAGGTCCTCGTGGTCAACTTCTGGTACGCCGAGTGCGGTCCATGCCGGGTCGAGGCTGCGGACCTCCGCGATGTGAGCGCCGCGACCGCGGACACCGCGACGTTCCTCGGCGTGAACACGAGGAACTCGGCGGCGAGCACTGGAACCTCTCCGCCGCACGCCGGACCGGCCACCCGTCCTCGATGATCAACCGGGCAAGCCGAACCCTGCCCGCGGGAGTGAACGGGGCG
Organism: Clavibacter sepedonicus; assembly: GCF_000069225.1. Classification (GTDB taxonomy): domain Bacteria; phylum Actinomycetota; class Actinomycetes; order Actinomycetales; family Microbacteriaceae; genus Clavibacter; species Clavibacter sepedonicus. The sequence goes on along the minus strand of NC_010407.1, from coordinate 2,546,743 downwards.
TTAGCGTGAGTCACGAAGACCTCCGGTGATGACGTGTGCTTGGTAACTCACATCGTCCCGGAGGTCTTCGCTATCCGCCCCAGCGTTCACAACCTCCCGAGGAACTACGGTGTACTCGGCCGTGACGTTGGTGACACTTCGGGGCGTGTGAAGAGGCCTCCTGGCTTGATGGAGCTGTTCAGTTCAACCATCGCCAGGAGGCCTCGATGTCCCACGGTAATGCTCGTCTGACGGTTCACGGGAGGGTTCTCCTCGTGCGGCGGGTGGTGGAGGATCGTCGGCCGGTCGCGCACGTCGCGCGGGAGCTGGGGGTGTCGCGGCAGTGCGCGCATCGATGGGTGAACCGGTTCCGTGCCGAGGGGCTGCGAGGGCTGACGGATCGGTCATCGCGGCCCCGGTCAGTACCGAGGCGAACGAGCCCGGAGCGGGAACGGGCCGTGCTGGAAGCGCGGGCCCAGTTGCGGGCGGGTCCTGCGCGGCTGGCGCCGGTGACAGGTGTTCCATCCCGTACGATCTCCCGCATCCTGCGCCGGCACGGGGCGCCGCCGTTGGCATGGTTGGACCCCGTCACCGGGGCCGTGATCCGGGCATCCCGGTCAACGGCGCACCGGTATGAGCACGAGCATCCGGGTGATCTGATCCACGTGGACGTGAAGAAGCTCGGGAGGATCCCGGACGGAGGCGGCTGGCGGGTCCACGGGCGCAGCGAGCAGGTCCGCGGCCGCGGGATCGGGTTCGATTACGTCCATGCCGCGGTCGATGACCACACCCGTCTCGCCTACGCGGAGATCCATCCCGATGAGAAAGGCGCGACCGCGGCCGGGTTCCTGACCCGCGCAGCGGCGTACTTCGCCGGGCGCGGGATCACCCGGATCGAGCGGGTCATCACGGACAACGCGTTCGCCTACCGGCACTCGACCGCGTTCAAGAACGCCGTCCAGGACCTGGGCGCGCGGCAGAAGTTCATCCGCCCGCACTGCCCCTGGCAGAACGGCAAGGTCGAGCGCTTCAACCGGACCCTCGCGACCGAGTGGGCCTACCGGCAACCCTTCACCAGCAACCAACACCGCGCCGACGCGCTTGACCCCTTCATCGAGCACTACAACACTGAACGAATCCACTCAAGCCACGGGCTCACGCCCGCGGCCCGAGTGTCACCAACGTCATGACCCAGTACAGCTAGGAGCCGGATGACGACGCCCCGGCGGGCGGGTCCCACGCGGACCCGCCCGCCGGGCATCGCACTGAGATGATCGACAGGGCCGTCCAGCGGCCGGGGGAATGAGAGGGGGAGTCATGGCGCCGTCACGCCTGCGCGCGCTCCCGGGGGAGGGGACGCGATGAGCGCCCTGCTCGCCGGATCCGGCCTCCAGACCCTGCTCGTCCTCGGCATCGCGCTCGCGGGCGGCGCGCTCCTGCTGCTCGTCCTCCGGCGCATGCCGCGCACGGCCGTCGGCCTCTGGCTGGTCGTGCTCTCCTTCGTGCCGGTCTGGTCGGGGGTGCCGCTCGGCGGCTACCACCTCCCGCCGTCCACGGTCGCGGCCGTGCTCGTGATCCTTGCGATCGTGCCCGTGCCGGGCTTCCGGGTCTCCCCGCTCGACGTGCTCGTCGTGCTGATGACCGCGGCCGGGTTCGCCGGTGTGGTCGTGGGTGGCGGCGCGGGCATCGGCATGTCCACGCTCGTCACGTTCCTCACCTACGCGCTGCCGGGGTACCTGCTCGGGCGGCTGGCGGCGCACCGGATCGGCATGGCATCGCTCGAGCGGATCGTCGCCGTGGTCTTCACGGTCGTCGCCGCGCTCGCGATCGTCGAGTTCGTCACCGGCTGGAACCCGTTCGTGCTCCTGCCCGGGAACGCGGGCCTCCGCGAGACGTGGGCGACGCTGCAGGGGCGCGGCGGCATCGTCCGGGCGGAGGGCGCGTACGGGCACTCGATCGCGCTCGGCTCGGCGCTCGCCATCGCGATCCCGCTGACGCTCGCGTCCCGCTTCGGCCTCGTGGCGCGCCTCGGGATGACGGCCGTGATGATGCTCGGCGCGGTCCTCACCTTCAGCCGCGTCGGCATGCTCGGGGCGGTGCTGGGCCTCGTCCTCTCCATCGTCTTCCTCCGCGACGCGATCTCCATCCGCGTGCGCGCGACCGTCACGGCCGGCATCGTCGTGGTCGCGGCCGCGGTCGCGCCCTTCGTGCAGTCCGTGTTCGACGACGCGGGCACGGAGGCGAGCGCCAGCTCCGACTACCGCGGCGACCTCTACGGACTCGTGCCCGGGATGGGGATCCTCGGCACGACCCCCGAGGCCCACCGCGGCAGCGACGGCCGCGTCTTCTTCGGGCCGTTCCGCTCGATCGACAGCCAGCTCGTGCTCACGGGCCTCACCTTCGGCCTGCTGGTCGCGGGCGCCGTGCTCGTCGCCCTCGCGGTCGGCGTCTGGCTGGTCCTGCGGGGGCACGCGACCGCGGCCATCATCGCGCTCGTCGCGCAGATCCCGGCGCTCGCCTCGGTCGCGCTCATCACGCAGTACGCGACGCTCGTGTGGTTCCTCGCGGGGGTCGCGGCGACCAGCCAGATCCTCCGCCGCGACGCCGTGCCCCTGCCCGCGCCGCCGCCCGGCCCCGCCGCGGCACCGGCCGACGCCGACCTCGACGCCCACCCCGATCCCGCCCGCACCACCGCCCCGCAGCTCCTACCCGGAAGAACCCCCTCACGATGACGCTCCACGAGTTCACCGCCCTGCTCCGCCGACTCTGGTACGTCGTGGTCGCCGCCACGCTCGCGGGCGGCGCGGTCGCGTTCGGCCTGTCCCAGCTGGCGACGCCCGTGTACACCGCGCAGTCCCGCCTCTACTTCTCGCTGAGCAGCGGATCCAGCGCGAGCGACCTCAACCAGGGCGCCACCTACACGCAGAGCCAGATGCTGTCGTTCGGCGAGCTCGCGGAGTCGCCCGCGGTGCTGGAGCCCGTGATCACGCGCCTCGGCCTCGACGTGACGCCGCAGGAGCTCGCGCGCGCCGTCACCGTCACGACGCCGCAGAACACCGTGATCATGGAGATCAGCGTCACCGAGCCGTCGCCGTCCGACGCCGCGCAGATCGCCAACGCGGTCGCCACGAGCCTCCGCGACACCGCGGAGGCGTACGCGCCGAAGGGGGCGGAGGGGTCGACCACCGTCTCGGTGCGCGTGATCCAGGAGGCCCCCGAGCCCCAGAGCCAGTCGGCACCGAACAGCCGCACCAACACGCTCGCGGGCCTGCTCCTCGGCCTCCTCGCGGGCCTCCTCGGCCTCGCGCTCGTGCGCCTGCTCGACACGCGCGTCCGCTCCGCCGAGACCGTCGCGCACCTGACGTCCGCACCGCTGCTCGGGTCGCTCGAGCGCGAGCGCGGCGTCACGGGCCTCGCGATGGCGCTCCGCCCGCTGTCGACCGCAGCCGAGGGCTTCCGCCAGCTGAAGGCGAACCTGCGCTTCGTGCTCCTCGGCGACCGGTCGTCGAGCATCGTCGTGACCTCGTCGATCCCCGGCGAGGGCAAGTCCACGGTCGCCGCGAACCTCGCGCTGTCGCTGAGCGAGGGCGGGCGCCGCGTGCTGCTCGTCGACGCCGACCTCCGCCGTCCCGTCGTCGCGCAGTACCTCGGGCTCGAGGGCGACGCGGGCCTCACCACCGTGCTCGTCGGCCAGGCGCTGCTCGAGGACGTCGTGCAGCCCTGGGGCGACGGCACGCTCCACGTGCTGACCAGCGGCGAGATCCCGCCGAACCCGAGCGAGCTCCTCGCGTCGAACCGCATGGAGGAACTGGTCACGCGCGCGAAGGCGGACTACGACGTGATCGTGATCGACACCGCGCCGCTCATCGCCGTCGCCGACGCCGCCTTCGTGGCGCGCATGACCGACGGCGCGATCGTGGTCGCCGACCAGACGCGCGTGCACCGCGCCCAGCTCTCCGAGGCGCTCGACGCGGTCGAGAAGTCGGGCGGATCCGTGCTGGGCGTCGTGCTCAACAAGGCGCGCCCCACGAAGGACAAGCGCGCGTACTACCGCGCGGAGGCGGGGCAGGCGGGGCAGGCGGTCACTCGCTGATCCCGGCGTCCTCGGCGGAGGTGCCGAGCACGCAGGACTCGTCGCCCTCCGGATCGGCGGGCACCGCCCATCCGTCGGTCGCGCGGCGGTCGGTCGCCCGACGGTCGTCGACCATGCGCGCCCCGAGCGCCAGGATCCGCTCCACCTCGGCGTCGCGCGTCGTGCCGGCCGGGCGGAGGCACAGGTGCAGGCGGTTCTTCATCGACTTCGACTCCGTGACCCGGAGGAACACCATCCATCGGCCTCCCGCTCTCACTCCAGGACGAACTGATCCCGGACGATCCCGATCGTCTCCGCATCCACGCCGACGCTGAGATGCAGAGGCGGGCGGGCGAGGACCATCGCGAACGCGGCCCGGACCCTGGCCACCTCAGTTCTGGTGACGTCTTCGCCGACTCGGTCGCCTCGGGTGACGAGGGAGGCGAGGATCGAAAGGTCGTTGAGGTGGCGGTCCGCCTTGGCGCCCTCGCCGATCAGCATTGCGGACGCCTTCGCGACGATGGCCCCCTGAAGCGTCGGCCGAATGACGGTCCCGGTGACTCCCTCGACGGCGACCTCGATCACTTCGGAGCGATCGAGAGCGCCTTGGCCGCCAGGTGCGGCGATGGTGCGGCCGCCCGTGACGCCGGTGCGATTGTCCGCGCGCTCTCCCAGGAAACGCGGAATGAGGACATCGATCTGAGCGTCACCCTTCACCCAGCGGTGCTGCACACCCTTCATGCCTTCGAGGATCGACGGCGACTCGCCTGCGGACTCGTAGCCGAGGTCGGTGAGGGTCTTGGTGAAGTCGAAGAGCATGGTCGGCTGGGCGCGGATGTCGAGCACGGCGTCCGCGTCCTGCGTGGGCCGGGGCGGGCTCGCCTCGCGCTCCCAGCAGAGCGAGTGGACCATCTGCCCGCCGACGAGCGCCCAGCCCTCCGGGTGCGCCTTGTAGACCTCGAAGAGCGCGTGCCACGCCTCAGCCTGGGCGGGGGTCATGGCTGGCGCGGTGATGGTCACGTGTCGACCTCTCGGAGGAGTTCGGCTACGCGGGAGCGCTCGCGGACGCCGTCATGTTGCGCGAGGTCTACGAGGAGCATCCCGAGGGGCAGAGGTGACGGTGGTCTCTCGTCGGCGAGGTGCAGGAGGACGTTGGGCCTCTCGGATGGGCGGAGCAGGTATGCGCGGCGGATCGCGGCGGCGTCATCCTTGGCGACGCGGGCTTCGAGCTGGCCTGCGGCGGCGATCCCGGCGCGCGGATCGCTGAATCCGGACTTGACGATGCGTTCATCGGCGGCGAGATCGGCGAGGTCGCTGGCAGCGACCTGGAGCTTCAGAGGCGCCTGCTCGCGGACCCAGGCACCGAGGATGCGGTCCGGCTCGGGGCTGTGCATGAGTTCGTCGCGGTAGCTGCGGAGGCGTGCGCGTTCGGATGCCGAAAGCCCTTCAGGGGCGTCTCCGGAGAGGATCGCCAGGAGGTTCGCGCGCATCCGGTCGGCTAGCGGGCGGGAGGCTGCGGGGCGGTGCGCGCAGGACTGGTCGATGAGCCACTGCCTACCCACCTGGCGGGCCGGGATGGCGCCTTGCTCGATGAGCGCGCGCACGCGACGAGGGGACACTCCCGCACGCTTGGCGAACTCGGCAACGCTCTCTTCAGGCATGCACACAAGCGTACCGGTAGCGGTAGGGATGTGTATAGGGTTGCCCATCGCGCTTCAGCAGGGCCCGTGTCGACTCCTCAGGGAAGTCCGGACGCCGAGACGATCGAGCTGATGGGCGGCAGCACGTGCCGCACGTCCTCGCTCGCCTCGTCGACGATCACGGCGACGGCGGTCAGCTCCGCTCCCGCGGTCGCGATCAGGCGCTGCGCTGCCACGGCCTGACTCCCGGTCTCGATCCAGTCATCGACCAAGCCGACCCTCTGGCCCGTCGAGAAATGGTCGCGTCTCGCTTCGAAGACCTGCGTCCGGCCGCGATAGTCCGGCGTGCTCCGGTGTCGGATCACGTCGCCGGGGAACTTCACACCGTTCTTGCGGATGGGGGAGAACCCGAGTCCGAGGGCGATCGCGACCGCTGGTCCGAGAACGAAGCCTCTCGCCTCGATGCCGACGATCACGTCGAGCTCCCGGTCGGCGAGCAGGTCGGCCAGTGCATGCACGACGGCACGCAACGCGGCCGGGTCGCGCAGCGTCGTCCAGGTGTCCGCATCGCCGTCGATCCACTGGAAGCGCTCGAGGACGTGTCGGCGGCCGAGGAGCTGCGTCGCGTGATCGACCATGCCGCCACCGTAGCGGCGGGCCCGTCGACCGGTCCGGTGGTCCGCGGAGGGACCCCTTCCCGGGACACGTCGGCGCGGCGTGACCCGATGCGTTCGTCCTAGGTCCGCGCGTCCGATGTCGGTTGCTTCCGGTCGCGCGACAGCGGGTAGCGGCGGTACAGGCGCGGGCTGACGATGACGAGGAACAGGAAGAGCGAGAGCAGCCACCCCGCGATCCAGTAGGCGGGGATGAGGAAGATCGCGAGGTTGTGGAACGCGTCCGAGGCGACGCCGACGATCACGGCGATCGTGAACAGGGCGCCGATGCCGTAGTAGAGGGCCTCGAGTCCGTCGGTGATCGTGTCGCGGCGTTCCTGCTGGCGCGCGGCTCGCGCGTCGAGGCCGGTGACGGCGCGTCCGTAGTCGCTCTCGTCGACGGTGGTGAACAGGTCGCGCACCTGGACCTCGAGCGCCTTCGCGACGCGGGTGAGGGTGTCGAGGCTGGCGTCGTTGCCGGCCTCGAGACGCTGCACCGTGCGGACGGTGATGCCGCTGGTCTTGGCGAGTCTCTCCTGGGTCCAGCCGCGCTGCGTGCGGAGGTCGGTGACCCGTGTCTCGTTCATGTTCCCCACGGTAGGGGCGGGCATCCGTCCGGGACACGACATCCACCCGACGATGACCCGACATCCGCACGACGCGGCGCGAAGCGCGGTCGCGGCCACCCCATCGAGGGGGCTCAGGCGGATTCGTCCTATCCGCTCGGCGTGCGGTGAGGGGCGCGGTCAGCTCTCCCCCCGCGCATGGCCGGAGGATGGCGGCATGTTCATCCCGACCAGAGCCGCCGGCCTCGAAGCGCTGCACGATTTCGTCGATCGTGCCGGACCCGCGTACGCGCGCGACCGCAATCACGACCTCGGGGCGTCTCGGGACAACGTGTCCGGATTGTCCCCGTACCTCCGGCACCGGCTCGTGACCGAGCAGGAGGTCGTCGCGGCGGTCCTGGCACGGCACAGTCTGAGCGCGGCGGAGAAGTTCGTGCAGGAGGTGTTCTGGCGCACCTATTGGAAGGGGTGGCTGGAGCAGAACCCGGAAGCCTGGCGCCGCTACCGCCGGGACGTGGAGGAGCTCACGGCCGGTGATCTCCCGACGGGGTACCTCGATGCGGTCGGCGGGCGCAGCGGGATCGACGCGATGGACGCGTGGGTGCGCGAGCTCGTCGAGACCGGGTACCTCCACAACCACACGCGCATGTGGTTCGCGAGCATCTGGATCTTCACCCTCGGCCTGCCCTGGCAGCTCGGCGCCGACTTCTTCCACCGGCACCTCCTCGACGGCGATGCCGCGTCCAACACCCTGTCCTGGCGGTGGGTCGCGGGTCTGCAGACCCGGGGGAAGACGTACCTGGCGTCCGCGGCCAACATCGCCCGGTACACCGAGGGCCGCTTCTCCCCGGCAGGTCTCGCCGTGACCGCTCCGGCGCGCACGGAGGAGCCCCTTCCGCCGCGGGCCGCCCTCGACCCGGAGGATGTCGTCGGGACGGTGGGGGAGCGGACCGGTCTCCTCCTGCACGAGGAGGACCTGGAAGCGGAGAGCCTCCTGGCCGAGAGGCCGGGGCTCGTCGATCAGCTCGCATCGAGCGCGGTGTCCGCCGACGCGGCGGAGCGGTCCCCTCTCGCGGTCTCGGATGCGGTCCGCGACTTCACGACGGCGGCGCTCGCCGATGCTGCATCTCGCACGCACGACAGCAGCGGACGGCCCGCGCGCGTGCTGGCCGATGCGGGATGCGAGACGGTGATCGACTGGGTGCGGTCGGATCGGCTCGACACCGTCATCGTCCCCTACGCACCCGTCGGGCCCGTGCAGGAGCGTCACGACCGGCTCCGTCGTGCCCTCGCCGACGAGGGGGTGGCGATGGTGACCGTGCGACGCCGATGGGACGGCACCGCGTGGCCCATGGCATCGCGCGGCTTCTTCCCCTTCCGCGAGCGCATCCCCGCGCTGGTGCGCGACCTGGGGACGGCGCCCGATGCGGGCCGGCTGTTCTGACTCGTCGTCCCCAGGCTGGCGCTGCCTCCTCGTGCGGAGGTCGCGAGGCACGTGACCGAGCGCCGGCGCGCCGAAGACCACGGGACCGAGCGGCGGACCCCGCGACCGACCGCCGCGTCGTCCGCTACTGGAACACGACCACCGGCGACCCGGCGTCGCGCGCCACGACCACGCTGATCGCGTCGGCGGAGGCGGCCGGCACGCTGAACACGTAGTCGCCGGTCGCGGACGCGCCGGGCTCGAGCGAGCCGCGGATCACGGTGTCGGAGTCCGCGGGCGTCGCGGGCGTGCGGTCGGCGCCGTAGAAGACGTTGACGGCCACGGAGTCGACCGCGACGGTCTCTCCCGTGACGTTCACGAGCTCGAGCCGCACGTCGACCGCGTCGCCGCTCAGCTCGCCCACGCGTCCGCCGTCGGTGCTGGTCGGCGTGACGGAGACGATGCGCGCCTGGATCGAGCCGGGGAACGTGGCGGTCTCGTCGAGGCCGACCGTGGTCGCGACCTCCTGGCCGAGGGCGCGGGTGTCGCCGTCGGGGAGCAGGGCGGGGGCCTCGGTGGCCCCCGCGGTAGGGGCGACCTCCGACCAGTCCTTCGTGTCGGCGGCGGCCGCGGGGGCGTCGGATCCGGATCCGTTCACCACGACCGTGCCGACCACGGCGGCGACCGCGAGGACGGAGGCGGCGCCGATCACGGCGACGGTGGTGCGGCGGGTGCGGGCGCGGCGGCTGCGCTGTTCCGGGCTGCGGCGCGGACGCAGGTCGGACGGGGTGCTCTCGGGTGCGGGCATGGCCTTCTTCGCTCGTCGGGTACGGCGGAAGACGGGCCCGACGACCAGGGCGGGTCGGCGGCGCGGGGCGGGCGGGCGATGGGTGGTCGACCGACGCAGGATTCCGGGTCTTTTGCCCTCGCATCGTACGTCCGGCACCGCGCGCCGACGAGCCCCCCGTCCAGGGGAGGCCGCCGCCGGACGGGCCGCCGCCGGACCGGCCGCGTGGATCCGCTCAGTCGCGCCGCGCGTACTCCTGGTACGACCAGCCGAACGCGCCCGCGACCATGCCGGCGCCGCGCGCGAGCGTGCGGGTGCCCTTCGCGCGGTGCGCGACGCTGCCCGTGACGGCACCCACCGCGATCCGCCCGGTGCCGCCGAGCGCGCGCACGAGCCCGCGCGCGGTCGCCTCGGCCCGGATCCGCGTGCGTGCGGCGGGCGAGGCCGGCGCGAGCGCGACGGAGGTGAGGCTCCACGAGTTCCCGCTGCTGAAGGCGCGGAGCACCACCCAGCGGCGCGTGGTGCGGGCGCGCGGCACCACGTCGACGACGCCCGCCTCGGCGCACCAGGTGAGGAGCGCGCCGGCCGCGACGAGCTGGCGGGTGAACAGCGTGTCCTCGCCGCCCTGCGTGCCGAGGTCGACGTCGAAGCGCAGGCCCGCCGTCCGTACGGCGCGGAGGTCGAGCAGCAGGTTGTTGGTCGCGGCGACCTCGAGACGCGTGCCCGTCGCGGGTCGGCGGCGCGTGAAGAAGCCGCCCGCGCGCACCCACGCATCCGGCTCGACCTCGTACTCGCTGCGCACGGGGCCGGCGACGCCCGCGCTGCCCGTCGCCTGGCGGGCGCGGACGAGGGCGGCGAGCCACCCGGGATCCGGCCGCTCGTCGTCGTCGAGGAACACGAGGAGGTCGTCGTCGCCGGCCGCGTCGAGCGCGCGGTTGCGGGCGGCGGAGATGCCGGGCGTCGGCTCGTGCACGTAGGCGATCGGCACGGGGGAGTCCGCGGCGGCGTCCTCCACGGCCGCGCCCGCTCCGCCCGCCGGGTCGTTGTCGACCACGACGATCCGCACGGAGCGGGGGAGCGTGCGGTCGGCCTCGGCGGCCTCGCGGAGGTCGGCGGCCTGCGCGGCGACGAGCGGGAGCACGGCGCGGATGTCGTCGGGCCGGCGGTAGGTGAGGATCGCGACCACGAGCGAGGAGGCGGGCGCGACCGGGCGAACGGGCGCCGCGGGTGCCGCGGACGTCGGCGCGGGCGACGGCATCGCGCGCCAGCCACCGGAGAGCCGGTACCCGTCGCGGATCCCCCGCACGGCCGCCGTCACGGGCGCCACCGGGTGCGCGAACTGCCGCCGCCCGCCCTGCAGCAGCACCTCGTACGCGATCACGGGCGTGAGCAGCCGCCAGCGGCGGAGCGCCGGGGCGTCGAGGTGCCGGGCCCCGTAGAGGAGCCGGTTGCGGATGTTGTGGTAGTAGTACGTGCCCGACTTGGCCTGGCCCGCGCTCTCGTGGCCGGCGCTCTGCGTGCCGCCCTCCGCGTGCACGGCCACGGCCTGCTCCACGACGGCCAGAGATCCGCCGGCCTCCACGACCTTGCGCGACAGGTCGACGTCCTCCCAGTACAGGAAGTAGTCGTCGGAGAAGCCGCCGACGCGGGTCCACAGCTCGTCGGTCACGAGCAGGCACGCGCCCGTGAGCCACGGCTCGACCGCCTGGCCCGGGTGCTGCGCGCGGCGGGCGGCGGAGCGGATCCGGCCGTCGGCGAGGTACAGGTCGGATCCGCGGAACCACGTGCTGCCGTCGGGCCGGAGGATCAGCGGGGCGACGAGCGCGAGCGGATCCGCGGCCACGACGCCACGCAGCACCGCCAGCTGGTCGGGCTCGATCGTCGCGTCCGGGTTGAGCAGCAGGAACTCGCGCGCACCGAGGTCGCGCACCGCCGCGACGCCGATGTTCATGCCCGTGCCGAAGCCCGTGTTCGCGTCCGGGTACACGCCGTGCACGCGCGTCGACGGATGCGCGGCGAGCTCCCGCACGCGCTCCCGCTCCGCATGGGTCGTGCGGTTGTCGACGACCACGAGCAGCGCGTCGTCGAGGCGCTCGACCAGCGGCAGCACGTTCTCCCGCACGAGGTCGGCGGATCCGTAGTTGACGACCACGACGGCGAGGAGGGCGGGGCGGGGCATGCGGGTCCCATCGGTCGGGCGTGCGGCGGGGCCTCGCCTGCGGAGCGGCCCTCGGGGTCCGCCCTCGGGTGGGCGGGTGGTGGCATAGTCTATTTCCTCGACCGATGACCCCGAGGGCGCACCCGACGACCCGCCGCCGGTCATCCGCCAGGAGCGCCATGTCCGTCCCCGCCCGTCCACCCGGCCGCGACCTCGTCGTCCTCCAGTCGTCGCAGGCGCCGCGCCCCACGACGAACCCGTACATCGTGATGCTCGGCCGCGCGCTCGCCGCCACCCCCGGCGTCCGCCCGCTGCACTTCAGCTGGCGCACCGCGCTCCTCGGCCGCTACGACGTCTTCCACGTGCACTGGCCCGAGATCCTCGTCGACGGGCACAGCCCGCTGAAGAAGGCCGTGCGCCAGGCGCTCACGGTCGCCCTCCTCGCGAAGCTGACGCTCCGGCGGATCCCCATCGTCCGCACCGTGCACAACCTCGAGCGGCCGCAGGGCATCAGCCGCCGCGAGTCGCTGCTGCTCGCGCTCATGGAGCGGATGACGACGCTGCGGGTGCGCGTGAACCCGATCACGGAGATCCCCGCCGACCAGCCTCACGTCACGATCCTGCACGGCCACTACCGCGACTGGTTCCGGGACGAGCCGCGCGCCGACGCGGAGCCCGGCCGCCTCGGCTACGTCGGCCTCGTCCGCCGGTACAAGGGCGTCGAGCAGCTCGTCGCAGCGTTCCGCGGCGCCGGCGACGCGGGCGCCGATCTCTCCCTGCGCATCGGCGGCAATCCCTCCTCCGAGGAGCTGGCCGGCACGATCCGCGCGCTCGCCGCGGGCGACGACCGGATCCGCCTCGACCTGCGCTTCCAGTCCGACGCGGAGCTCGTCGACATCGTCACCTCGTCCGAGCTCGTCGTGCTGCCGTACCGCTTCATGCACAACTCCGGCGGTGCGCTCGCGGCCCTCTCCCTCGACCGGCCGGTGCTCGTGCCCGACAACGCCGTGAACCGCGCGCTCGCCGAGGAGGTCGGCCCGGGCTGGATCCACCTCTTCGACGGCGATCTGACCCCCGACGAGCTGCTGCGCGCGACCGAGGCCGTGCAGACGGGCGCGCGCGCGACGGCGCCGGACCTCCGGGCGCGCGACTGGGACCGGGCCGGCGCCCAGCACGCGTCCGCGTACCGGCGCGCGCTGCGGATCCGCCGCGGGGTCGAGCGGGGCTGAGCCTCCCCACCCGTTCTGGGGCTGGATCCCCGCCACCGCGCGGTTAGCATCGGACAGGGCCCGCGTACCCGGCGGTCCCGCCGACACCCGAGCTCGCGGTGATCCGGCCGTCACCCGCGGCCGACCCGATCGCCACCCCCTCCTCGACCCGACGACGGAGCCCCATGCATCCCGCCCTGCCCGGCGACCCCTCCTCCGCGCCCGCCCCCGCCGCCGATCCCGCGGCGGACGCAGCCGCCTCCCGCGCTGCTGCCCCGGCCGCGTGCCCGCCTCGCCCGCGTCCGCCCCCGCTCCCGAGACGCCTCCCGCCGCCACGCAGGGCCTCGGCGCCCGCGCGGCCCGGGGCGCGATCGTCACGATCGGCGCGCAGCTGATCCGGATCCTCATCCAGGTCGCGTCCGTCGTCGTCCTCGCCCGGCTCCTCACGCCCACCGACTACGGCCTGCTCGCGATGGTGCTCGCGATCATCGGCGTCGGCGAGATCTTCCGCGACTTCGGCCTCTCCAACGCGGCCATCCAGGCGCGCGACCTCAGCCGCACGCAGCGCGACAACCTCTGGTGGATCAACGCGGGCATCGGCCTCGTGCTCGCCGCGCTCGTCTTCTGCGCCGCCTGGCCACTCGCGGCGGTCTTCGGCCACGACGAGCTGATCCCCATCGCGCACGCCCTCAGCCTCACCTTCGTCTTCAACGGCCTCGCCACCCAGTACCGCGCGAGCCTCACCCGGAGCCTCCGCTTCCGCGCGCTCGCGACGGCCGACGTCACGGCGCCCGCGGTCGCGCTCCTCGTCGCCGTCGGCGGCGCGCTCCTCGGCTGGGGGTACTGGGCGCTCGTCGCGCAGCAGCTCACGCAGACGCTCGTGCTGCTGGGGCTCGCGGTCGGCTTCGCCCGGTGGATCCCGCGCCTCCCGCGCCGCGGCGAGCCCATGGGCCCGCTCCTGCGGTTCGGCTGGAACATGGTCTCCAGCCAGATGGTCGGCTACGTCAGCAACAACATCGACACGTTCCTCGTCGGCCTCCGCTTCGGCGCCGGCTCGCTCGGCATCTACAACCGCGCGTTCCAGCTCCTGATGACGCCGCTCGCGCAGATCCGCAGCCCCCTCACCACGGTCGCGATCCCCGTGCTCTCGCGCCTCGCCGACGAGCAGCGCCGCTTCGCCGACTACGTCGCGCGCGGCCAGCTCGCCCTCGGCTACACGCTCGGCGCGGGCCTCGGCCTCGTCGCCGCGACGGCCGTGCCGATCACGGCGGTGTTCCTCGGGCCGCAGTGGGACAGCGTCGCGCCGATCCTCCGCCTCCTCGCCATCGCCGGGATCTTCGACACTCTCGCCTTCGTCGGCTACTGGGTCTACGTGTCGCGCGGCCTCACGGGCGACCTCTTCCGCTTCTCGCTGCTGAGCGCCGTGATCAAGATCAGCTGCATCCTCATCGGATCCTCCTTCGGCATCGTCGGCATCGCCGCCGGGTACGCCGCGGCCCCCGCCATCTGCTGGCCGATCTCGCTGTGGTGGCTCTCGCGCAAGGCCCCGATCCCGACGCGCCGGCTCTACATGGGCGCCCTCCGGATCATCGGCGTCGTGGGATCGGTGAGCGTCGTGACGGGCGCGCTGCTCGCGATGGTCGACACCGGATCCGACGCGCTGCAGCTCCTCGCGGGCGTCGGCACGACCGCGGTGCTGTACGCGCTCGCCGTCGCGCTCGTCCCGGCCGTGCGCCGCGACGTACGCGGGGTGCTCGACCTTGCGCGCGTGCTGCCGAAGGCCCGTCGGGGGAGCGCGGCGTCCGCGCCCGCGCCCGATTCCACGACCGATCCCGCGCCCGCCGGCGACCCGGCGTCCGACCGGGCGGACGCCCCCGCCCGCGTCCCCTCCTAGCTGTACTCGGCCATGACGTTGGTGACACTTCGGGGCGTGTGAAGAGGCCTCCTGGCTTGATGGAGCTGTTCAGTTCAACCATCGCCAGGAGGCCTCGATGTCCCACGGTAATGCTCGTCTGACGGTTCACGGGAGGGTTCTCCTCGTGCGGCGGGTGGTGGAGGATCGTCGGCCGGTCGCGCACGTCGCGCGGGAGCTGGGGGTGTCGCGGCAGTGCGCGCATCGATGGGTGAACCGGTTCCGTGCCGAGGGGCTGCGAGGGCTGACGGATCGGTCATCGCGGCCCCGGTCAGTACCGAGGCGAACGAGCCCGGAGCGGGAACGGGCCGTGCTGGAAGCGCGGGCCCAGTTGCGGGCGGGTCCTGCGCGGCTGGCGCCGGTGACAGGTGTTCCATCCCGTACGATCTCCCGCATCCTGCGCCGGCACGGGGCGCCGCCGTTGGCATGGTTGGACCCCGTCACCGGGGCCGTGATCCGGGCATCCCGGTCAACGGCGCACCGGTATGAGCACGAGCATCCGGGTGATCTGATCCACGTGGACGTGAAGAAGCTCGGGAGGATCCCGGACGGAGGCGGCTGGCGGGTCCACGGGCGCAGCGAGCAGGTCCGCGGCCGCGGGATCGGGTTCGATTACGTCCATGCCGCGGTCGATGACCACACCCGTCTCGCCTACGCGGAGATCCATCCCGATGAGAAAGGCGCGACCGCGGCCGGGTTCCTGACCCGCGCAGCGGCGTACTTCGCCGGGCATGGGATCACCCGGATCGAGCGGGTCATCACGGACAACGCGTTCGCCTACCGGCACTCGACCGTGTTCAAGAACGCCGTCCAGGACCTGGGCGCGCGGCAGAAGTTCATCCGCCCGCACTGCCCCTGGCAGAACGGCAAGGTCGAGCGCTTCAACCGGACCCTCGCGACCGAGTGGGCCTACCGGCAACCCTTCACCGGCAACCAACACCGCGCCGACGCGCTTGACCCCTTCATCGAGCACTACAACACTGAACGAATCCACTCAAGCCACGGGCTCACGCCCGCGGCCCGAGTGTCACCAACGTCATGACCCAGTACAGCTAGGCGGCCGGGCCGGGCGCACCCGTCGCGCCCGGCCCGCCCTCTCTCCCACCGCACCGCACCGCCCGACGCCCACCGAAGGAGCCCGCGTTGACCACCACGGACATCGTGACGATCGCCACGAGGCCGCGCCTCGAGGACAGGCCGATCCGCAAGATCCTCGCCCGGCCGGAGATCGGCGCCCTCGTGGCCGCCCTCGCCGTGCTGGTGTTCTTCTCCCTCTACACGCCGCAGTTCCTCACCCTCGCCGGCGCGGGCGTGTGGCTCGAGTCGGCATCGACCTTCGGGATCATGGCGGTCGCCGTCGCGATGCTCATGATCGGCGGCGAGTTCGACCTCTCCGCCGGCGTCATGACGGGCTTCTCCGCCCTCGTGGTCGGCATCCTCACGTCGCACTACGGGCTCAGCATCTGGGTCGCGGTGCTCGTCTCGCTCGCGGCGGCCCTCGCGATCGGCGCGCTCAACGGCTTCCTGGTGATGAAGACGGGCCTGCCGAGCTTCATCGTGACGCTCGGCACGTTCTTCGCGCTCGCGGGCGTCGACCTCGCGGTCACGAAGCTCATCACGGGCCAGGTCGCCATCCAGGGCATGACGAAGGTGCCGTCGTACGACGCGATCCAACCGATCTTCGGCTCGTCGCTCGGGATCGGCGGCGGGAACTTCTACGTCTCGGTGCTCTGGTGGTTCCTCGTCGCGGCGGTCGCCACCTGGATCCTGCTGCGCACCCGCGCCGGCAACTGGATCTTCGCGGTCGGCGGCGCCAAGGAGTCCGCCCGCCAGGTGGGCGTGCCGGTGCTCAAGACCAAGATCGGGCTCTTCATGGGCACCGCGGGCGCCGCGTGGCTCGTCGGCATGATCTCGCTGTTCCGCACCTCCACCGTGCAGGCGAACACGGGCGTCGGGCAGGAGTTCATCTACATCATCTGCGCGGTCGTCGGCGGGTGCCTGCTCACGGGCGGCTTCGGCTCGGCCATCGGCGCGGCGCTCGGCGCGCTCATCTACGGCATGGTCTTCCAGGGCATCACCTTCGCCCAGTGGGACACGAACTGGCTGCGCACGATCCTCGGCGTCATGCTGCTGGCCGCCGTGCTGCTGAACAACCTGGTGCGGACGCGGGCGGGAGGCGGACGATGACCGCCGAGACCAGCCCCAGCGCGAGCGCCGCGTCCGAGCCCCTCGCCGGCGCGATCCCCGGAGCGGCCGAGGAGGCCGGCGGGCGCCCCACTCCCCCGCTGCCGCCCGTCGGGACGACCATCCTCGAGGTCCGCGACATCGGGAAGAGCTACGGGGCCGTCAACGCGCTCACGGGCGTCTCGACCGTGGTCGCGGCCGGCCAGGTCACGTGCGTGCTGGGCGACAACGGCGCAGGCAAGTCGACCTTCATCAAGATGCTCGCGGGCGTGCACGCCCCGAGCGAGGGCACGATGCTCCTCGACGGCGAGCCGGTGACGCTCGGATCCCCGCGCGCCGCGCTGCAGGCGGGCATCGCGACCGTCTACCAGGACCTCGCGGTCGTGCCGCTCATGCCGGTGTGGCGGAACTTCTTCCTCGGCTCCGAGATCACGAAGGGCAAGGGCCCGTTCCGCCGGCTCGACGTGAAGGCCATGAAGGCCGTCACGCACGAGCAGCTCGCGCAGATGGGCATCGACCTCCGCGACGTCGACCAGCCCATCGGCACCCTGTCCGGCGGCGAGCGCCAGTGCGTCGCGATCGCCCGCGCGGTGCACTTCGGCGCCCGCGTGCTGATCCTCGACGAGCCGACCGCGGCCCTCGGCGTCAAGCAGTCCGGCGTCGTGCTGCGGTACATCGCGCGCTCGCGCGACCGCGGCCTCGGCGTGGTCTTCATCACGCACAACCCGCACCACGCGTTCCCGGTGGGCGACCGGTTCCTGCTGCTCAACCGCGGATCCAGCCTCGGCACCTTCGAGAAGGACGAGATCACGCTCGGCGAGCTGACGAGCCTCATGGCCGGCGGCGCCGAGCTCGACTCGCTGGCGCACGAGCTCGCGCGCGACCCGGGCCCGGACGGGGGCCGGGCGGCGGCGGACCGCTGAACCGCCGCATGCCAGGATGAGGCGTTGACCTGACCTACGAGGGAGCGATCGACGTGACGCAACCGGAGCAGATCCTGCCCCCCGACCTGTTCCTCGCGCTCGACCGCTCGGGCCCGGTGCCCCTCTACTACCAGGTGGCCAACCTGCTGGAGACGGCGATCCACGACGGCACGCTGCCAGCGGGCGCGCGGCTCGAGAACGAGATCGCGCTCGGCAACCGGCTCGGCCTCTCGCGCCCGACCATCCGCCGGGCCATCCAGGACCTCGTCGACAAGGGTCTGCTCGTGCGCCGCCGCGGCATCGGCACGCAGGTCGTGCACGGCCGGGTCACGCGCAACGTCGAGCTCACGAGCCTCTACGAGGACCTCGAGCGGCAGGGCCAGGCACCCGCCACCACGATGCTGTCGTCGTCGCGCGGCGAGGCCGACGAGAAGGTCGCGGAGGCGCTCGGCGTCGCGGTCGGCAGCCCCGTGCTCCACCTCACCCGGCTCCGCACGGCCGACGGCGTGCCGCTCGCGATCCTCGACAACGTGCTGCCCGAGCCGTTCGTCGACCTGGATCCGGACGAGCTCGCCACCCACGGGCTCTACCAGCTGCTGCGCGGACGCGGCGTGATCATGCGGGTCGCCAAGCAGCGCATCGGCGCCCGCGCGGCCACCGCATCCGAGGCGCGACTGCTCGACCTGCCGCGCGGAGGCGCCGTGCTCACCATGTCGCGCACGGCGTTCGACAGCTCGGGCCGCGCCGTGGAGTACGGCCAGCACTGCTACCGCCCGGACCTCTACTCGTTCGAGATCACGCTCGTCGACCGGTAGCACCTAGCCGTTCGGGCACGGAGAGGTCAAGGGGTCGGGCCGGATCCGGCACGATGGCGTGATCCTCAATACCGTCATCACGAGGATCGTGTACCCGCACATACCCGAAGCGATCCGTCGCCACCCCATCCCCCGTGGGTCGTGGCGACGGTGACGCACCCGAAGCGGGCCCGAAAGCCGCCGCGGGAGGAGCCCGGGACGACGCGCGACCCCCGCGTCGGCCCGGGCTCCGTCGTGTCCGGGCGACCTCTGACCATGGTGGGAGGATCCAATATCCTATAGGATCTCCTCACGTGCTCGATGAGGAGGACACCACGGATGACCCGGCTCTGGAACGACCCCGCGGACTTCGCCGACGACATGACGGCGGGCTTCGTCCGCGCCAACGGCCGGTGGGTCCGGCGCGTGCACGGCGGGGTCTCCCGCTCCACCCGCTCGGCTGAGCCCGAGGTCGCGGTCGTCATCGGCGGCGGCTCCGGCCACTACCCCGCATTCGGCGGGCTCGTCGGCCCCGGGCTCGCGCACGGCGCGGCGATGGGCAACCTCTTCGCGTCGCCGTCGGCGCACCAGGTCGAGTCGGTGATCCGCTCGAGCGAGCAGGGCCGGGGCGCCCTCCTCCTCTACGGCAACTACGCCGGCGACGTGCTGCACTTCGACGACGCGCAGGAGCGTGTGCGCGGCGACGGGATCGACTGCCGCACGGTCGTCGTGACGGACGACATCTTCAGCGCGTCGCCCGACGAGCAGGCGAAGCGCCGCGGCATCGCGGGCGATCTCACCGTGTTCAAGGCAGCCGGCGCCGCATCCGCCGCGGGCTACGACCTCGACGACACCGAGCGCGTGGCCCGCCTCGCGAACGCGCGCACCCGCTCGATGGGCGTCGCCTTCACGGGCTGCACGCTGCCGGGCGCGGACGAGCCGCTGTTCTCGGTGCCGGAGGGGCGCATGGCGATCGGGCTCGGGATCCACGGCGAGCCCGGCATCGACGAGACCGACATCCCGACCGCCGACGGCCTGGCCGAGCTGTTCGTGACGCAGCTGCTCGCCGACGCCGAGGTGCCCGACGGGGTCGAGGTGCGCGGCGCGCGCGTCGTGCCCGTGCTCAACGGCCTCGGATCCGTGAAGGCCGAGGAGCTCTTCGTCGTGTTCACGCGCGTCGCGGACCTGCTCGAGGAGGCGGGCGTCACCCTCGTGGATCCGCAGGTCGGCGAGTTCTGCACCAGCTTCGACATGGCGGGCGCATCCCTCACGCTGTTCTGGCTCGACGAGGAGCTGGAGCGGCTGTGGACGGCGCCCGCCGACACCCCGGCCTTCCGCAGCGGCGCGTTCGACGGATCCGCGCTCCAGCCGGTCGACGCGCGCGAGGACGACGAGGTCGACGCCGCCATCCCCGACGCGACCGACGCGTCCCGGCAGGCCGCCGCGCGCATCGCCGCGGCGCTGGACGCCGTGCACGCGGTCGTCGCGGAGCACGCTGACGAGCTGGGCCGCCTCGACGCGGTCGCGGGCGACGGGGACCACGGCATCGGGATGCTGCGCGGATCCCGCGCCGCCTCGGAGCGCGCGACCGCGGCCGTCGCGCAGGGCGCCGGCGCCCGCACCGTCCTCCGGCTCGCGGGCGACGCCTGGTCCGACAAGGGCGGCGGCACGTCGGGCGCGCTGTGGGGGCTCATCCTGCAGGCGGTCGGCGACGCGCTCGACGACGCAGACGCGGATCCCGTCACCGCCGACGCGGTCGCCCGGGGCGTCGGCGACGCCCGTGATGCCGTCATCGGCCACGGCAAAGCCGCGCTCGCCGACAAGACGATGGTGGACGCGCTCGTGCCGTTCGCCGAGGCGCTCGCCGAGCGGGTCGGATCCGGCAGCCCGCTCGACGACGCCTGGGCCTCCGCCAGCGACGCCGCGCAGGAGGCCGCCGACGCGACCGCCGCCATGAAGCCCGGCATCGGGCGCGCCCGGTCGCATGGCGAGCGCTCGGTCGGCACGGCGGACCCGGGAGCCGTGTCGCTCGCGCTCATCGCCGCGGCCGTCGGCCGCACCATCGCCGACCGGTGAGATCCACCGGCACCCATCAGCACGACCACCAGCACCCACAGGAGGACCGGATGACCAGGACATGGCGCATCGTCGTCGGCGCGGACGACGCGGGCTACGACCACAAGGAGGCGATCAAGGCCGACCTCGAGGCGAGCGGCCTGGTCGCCTCGGTGGTGGACGTGGGCGTCGACGCCGACGGCCACACCGCCTACCCCACCGTCGCGACCACGGCGGCCGAGATGGTCGCGCGCGGCGAGGCTGACCGGGCCGTGCTGATCTGCGGCACGGGCCTCGGCATGGCGATCGCGGCGAACAAGGTCGCCGGCGTCCGCGCCGTCACCGCGCACGACGGCTTCTCGGTGGAGCGGAGCGTGCTCTCCAACGACGCGCAGGTGCTCTGCATGGGGCAGCGCGTCGTCGGGCTCGAGCTCGCGCGGCGGAACGTGCGCGAGTGGCTGACGTACGAGTTCGACACGTCGAGCCCGTCGAACGACAAGGTCGACGAGATCCGCGCGTACGAGGCGAAGTAGGGCCGTGCCCGCGCAGCCGGCCGTGATCGGCGTCAGCCTGAAGATGTACCTCGGGCACGCCGAGACGCTCGCGTGGT
This sequence comes from Clavibacter sepedonicus, assembly GCF_000069225.1. Lineage (GTDB taxonomy): Bacteria > Actinomycetota > Actinomycetes > Actinomycetales > Microbacteriaceae > Clavibacter > Clavibacter sepedonicus. Next base: position 2,525,779 of record NC_010407.1, on the reverse strand, counting down.
GCGAGGCCGTCGCGGCCATCGCGCGCACGCACCCGGCGACGACGCGCGGCGAGGCCGAGCTCGTGGTGCTGCCGTCGTACCTGTCGGTGCCGGCCGCTGTCGGCATCCTCGACGGGGTCGCCGCCGTGGGCGCGCAGGATCTCGCGGCCGACGACGCCGGCGCATCCACGGGCGAGGTGTCCGGCGGGCAGATCCGGGAGCTCGGCGCGACGTTCGTCGAGGTCGGCCACGCCGAGCGGCGACGGCTCTTCGGCGAGACGGACGAGGTCGTGCGGCGGAAGGCCGACCGGGCCCTGGCGTCCGGTCTGGTGCCCCTCCTCTGCGTCGGCGAGGAGGACCGGCGGGCTCCCGCCGACGCGGCCCGGGAGTGCATCCGCCAGCTCGACGACGCGCTCGCCCTGGCCGCTGGTCGCGGGCACGGCGGCCGGATCGTGGTCGCCTACGAGCCGCAGTGGGCGATCGGCGCCGCCGAGCCCGCCTCCGACGCGCACATCCGCGCGGTCGGCCGGGAGCTGCGCGCGCACGTACGGTCCCACTCCGCGCACCCAGGATCCGCGGTCGTCTACGGCGGCAGCGCCGGCCCCGGCCTCCTCACCCGCATCGGCGACGACGTGGACGGCCTCTTCCTCGGCCGCTTCGCGCACGACCCCCGCGCGGTCGCGGCGATCCTCGACGAGGTGCACGCGCGCGCGGCGGCCGGTCCGGCGGCCGGCGCCTCCCGCTGACGGCAGACTGTCCTGGTGACCACCGGCCTCCCGCTCGACGCGACCTCGATGCCCGCGCGGCAGGGCCTGCGCGACCGCGTCTACGACCTCGTGCTCGACATGCTCATGGGATCCCAGATGGAGCCGGGCTCCCGCCTCGCCATCGACCAGATCGCGCGCGACCTGCACGTGTCCCCCACTCCCGTCCGCGAGGCGCTGGTGCAGCTGGAGCGCACGGGGCTCGTCGCGCGCGAGGCACACAAGGGCTACCGGGTCGCGCCGCCCATCGCGGGCGAGCAGCTCGAGGCGCTGTTCGACGCGCGCATCGTGCTGGAGGGCGGGGCGACGGCGCTGGCCGCCGCGGATCCGACGCGCCTGGTGCCCGCGCTCGAGGACGCCCTCGCGGCGCACGAGGAGACGACCCGACGGGTGCGCGCGGCGACGGGCGACGGCGAGATGCCCGTCGGCCTCATCCGCGAGTACTTCGTCGTCGACTGGGACTTCCACCACCGGATCTTCGAGGCCACGGGCAATCCCTTCCTCCTCGACATGTCGGAGGCGATCTCCACCCGCGTGCACCGCATGCGCCAGACGATGCGCACGGGCGTCCACGACGCGGACGACGCCGTGCACGAGCACCGGGCGGTCATCGACGCGGTCGCCGAGGGCCCCGAGGCCGCGGCGGCGGCGATGCGGGAGCACATCGAGCGCGTGCGGGAGCGGTCGCGGCGCGACGCGGACGACGCCGCCGTCCGCGAGTAGGGTCGCACCTCCGTCGGCCATCCGGGCCGACGCGCCATCGATCGGAGCACCATGAGCGGCACGCCCTCCCCCACGCCCGAGCACGACGAGACGACGGATCCCGCGGAGGTGGACCCGGAGACCGGGACCGACGCGGAGGACAAGCCGGTCGAGAACCCCTCCGGCTGACGCCCCGCTCCGGCGGACGGCCGCCGGGCATGACGAAGGCCCCCCGCGATGGCGGATTCTCGTGGTCCCCGCAACACCCTGAGTTCAGGGGGTTGCGGGGATCGTGGTTTCGGGTGAGTTGCGGCGGGAGTTCTTCGAGGTACTGGACCGGGTCGATGGCAGCATCACGGCTGCTGCGGCTGTGGTCGGGGTGAGTCGGAACACCGCGTACGGGTGGGCGCGCACGGCTGGTGTGCGTGGGCGCGGGAAGTCCGGTACAGCGGGGCATCCAGGGCGTGGCGAGTACGAGCGGCTCCGCGTGGAGGGGATGTCCCGGCGGGTAGCCGCGTCGCGGGTCGGTGTGCATGAGCGCACTGCGCAGGACTGGGACCGCGGCTGGATGAAGCGGGGCAGTGTTCGGATTCATGCTGATGGTCGGCGGATCGAGTACAACACCGGGATGGCTACGGTCACGGGACCGCGTCTGCCCGCTGTCGACGCTGTTCTGCATCCGCGGTTCCTGACCGTGATCGAGCGGGAGACGATCGCGGATCTGCGCCGTCAGGACCTGTCGCTGCGCGCGATCGGGCGGGTTCTGGGTCGGCCGGCATCGACGATCAAACGCGAGCTCGATGCCCGCACGGTCGCGGGGACCTACCAGCCCCACGCGGCGCACCGGGCCTGGGCAGCGAGCCGCTCTCGTCCGAAGCGGGCGAAGCTCGCTCAGGACGGGCCGCTGCGGGACTACGTCGCACGCAAGCTGATGCTGCGCTGGTCACCGGAGCAGATCTCCCGCCTGCTGGTTCGGGAGTTCCCGGGCGAGGAGAGTATGCGGGTGAGCACGGAGACGATCTACCAAGCGATCTACGTCCAGGCCCGCGGCGGACTGCGCCGCGAAGTCGCCGACGCGTTACGCACCGGCCGCACCCGCCGCAGACCCCGCACCCGCCCAGAGCATCGCACTCAACGGTTCGTGGACCCGATGGTCATGATCGCTGACCGGCCCGCGGAGATCGAGGACCGGGCAGTCCCTGGGCATTGGGAGGGTGATCTGATCGTCGGCACGAGCTCACAGTCCGCGATCGTGACTCTGGTCGAACGCACCACCCGCTACGTCATGCTCGGCCATCTCCCCGGCGGGCATACCGCCGAGGAAGTCCGTGACGTGCTCGTGCCCTTGATCAGCACCCTGCCTGCACACCTACGTGGATCGTTGACCTGGGACCAGGGCGCTGAGATGGCGAGCCACCGCCAGATCAGCATCCAGGCCGGAATCCCGGTCTATTTCTGCGATCCGCACTCACCCTGGCAACGCGGCAGCAACGAGAACACCAACGGACTCCTGCGCCAGTACTTCCCTAAGGGCACCGATCTCGCCGCCCATACCTCCGCCGACCTCGAACATGTCGCTCAGCAGCTCAACGGCCGACCACGCAAAACGCTCGACTGGGACACCCCAGCCGAGCGAATGCGTGCTCTACTGACAACCATCTAAATCATCAGGTGTTGCGACGACCACGAGAATCCGCCGCGATGCGGGACGGGCCGTCTTCCGTCAAGGAGCGGATCAGCTCACGGGGCCCTCGGTGAGGGTCACGGCGCCGGTCTTGGCGGCGCCGGCGGCGGTGGTCCAGCCGAGGGTCACCGACTCGCCGGGCTTGTGGGCGGAGATCGCGGCGCTGAGCTCGGAGGCCGAGGCGACGGCCTTCCCGTCGACCGAAGTCACGACGTCGCCCTGCGCGAGACCGGCCTTCGCGGCGCCGGATCCGTCGACGACGCCCTGCACGGGAGCGCCCGCCACGGTGCCCTGCCCGTTCGCGAGCAGCACGCCGAGGAACGCCGGGTAGCCGATCTTCACGGTGCCGGACTCGACGCCGCTCTCGATCTGCTTCGCGATGCCCATGGCCTTCTCGATCGGGATCGCGAAGCCCGCGATCTGCGCGGATCCGGAGGACGCCGCCGTGTCGATTCCGACGACCTCGTTCTCCGTGTCCACGAGCGGCCCGCCCGAGTCGCCCGAGACGATCGGCGCGTCCGTCTGGATCAGGTCGGTGAGCGTCTCGCCGGCGGCCGTGCCCTCGGACTGGGTGGTGATGCTCTGGCCGGTCGCCGTGACCTGTCCGGTCGCGGCGGTCAGCGTGCCCGTGCCGCCCGCGTTGCCCACGCCCGTAACGGCCTCGCCGACCTGGACGCCGTCGCTGTCGAGCTTCGCCGGGGTGAGGCCCGACGCGCCCTCGAGCTTCAGCACGGCGACGTCGTTCGTGGCGTCGGTGCCGACGACCTTCCCGACGTAGGCCTTGCCGGTTGACTCGACCGTGACGCGGATGCTGGTGGCGCCGCTGACGACGTGGTTGTTGGTGAGGATCGTGCCGTCGGACGACAGGATGATGCCCGTGCCCGCCCCGGCCGCGTTCTCGTACGTGAGGGCGGAGTCGATGGTGACGACGCCGGACTTCTGCGTGGTCGTCGCCTCGGGCGAGGTGACCGACGTGCCGGTGCCGGACTGCGTGCCGGATCCCGACCCGGAGCCGCGGCCGGATCCCTGCCCGGGCACCGTGGTCGTGCCGCGGCCGAAGCCCTGGCCCGGCGTGAAGGAGCCCGGGTCCTGGATCTGCGTGCTCCCGGCCTGCGAGGTCGAGCGGCCGAGGTCGGCCATGAAGCCCACCGCGGTGCCGCTGCCGAAGGAGAGGAGGAGCGCGAGGGCGGACGCCCCGGCGATGAGGCCCGTGCGGAGGCCGCGGCGCATGCGCTTCGGCGGGACGGGGTTGCCCGCCGCGTCGACGTGGAGGGGGCGGCCGAACGCGTCGGTGGCGGGGGCCGGCCACGGCGATCCGGCGGGGTGGCCGCCCGCGGGCATCGCGGTGGCGTGGGCGGCGGTCTGCTGCTGGGCGGTGGGGGCGCCGGCGCCGACCGCGGGGCCGGCGGCGCCGTGCGCGGCGGTCGGGGTGGTCCAGGCGGGGGGCGCGGGGGGCGCGGGGGCCGCGGTAGCTGCGGGTGCGGCGGGACCGCCGGTCGCGGGACCGGTGGGCGCCGGCCAGCCGGGCGGCGCGGTCGCGGGCGATCCGTCGGCCGCGGCCGGAGCGGCCGGAGCGGCCGGAGCGGCCGGAGCCGCGGGAGCCGCGGGGGTGGTCTCGGCGGCGGTCGGCGTGGCGGCGGCGGTCGAGCGGGTGTCGTCGGTGGGGGCCTCGTCCGGACGTCCGGTCGGCTCCTGGGGTGTCTCGTTCATGACGGGTCCTTCGTGTCTCGGGTGGCCCGGTGGGGGCCATGGGGAGATCACACCCGGCGACCCTATGAGCACCCCATGACGCGCACGAGCGTCCGCCAAGCATCCTGGGCCCGGCCCGGGCGTAGCCTGACCGGCATGACGCGGAGGTCGGACGGAGACGGTGAGCCGACCGGCGTGGATCCGCGCTTCGACCCGGCGTTCCAGCGGGCCGCGGGTCCCGGGCCGCATCCGCCGCAGGATCCGCAGGCGGGCGCCGCCGCCCCCGGGTCGGATTCGCCCACCGGAGAGCCGCGGTCGCAGCCGCAGCGGACACGCGAGACGACCGAATCGCGGGCACCCGCGACCGACCGCCCCGCCCTCGCCGGCTGGCTCGCACCCGTGCTCTGGATCCTCGCCGTCGCCTTCCCCGCCGCCGGCCTCGGCCTGCGCGCGCTCGCCGCCGGGATCGCGACCTCGATGCCGTACTCGAGCTTCGGCGACCCGCTGGGGCAGCGCTGGCTCCTCGACGCCGTGCCCCTGCTCGTCACCCTGGCGCCCGGCGTCGTCGCGGGCGGCCCGATGGCCGTGATCGCGGCGCTCGCCGTGCACGCCACGCGCCGCCGGTCCGCCCGGGCCGCGACGGACGACCCCGGCGCCGGCGACCGCGAGGCCGGCGACCTGCGCGCGTAGGCTCGATGCATGGAGCAGAGAAGCCTCGGCAGGACCCATCGGAACGTCTCGGTCATCGGACTCGGGACATGGCAGCTCGGCGGGGACTGGGGTGACGTGGCGGAGGACGACGCGCTCGCCGTGCTCGACGCCGCGGCCGTTGCGGGCATCACCTTCTTCGACACGGCCGACGTCTACGGCGACGGACGCAGCGAGACGATCATCGGATCCTGGCTCCGCGCGCACCCCGATTCCGGCGTCACGGTCGCGACCAAGATGGGCCGCCGCGACGCGCAGGATCCCGCGAACTTCACCCTCGACCGCTTCCGCGAGTGGACCGACCGCTCGCGCCGGAACCTCGGCGTCGAGACGCTCGACCTCGTGCAGCTCCACTGCCCGCCCACGCCCGTGTTCTCGAGCGACCGCGTCTACGACGCCCTCGACGAGCTCGTCGCCGACGGCGCCATCGCGTCCTACGGCGTGAGCGTCGAGACGACCGACGAGGCCCTCCTCGCCATCGCGCGCCCCGGCGTCGCGAGCGTGCAGATCATCCTCAACGCGTTCCGCCTCAAGCCCCTCGACCGCGTGCTGCCGGCCGCAGTCGAGGCGGGCGTCGGGATCATCGCCCGCGTGCCGCTCGCGTCCGGACTGCTCAGCGGCCGCTACACCGCGGACACCACCTTCGCCGAGACGGACCACCGCAACTTCAACCGCGGGGGCGCCGCGTTCGACGTGGGGGAGACCTTCTCGGGCGTCGACTACGACGACGGCGTCGCCGCGGCCCGCGAGTTCGCGGCCGCCGCGCACGAGGCCGCGCCCGACCTCACGCCCGCGCAGGTCGCGCTCGCGTGGATCGTGCAGCGCGAGGGCGTCTCCACGGTGATCCCCGGAGCCCGCAACGCGGAGCAGGCCCAGGCGAACGCGCGCGCCGGCGACGCCCCCGCGCTCGGCGAGGTCTTCGAGCGCCAGGTGGCGGACGTCTACGACCGGTACTTCCGCGCGGCGGTCCACCCGCGCTGGTAGTCCCGCCCGGACGCGCCACGGCCCCGGTCAGCTCATCGCTGGCCGGGGCCGTGGTCCGTGCGGATGCGCTACTGCAGCGAGTCGCAGGCGCTCGACATCTGCGTCTTCAGCTCGTCGCTGATCGGCTGGCCGACGCCCGGCGCGAGCTGGTCGGCGAGGGCCGTGATCTGCTGGCCGGCCGCGGCGGCGCCGCTCTCGGTGGACGCGGAGATCTCGGTGCCGAGGTCACGGAACGCCTGGACGTCCGACTCCTCGAGCGTCGACTTGTCCTTGAGGCCGCACGCGATGTCGCGGGTCTTCGCGGCGATGGCATCACGGGATCCGGGGGCCGCGGCATCGCCGGAACCGGCGTCGCCCTCGGTGGTCGCCTCGGGCGTGGGGCTCGCGGCCTCGGCGGAGGCGGAGGCGGATGCGGACGGGGTCGGCGTCACGGCGTCGTCGGCCGCAGGCGAGCTGCACCCGGCGAGCGTCAGCCCGAGGACGAGGCCGAGGCCCGCGATCCCGGCCCGCAGGCGGCGCGTGGTCAGAGGGGTCTGCTGAGAGGTCATGGCCTCACACTATCCAGCGCAGCGGGTGCTTATTCCGCGGGGGCGGAGACTCTGAGGCGCGATCCGGCGCGACCCGGGCGTGGCGTCGATGGCGGCCCTCAGGTCATGACCGGGACGGGCTCCGTGTCCGGGATGGGGCCGGCGTCGCGACCGCGCAGGTCCGGGCTGTGCCGGTGGAAGACGGCGGCGATGGCCGCGCCGACCGCGAGGAGCGCCGCCGCGACGACGAACGCGCCCTGCGCGCCCTGCGCGTCGATGACGAAGCCGGCGGCGGCGGATCCGAGCGCGGCGCCGATGAGCTGGCCGGTGCCGACCCAGCCGTACGCCTCCGCCGTGTCGCTGAACCGCACCGACGAGGAGACGACCGCGAACAGCACCGCGAGGGCGGGCGCGATGCCCACTCCCGCGAGGAAGAGGAACACCGACAGCCAGACGACGTTCATCGACACGGCGGCGACGGCGGTGCCGGCGAGGATGATCGCCATGCGCCGCGCCATCGCCCACGGGCTGATGGGGATGTGGCCGAGCGAGAGGCCGCCGATGAGCGAGCCGACCGCGAAGATCGCGAGCACGATCCCGGCCTCCGGGCCGCCGTGCCCGAAGACCGCGACGACGCCCGCCTCGATGGCCGCGCACGCCGCGATGAGGAGGAAGCCGACGACGGTGCTCAGCAGCACGGGCGGCCGCCCGAGCACCACGCCGAACCGGCGCTTGCTGCGGGGGATGCGCACGCGGCCGAGCTCGGGGGAGGAGATAAACCACGCGCCGCCGCCGACGAGGAAGGCCGCGGCGACGAGGATCCCGGCGCTCGTGTCCACCTGGATCGCGAGGAACGTGGCGATGACCGGCCCGAGCACCCAGATGATCTCCTGGGCCGACGCGTCGAGGGAGAACAGGGGCGTGAGCTGCTTCGAGTTGACCATCTTCGGGTAGATGGTGCGGACCGCCGGCTGCACGGGCGGGTTCGCGAGGCCGGCGACGAGGCCGAGCGCCATGAACACGGGGACGGACGTGCCGGCGTCGCCGAGCGCCACCGCGACGACGGCCACGGTGCAGACGATGGACGTGAGGATGAGGACGGGGCGCATTCCCCACACGCCCATCCACCGGCTGGTGAGGGGGCCGGCGATGGCCTGGCCGATGCTCGTCGCGGCGAGCACGAGGCCGGCCGCGCCGTAGGACTCGTGGATCCGCTCGACGTGCATCAGGAACGCCAGCGACAGCATGCCGCCGGGGAAGCGCGCCACGAGCTGGGCGGCGATGATCCGGCCCATGCCGCGGGTCTTGAGGAGGCTTCCGTACGTGCTCACGAGGGTCAGATCCTACCGGCCGGGAGGACTCCTCCCGCTGCTCCGGGCGGGAGCGGACAGCGATGTCGGTGGCCCTCCGTAGCCTGTGGAACGTGTGGACAAGTCCGCGGAGTTGTCCACACCTGTGGACGACACGCCCACTACATATGGGGTTGGGCGGGGCGCCAATACCCCATATATAGTGATGGAGACGGTTGGCACCAGTCGATCGCACCACACCTAAGGAGGTCGCCATGAGCGACTATCGGTACATCTATCGCGACGCGATCACGGGGCGTCTTGTGACTGAGGAGTACGCGCTCGCGCACCCTTCCACGACGGTCCGCGAAAGAGTGGCCGTCTGATGGCGGGCAAGAGGGGCGGGTCTAGCGGCGCGAGTGCGCGCAGCGCTAAGACCGGCAAGTACGTCACGCTGAGGTACGCCAAGGCGCACCCCAGCACGACGGTTGTCTCGAAGAAGAAGTAACTAGCAAGTCCCTCAAGAACACGGGCCCGAATCGATCTAGCCGGATCGGTCCGGGCCTTCTTCGTGTCCTGGAAAGCTACGCGACGCGGTCGCGACCGTGCAACCGCTGTGTCCCCCGGGCGCGTCTGGAACTTTGGCGGACGATGGGCGGTGTCGCAAGCCGGCCGCGGAGTCCACAGGGTGAGGAGAACTCCGCGAACTTACGCACATCTGTGGATGACACGCCCACAACATGTGGTGGTTGGCGTGTCTGGGGGCCCCGACATATAGTGGCCTTCAGCCGAAGGCCACTATATGTCGGGGCCCCCATTCTTCGCAGTGGAACCCACAGATACAGGCCTGATCGGCTGATTTCGTCGGGGGAGGCAAGCCCTCCTTTCGAGCGCCCGTCACCCCAAGGAGCAGATGCAGAGTGTCGATCACGGTAGTCAAGAGGGACGGCTCGAAGGAGCCGTACGACGCGAACAGGATCAACCTGGCGATCGAGGACGCGACGCAGGGCCTCGACGAGAACATCGGCTGGGTCACGCAGATCGCGTCCGAGCTGGAGATCACCCTCTTCGACGGGATCACCACGCAGCAGCTGGATGAGGCCGTCATCCAGGTCGCACTCCAGAACGTGAAGGACGACCCGGCGTTCGACACCGTCGCCGCGCGCCTGCTCCTCAAGACCATCTACAAGCGCGTCCTCGGCGACTACTCGTCGCCCGAGGAGCTCAAGCGCCTCCACGCGGAGCACTTCGCCCGCAACATCCAGCGCGGCGTCGACGAGATGCTCCTCGACTCCCGCCTCGTGCAGCTGTTCGACCTCGAGCGCCTCGCCCAGGCCCTTGAGCCCGCGCACGACGAGCTGCTCAAGTACATCGGCGTCGTCACACTGAACAACCGCTACGGCATCAAGGGCCGCAACGGCGACGCCCTCGAGGTGCCCCAGTACTTCTGGATGCGCATCGCGATGGGCCTCACGCTCAACGAGCAGAACCCCACCGAGACGGCCATCGCCTTCTACGAGAAGATGTCGAAGCTCGAGTACCTCGCGGCCGGCTCCACCCTCGTCAACGCGGGCACCATCTACCCGCAGCTCGCGAACTGCTTCGTCATGGAGATGCAGGACGACATCGAGCACATCGCGAAGACCACGCGCGACGTCATGTGGCTCACCAAGGGCACGGGCGGCATCGGCCTCTCCGTCTCCAAGCTGCGCGCGCAGGGCTCGCCCATCCGCTCGAACAACACCACCTCCACGGGCCCGATCCCGTTCATGCACACCATCGACTCGGTGCTCCGCGCCGTCAGCCGCGGCGGCAAGAAGTTCGGCGCCCTGTGCTTCTACATGGAGAACTGGCACCTCGACTTCCCCGAGTTCCTCGACCTGCGCCAGAACTCGGGCGACCCGTACCGCCGCACCCGCACCGCCAACACGGCCGTGTGGATCAGCGACGAGTTCATGAAGCGCGTGCAGAACGACGAGGACTGGTACCTCTTCGACCCGCTGGAGGTCTCCGACCTCAACGAGCTGTACGGCAAGGCGTTCTCGGAGCGCTACGCGTTCTACGTCGGCGAGGCCGAGGCCGGGCGCATCCGCATGTTCAAGCGCATCAATGCGCGCGAGCAGTTCAAGTCGATCCTCATCTCGCTCCAGACCACCAGCCACCCGTGGCTGACCTGGAAGGACACGATCAACAACCGCGCCCTGAACAACAACACGGGCACGATCCACCTCTCGAACCTCTGCACCGAGATCACGCTGCCGCAGGACGAGGACAACGTCTCCGTCTGCAACCTGGCGTCGATCAACCTGTCGCAGCACTTCGCCGACGGCAAGGTCGACTTCGCGAAGATCGAGCAGAGCGCGCGCCTCGCGGTGCGCCAGCTCGACAACCTCATCGACATCACGCGCTCCAGCGTGAAGGAGGCGGACTTCTCCAACCAGCAGAACCGCGCGGTGGGCCTCGGCGTCATGGGCTTCACCGACATCGTCGAGAAGCTCGGCTTCTCGTACGAGTCGGAGGAGAGCTACGACCTGATCGACGAGATCATGGAGCACGTCTCCTACGCAGCCATCGACGAGTCGGCCGATCTCGCGAAGGAGCGCGGCGCGTACCCGAACTTCGAGGGCTCGCGCTGGTCGGAGGGCCTCGTGCCGCTCGACTCGATCGCGCTCATGGAGGCCGACCGCGGCGTGCCCGTCAAGGTCAACCGCACCACGCGCCTCGACTGGGACGCGCTGCGCGCCAAGGTCAAGGGCGGCATGAGGAACGCGACGCTCATGGCGATCGCGCCCACCGCGTCCATCGGCCTCGTCGCCGGCACCACGCCCGGCCTCGACCCGCAGTTCTCGCAGATCTTCAGCCGCTCCACCTCCTCGGGCAAGTTCCTCGAGGTCAACCGGAACCTGGTGAAGGACCTGCAGGAGCTCGGCATCTGGGAGACCGTGCGCGAGAACATCCTGCGCAGCCAGGGCGACATCCAGAACATCGCCGCGATCCCGGACCACGTCAAGGCCACGTACCGCACGAGCTTCCAGCTCTCGCCGTACGCGTTCCTCGAGGTCGCGGCCCGCGCGCAGAAGTGGATCGACCAGGCCATCAGCCGCAACATGTACCTCGAGACGCGCGACCTCGGCGACATGATGGACATCTACTTCGCCGGCTGGGAGCGCGGGGTCAAGACCACGTACTACCTGCACATGAAGCCCCGTCACACGGCCGAGCAGTCGACCGTCAAGGTCGACAAGTCGCAGGACGCCGACGGCACGAAGCGCAAGGGCTTCGGCGGATTCGGCGGCGGCGCACCCGCGGCCGTGCCGGCCTCGGCGGCTCCCGCATCCACCGCGACCGCGGAGGCCCCGGCCCCGCAGTCCGCCCCGGCGCCCCGCAAGGGCTTCGGCTTCGGCGGAGTGGGAGGTGCACGCTGATGAACGACGACACGTTCGGCGACTACGTCGTCCCCATGGACCCCATGGACGAGCTCCAGTGCGACTCCTGCCAGTAGGCAGGCGCCGCTCCTAGAGCTCCACCCGGCCCGATCGGCCGCCCCACCCGCACCACCACGCACCACGCACCCGGAGAGAAGAAGCAGATGTCGAAGATCCTCGGCACGGGAATCCAGGAGGGCCTCCTCCTCAAGCCCGTCAACTACCAGTGGGCCATGGACCTGTACGACCAGGCCGTCGCCAACACGTGGTTTCCCAACGAGATCCAGCTCGGCGAGGACATCGCGGACTTCAAGAAGATGACGGACGAGGAGCGCCACGCGATCACGTTCCTCATGAGCTATTTCAACCCGAACGAGCTCCTCGTGAACAAGGCGCTCGCGTTCGGCGTCTACCCCTACATCAACGCGCCGGAGTGCCACCTCTACCTCGCGAAGCAGATGTGGGAGGAGGCGAACCACTGCATGTCGTTCGAGTACGTCCTCGAGACGTTCCCGATCGACCGCGAGGCCGCGTACAACTCCCACGTCGACATCCCGTCGATGGCGCGCAAGGAGGAGTTCGAGGTCAAGTTCATCAAGCGCATGACCGAGCAGACCCTCGACATCACCACCACCGAGGGCAAGAAGGACTTCGTCCGGAACCTCGTCGCGTACAACGTCATCCTCGAGGGCATCTGGTTCTACTCGGGCTTCATGGTGTCGCTGTCGTTCCGCCAGCGGAACCTGCTGCGCAACTTCGGCTCGCTCATGGACTGGATCGTGCGCGACGAGTCACTGCACCTCAAGTTCGGGATCAACCTCATCCTCACGGTGCTCGAGGAGAACCCCGACCTGCAGACCGAGGAGTTCGCCGCCGAGATCAAGCAGATGATCCTCGACGCCGTCGAGATGGAGGAGCAGTACAACCGCGACCTCCTGCCCAACGGGATCCTCGGGCTGAACGCGAACTACATCAACCAGTACGTGAAGTACCTGGCCGACCGTCGCCTGGAGGAGCTCGGCTTCGAGGCCGAGTACAAGGTCTCGAACCCGGCGAAATGGATGGCCACGGCGAACGACACGCTGCAGCTCGTCAACTTCTTCGAGTCGACCAACACGTCGTACGAGTCGAACGCGTCGGCCACCGTCGGCGCCAAGTAGCACCGCACGACCCGCCGCGGGAGACCGCGGCACCGCATCACCGACGCCGCCCGCGCCGCGCATCCACCCGGATGCCGGTGCGGGCGTCGTCATGCCCGCGCCGGCACCGGCCCGGCCCGGAGGAAGAGGGAGCATGACCGAGCAGCAGACCGGGGCGCGGCACGTCGCGCGCGACGGACGGGTGTACCGCACCGAGGTGGTCGGCTGGGACGACGCGCGCGGTGCCCGGATCCGGGCGGCCATGGAGGCCGAGATGGACGTGCGGTACGAGGGGCGGCACGACGACGACCCCGACTGGCCCGCGAAGGCGGCCGTGGCGTTCGCGTTCGACCCGGCCGACGTGGAGGCCGTCGTGCTGCTCGTCGTCGACGGCGACGACCGGGATGCGGCCGCGCACGGCGTCATCCGGCACCTCGGCGACGAGCTCGAGCTGAAGAAGGTGGTCGTGGATCCCGCGCACCGCGGCACCGGCCTCGCGCGCGTGCTGATGGCGGAGCTGGAGCGCGTGGCCCGGGAGCGCGGCGCACGGCGGCTCATCCTGCAGACGGGCGACCGGCAGCCCGACGCCATCCGGCTGTACGCGACCGCGGGGTGGCTGCCCATCGACACGTACCCGCCGTACATCCCGGTCACGAACTCGGTCTGCTTCGAGAAGCCGCTGGGCTGATCCCGCTCGACGCTGCGAGCATGGCGGGATGGAGATCCTCATCACGCCGACCGAGCTGGACCACGCCATCCGCACCCGCGGCGACGTGCGCGTGATCGACGTGCGGTGGTCCCTCGGCGGCCCGCCCGGCCGGCCGCTGCACGAGGCCGGGCACATCCCGGGCGCCGTGTACGCGGACCTCGACACGGAGCTGTCGCGACACGGCGCTCCCGAGGAGGGGCGGCATCCGCTGCCCGAGCCCGCGGCGCTGCAGGAGGCTGCGCGCAGGTGGGGCGTCCGGGCGGGGGACGCGGTCGTCGCGTACGACGGCGGAGGCAGCCTCGCGGCGGCGCGAGCCTGGTGGCTGCTGCGCGACGCCGGCATCGCCGACGTGCGGATCCTCGACGGCGCCCTGCCCGCCTGGACCGCCGCGGGCCTCCCGCTCGAGACCGGCCCGGTCGTGCCGACCCCCGGCGACGTGACGCTAGCCTCCGGCCTCCTCGCCGTGGTCGACGAGGACGGCGCCGCCCGTGTCGCGCTCGACGGCGTGCTGCTCGACGCCCGCGCGGAGGAGCGGTACCGCGGGGAGGTCGAGCCGTGGGATCCGCGTCCGGGTCACATCCCAGGTGCCCGGAGCGCGCCCTCCTCGGACGCCCTCGCCTCGGATGGCACGTTCCGGTCGCGCGCGGAGCTGCGCGCGCGGTATGCGGTGCTCGGGGTGCCCGATGCGGACGAGGTCGCGGTCTACTGCGGGTCCGGCGTGAGCGCGGCGCTCGAGGTCGCGGCGCTCGCGATCGCGGGCATAGACGCCGCGCTGTACCCGGGATCCTGGTCGGCGTGGGCGAACCGGCCGGAGCTGCCGGCCGCGACGGGCGCGGAGCCGGGCGGGGTCTGACCGCGGCTCAGCCCAGCAGCCGCTCCAGCTCGTCGGCCAGGTCCGCGGTCGCGCGCCGGCCGTCGAGCTCGACGTCGGCAGATCGACGCAGCAGCGGCTCCACCTCCCGCGTGTACCGGCGGATCTCCTCGCGGTCGGCGGGATCCGTCCCGTAGTCGTTCCCGGTGCGCGCGGCGACGCGGGCGAGCAGGACGTCGAGCGGTGCGCTGAGCAGCACGACGTGCTCGAAGCGGTCGCGGAACGCGCCCTGGTTCTCGACGGCGCCGGAGACCACGATGTGCGGCTCGCGGTCGAGGAGGCCGGCGATCCGCGGCTCGTCCCATCGGCCGTCCGGCAGGGTCCAGCCGTCGTGGTCGGTGTCGAGGGTGCGGTGCCCGCGGCGGGCGAGCTCGGTGAGGAGCGTCGACTTCCCGGCGCCGGACATGCCGGTGAGGAGGATCCGCGTCATGCGACGACGGTACGCGGCGGCGGACCGCTCCCGGCGCACGACGCTCAGCTCCCGGCCCCGAGGTGCGTGCGCCAGGAGCCGCGCTCGGTGATGTCCTCGGCGCCCGCGATCGCCTGGGGCTCGCAGAGGAAGCCGAGCACCTCGGATCCGTCCGCCAGCGCCACCTTGCCGACCACCATGGGGCGCGCGAGCTGCGCGACGAAGTCGGCCACGCGGCCCGACGGGATCGCCCACAGCTCCCCGGTGATACTCGCGCCGCCCGTGTCCGTGGCGACGAGCCCCGGCTTGGGCGGCGTCGTGTCGAGCGCGTGCAGGCGGTAGGCGGGCGCGGTGACCGCGTCGCCGAGCAGCCGCGCGCCGAGCGCGGTGAGCTGCCCGTTGAGCGGCTGCCCGACCATGTGTGCGCCGAACACGGCGATCGGCGTGGCGGCGGGTCCCCACGACCCCGTCGGGATGCGCGCGTCGTCACCCGCCGTGCCGATCGTGCGCTGCAGCCGGCCAGCGGCGTCGACGAGCGCGGCGTCCGAGAACGCGGGACCGACCAGGGTCACGCCGAAGGGCCGACCGTCGGCGTCGGGACCGGGCACCGCGATCGCGGCCAGGTCGAGGAGGTTCACGAAGTTCGTGTACGTGCCCACCCACGAGTTCACGCCGATCGGATCCGCCGCGACCTCGGCGCGCGACGGGTGCCCGGGGGCCGTGGGCAGCAGGAGCGCGTCCACGCCGGCGAGGATGCGCCGGGCATCCAGCCGGTGGCGTCGCAGCGTCTGCTGGTCGGCGACGAGCTCGACGGCCGTCTTCGCGGAGCCGGAGCCGATGATGCGGGCGACCGACGGATCCGTGCCCTCGGGCGTCCCGGCGAGCAGGTGCCCGACGGCCTGCGTGCGCTCGGCCACGAGGGCGCCGTCGTAGAGGAGGGCGGCGGCCGCGAGCAGCGGCGCGATGTCGACCTCGACGATCTGCACGCCCGCGTCCGCGAGCAGCGCGACGGTCCGGTCGAAGGCGCGCCGCCACTCCGGGGACATGGGCGCGAGGTCAGCGTCGACCGGCACGGCGAGGTGGAGGACGGGAGCCGCGCTCAGCGGAGCGTCGGCGGGCCAGGGGCGGCTGGCCGGATCCGCGTCGTCGACGCCCGCCATCACCCCGGCCACGCGTTCGGCCAGGCCGAGGGTGCGGGCGAACACCGTCACGGTGTCGTAGGAGGGCGCGGCCGGCACGACGCCGCGGGCAGGCAGGAGGCCGAGGGTGGGCTTGATCCCGACGAGCCGGTTGTAGGCGGCGGGCACGCGGCCGGATCCGGCGGTGTCGGTGCCGAGGGCGGCGTCCACGATCCCGAGCGCGACGGCTACCGCGGAGCCCGAGCTGGATCCACCGGAGACGAGCTCGGGGTCGGCCGCTCCCCGCACCTCGCCGTAGGGGCTGCGCGTCCCGACGAGCCCGGTGGCGAGCTGGTCGAGGTTCGTCTTGCCGACGACCACGGCGCCCGCCGCCTCGAGGCGCGCGACGACGGGGGCGCTCTCCGCAGGCGTGTAGGCGCTGCCGGGGAGCGCTGCGGTCGTCGGGAACCCGGCGGCGTCGATGTTGTCCTTGACCGCGATCACCAGGCCCGCGAGCGGCAGGGCGTCGGCGCCGTGATCCGCGAGGGCGCGCTCGACGGCGGCCGCGGCGGCGAGGGCCTCCTCCTCCGGGCGCAGCGTGATCCAGACCTCGGGCCGGTCCGCCTCCACGATGCGCCGGTAGGCGGCGCGGACGCGGCCGACCGGATCCGGTGCCCCCGCGGGAGGAGCGGGAGGGGTGAGGGGAGCTGACGTGGGCGAGGAGGTCATGCGGGGTCTCCGTTCGGGGTGCGGTGGTCGTTGGGGTGCGGCGCTCGTGGCGACGCGGCGGTCAGGGGGCGGTGGCGGAGACGATGGCGAGCGGCTGGCCGGCCGCGACGGTGGCACCGGCCGCGACGAGCATCTCCACCACGCGCAGGTCGTGGGGCGCGCGGACGGGCGTCTCCATCTTCATCGCCTCGAGGACGAGGAGCGCGGCGCCGACTCCCACGTCGGCCCCGGTCGATGCCTCGACCTTCCACACGGCGCCGGCCATCGGCGCCTCCACCACGGTGGCGCCCTCGGGCAGCCGGGATCGGACATCGTCCTCCACGGAGTCGGCGCCGACGGCCTCCTCGCGGACGGCGAACTCGCCGGCCGCCTCCCACGCGGCGATCGGCTCGGCGTCGCGCGCGAGCATGTCCTCGTGCTCGCGCAGCGAGAACTCGCCCGGTCGGATGTCGAGCTCGAGCCGGTCGGCCGCCATCTCGGAGCGCAGGTGCATCAGCTCGTCGGCGCTCACGGGGTGGTAGCGGATCCGGTCGAAGAAACGCAGCAGCCACGGGTGGCCGTCGCGGAACGCCCGCCGGCGCGTGCGCAGGCCCGCCCAGATGGGGAGCGTGCGGCCGATGAGCTGGTAGCCGCCGGGGCTGTCCATGCCGTAGATGCACATGTACGTCCCGCCGATGCCGACCGTGCCCTCGGCCGTCCACGTGCGCGCCGGGTTGTACTTGGTCGTCATCAGCCGGTGGCGGGGATCGAGCGGGGCCGCCGCCGGGGCGCCGAGGTAGACGTCGCCGAGGCCGAGGACCATGTACTGCGCGGACATGACGATGTCGCGGACCTCGTCCACCGACCCCAGGCCGTTGGCGCGGCGGATGAACTCGATGTTGGACGGGTTCCACGGGGCGTCGTCGCGGATGAGCGACGCGTACCGGTCGATGGCCTCGTGGATGCTCGGGTCGTCCCACGAGAGCGGCAGGTGCACCTCGCGGCTGGGGACCACGAGGTCGGCCGTCGCCGGGATCGTGTCCTCCAGCTCTCGCAGGAGCCCGAGCAGCCGGCGCACGCCCAGCACGGCGGGGTCGACGTGCAGGTGCAGCGATCGGACGCCCGGCGTGACGTCCACGAGCCCGGCCGGGTCGACGCGGGCGAGCGCCTCCATGAGCGCGTGGATCCGCATCCGCAGCCCGAGGTCGAGCGTCATCGGCCCGTACTCGACGAGGAGGTTGTCGTCGCCGCCCCGGCGGTAGACGACCTCGGGAGCGGCGTCGGTCGCCGGTCGGCGGGCGAGCACGCCGTCATCGTCGTCCCGCCGGGAGGAGCGCGGGACGAAGGCGTCGGCCGTGCGCCGGGCCTCGCCGATGCGCGGCAGCTCCGACTCGTCGACGGGGACCAGGCGCAGCGTGTCGCCGGGGCGCAGCTGGCCGAGCTTCCAGCGGTCGGCGCTCACGACCGTGACCGGGCAGGCGAAGCCGCCGAGGCTCGGGCCGTCGGGTCCGAGGATCGACGGGGTGTCGCCGGTGAAGTTGATCGCGCCGACGGAGTACGCGTTGTCGTGCAGGTTCGAGGGGTGCAGGCCCGCCTCGCCGCCGTCCGGTCGTGCCCAGCGCGGCTTCGGGCCGACGAGCCGGATCCCGGTGCGCGCCGCGTGGAAGTGCACCTCCCACTCGGCGTCGTAGATCGCGGCCATGTCATCGGGGGTGAAGTAGTCCGGGGCCGGGTGCGGTCCCTCGGCGACGTGCAGCGTCCACGAGGCGCCGATGACGGGACGCTCCGCCGGCGGCACGGGAGCGGGCTCGCCGAGTCCCGCCGCGGATCCCGCCTCGTCGAGCGGCGCCGTCCGGAGCACGTCGCCCGTGGCGAGCGCTCGGCCGCCGTGCCCGCCGAAGCCCCCGGGCGCGAACGTGGCGGCGCTGCCGAGGTACGCGGGCACGTCGAAGCCCGCCCGCGCGGCGACGTAGGTCCGGACCCCGACGCCGCGCACGGTGCCGACGTCGAGCGTGCCGCCCGCCGGCACGAGGACGGGCTCCCACTGCGGGACGGGCGCCCCGTCGACGGTCACGACCGTCTCCGCGCCGGTGACGCAGACGAGGGTCGCGTGGGAGAACCGCAGCGCGGGTCCGGTCACGGTGCACTCGAGGGCCGGAGTGCCCTCCGGGTTGCCGACTGCGCGGTTCGCGAGGCGGAAGGAGCGGTCGTCCATCGGGCCTCCCGGCGGGACGCCGACCTGCCAGTGGCCGAGTCGTCCCGGCCAGTCCTGGATGGTGGTGGACGCGCCGCCGCGCTCCACGTCGATGCGGGGGCGCTCGTCGCGGAGGGTCTCCAGGAGCGAGGTCGTCATGCTCCCGTCGAGGACCTCCGGGCACCGGGCGATGCTCGCCAGCAGGCCGACGTTGGTCTCCAGCCCGTGGATCCGCGTCTCGGCGAGCGCGTCCGAGAGGGCGGCGAAGGCCGCGGTGCGGTCGTCGGCAGTGACGATGAGCTTGGCGAGCATCGGGTCGTAGACCGGGGTGACGACGTCGCCCGTCTCCACCCCGCTCTCGATGCGGAGGTCGGCCGGGCCGGCCACGGCGCCCGCCGGGAACGCGACCTCGGTCAGCAGGCCCGAGCTCGGGCGGTGGTCCTTCGTGGGGTCCTCCGCGTAGATGCGCGCCTCCACGGAGTGGCGCGTCGGCGAGGGGATCTCGGCCGCGGCGAGGAAGCCCGCGGGGCCGACGTCGCCGAGGCCCACGCGCAGCATCCACTCGACGAGGTCGATGCCGAGGACCTGCTCGGTCACCGGGTGCTCGGCCTGGAGCCGGGTGTTCATCTCGAGGAAGAACACGTCCTCGGTCCGGTCGTCGTACACGAACTCGACCGTGCCGGCCGAGCGGTAGCCGACGTGCCGGGCGAGGGCGGCCGCGCTGCGGTGCATCGTCTCGCGCACGTGCTCGGGGAGGTGCGGAGCCGGGGCCTCCTCGACGACCTTCTGGTGGCGGCGCTGCAGGCTGCAGTCCCGGTCGCCCAGGATCGCCACCTCGCCCGCGCCGTCGCCGAACACCTGCACCTCGAGGTGGCGGGCACGGGCGATGAAGCGCTCCACGAACACGCCGGGGGTCGCGAAGTTCGCCGCGGCCAGCCGCGTGACCGAGGCGTACGCGGCGCGGAGCTGCGTCTCGTCGGCGCAGGTCACGATGCCCACGCCGCCTCCGCCGCCCGACGCCTTCACCATCACCGGGTAGCCGACCGCGGCGGCGGCCTCGGCCGCGGCGTCCTCCGACGCGACGAGGCCGCTCCCGGGCACGCATGGGACGCCGCACTCCATGGCGATCGCGCGCGCGGTGTGCTTCGGGCCGAAGGCCTCGATCTGCTGCCAGGTGGGGCCGACGAAGACCATGCCCGCCTCCTCGACGGCCCGGGCGAACGCGGCGCTCTCCGAGATGAAGCCGTAGCCCGGGTGGATGGCGCCGGCGCAGGCGGCCTGCGCGACCTCGATGATGCGGTCGATGTCGAGGTAGCTGCGCTCCGGCTCGCTCGGCCCGAGGAGATGGGCCTCGTCGGCCTCGCGGACATGCGGGGCGGCGCGGTCGGCCTCCGAGTACACGGCGATGGTGCGCAGCCCCATGCGCCTGGCGGTGCGGATGATGCGGCGGGCGATCTCGCCGCGGTTGGCGATGAGGACGCTGTCGAAGCGCGGTGCGGGGGGAGCGGGCGTGGGCATGGCTCTCTGCTTTCCGGGTCGGCGGAGGAGCGCGCGGCCCGGGGATCGGGCGGCGCGGGTGACGCGGGTCGGGTGTCGCGGGTCGGGCGGGGAGGGGCGTCAGAGGACGCCGCGGGTGACCATGTTGGTGATGGCGCGGGTGGCCCGGGCCATCACGGTGTCCAGGGAGACGCCGACGTGCTCGCCGAGCGCGGCCTTGGCCGCCTCGACGTCGCCGGCGACGACGAGGTCGCCGATCGCCAGGTGCTCCTGGACGGTCGCGGTGATGCGGTCCTCGGTCACGTAGTCGTACATGCGCACCGAGCGGATCCGGTGGTTGACGGCCTCGAGGGCGTCGACGATCGCCTCGTTGCCGGCGGCACGGCAGAGCGTGACGTGGAAGCGCTCGTCCTCGACCACGAACTGCGGGGTCGGCGACGGCGGGCTCTCCGCGAACTCCCGCCACCGGTCGAGCTCCGCGGTGAGGAGCGGGAGGTCGTACGCGGCGGCGTCGTAGTCGATGGTGCGCTGGATCCCGCGCATCTCGAGGGTGACCCGCAGCTCGTACAGGGCGGCGAGGGCTTGCAGGTCCGGCATGACGACGCGGTAGCCGTACTCGTCGTTCTCGATGAGGCCGTCGCTGCGGAGCATGAAGAGCGCCGTGCGCACGGGCGTCCGCGAGACCTGCATCTCGGCGGCGATCGCCTCCTCCCGGAGCCGGGTGCGCGG
This sequence comes from Clavibacter sepedonicus, assembly GCF_000069225.1. Taxonomy (GTDB): domain Bacteria; phylum Actinomycetota; class Actinomycetes; order Actinomycetales; family Microbacteriaceae; genus Clavibacter; species Clavibacter sepedonicus. Next base: position 2,504,654 of record NC_010407.1, on the reverse strand, counting down.
CGCGTAGGCCCCGCTCATGAGGCGGTCGCGGAGCTGCTCGTAGACGTGGTCGGTGCGGGAACGCCGTGGCCCGGTCGCGGCGGCGGACGCCGTCGGGGTCTCGGGGGCGTTCTCGTCGTCGCTCATCCCTGCACCATACGGTCCGCCGAGGGAGACGATCCTCCGGAGCGGCGGCTCCGTCAGCATGGGGCTCATCGCTGCGCGGGGAGCACGTAGCGCCCCGTCCGGTCGGTGGCGAGCGCGAGCGAGGAGATGTACTGCGGCGAGCCGTCCTCCGCGCGCTCCGCCGAGAGGATCATGTCGGGCCGCTCGAACTCCAACCCCGTGACGTGGCAGCGCAGCAGCGCGGCGGAGGGGTTGCCGTCCGCGTCGAGCATCGGGAGGTCGATGCCGTCGTCGGTGCGGCGGAGGTAGTAGCGGCCGCGCGTGAGGATCGCCATGAGCGGGGTGGCGACGATCGCGATGCCGACCGCGAACATCGGCGAGAACGGGGCGATGTCCGGCCCGAACGCGCCGAAGAACATGGCGATGGAGATTCCCGCGCTGAGCGCGAGCGACACGACGCCCACCGGGTTCCAGTCGTGGAGCATGCCGCGCCGGAACTCCGGGTGCTTGGGCGACAGCCCCAGCACGTGCTTGTTGATCGCGATGTCGGTCGCCACGGTGACGATCCAGGCCATGCCGCAGTTGGCGTAGAAGCCGAGGATCGTGTTGAGGAAGTCGAACATGTTGAGCTCCATCAGCGCGAGCGCGATGGCGAGGTTCACGATCACGAAGACCATGCGTCCGGGGTACGTGCGGGTGACGCGGGTGAACGAGTTCGTCCAGGCGAGGGATCCCGAGTAGGCGTTCGTCACGTTGATCTTGATCTGCGAGATCACCACGAGCACCACGGCGAGGGCGAGGGCCAGCCAGCCGGGCATCATCTGCTCGTAGACGCCGAGGAACTGGTGGACCGGCTCGTTCGCGGTCGCCGAGGCGGCGGGATCGAGCGTGGCGATGAGGTAGACGGCGATGAAGAGGCCCACGGCCTGCTTGACGGCGCCGAAGAGCACCCAGCCGGGTCCCGCGAGGATGACGGCGCGCCACCAGGCGACGCGGTTGGCGTCGGTCTTCGGCGGCATGAAGCGGAGGTAGTCGATCTGCTCGGCGATCTGCGCGATGAGCGAGAGGCAGACGCCGGCCGCCAGCATCACCGACGCGAGGTCGGCGCCGCCGGTCCCGCCGCCCTCGCCCGGGTAGGCGAGGAAGGTGCCCACCGACCCGGGGTTCGCGATGACGAGGTAGGCGAACGGGATCACCATCAGCACGAGCCAGAGCGGCGTGGTCCAGACCTGCAGCTTCGACAGCGCCTTCATGCCGTAGATCACGAGCGGGATCACGAGCAGCGTCGACGCCGCGTAGCCCACCGGGCGCGGGATGCCGAGGCCGAGCTCGAGCCCCTGCGCCATGATCGAGCCCTCGAGCGCGAAGAAGATGAACGTGAACGTGGCGAAGATCACGTTGGTGATGATCGAGCCGTGGTAGCCGAAGCCGGATCCGCGCGTGATGAGGTCGAGGTCGATGTTGTACCGGGCCGCGTAGTACGCGAGCGGGATGCCGGTGACGAAGATGATGACGGCGGCGACGAGGATCCCGAGGAGCGCGTTCGTGGTGCCGTGGGCGATGCCGATGTTGGCCCCGATGGAGAAGTCCGCGAGGTAGGCGATGCCGCCGAGGGCGCTGGTGGCGACGACGCCGGCGGTCCAGCGCCGGTAGGAGCGGGGCGCGAAGCGGAGGGTGTAGTCCTCGAGGCTCTCGCGCGTGGCGGCGCGGGTGGTCGAGTCGGCGGAGGCGGAGGCGACGGCGGGGGCGGCGGAGCTGGGGCCGGGTGGAGCTGACCGGGTGTCTGGCGTCATGGCAGGGCCTTTCACGGGCGACGGTGCAGGGCGGGGAGCACGACGCTCTCCGGTGGGCGTCGTGCGACCACTCTGCTCAGCCCGTGTTTCGACGATGTTCCCCGCAGCGAACATCTGTGTGTCGACAGCGCTGTACACGAGGTTGCATACGAACTCGACGCCAGCGACGAGCCACGAGGCGACCGGGCACGTGCCCGACCCCCGCCTGATCCCGCGCCTCAGCCCGCGAGCACCTTCCGGATCCGCTGCAGCGACACCGGCTCGGCCGTCGGCAGGTGCTGGGCGAAGAGGCTGAGGCGCAGCTCCTCGAGCATCCAGCGGGCGTGCACGAGCGACGCGGGCGCGTGCGGCGCCGACGGGATGACGCCGCCGGCCTCGCGGTAGAGGTCGGTCGCCTTCTGCACCTCGGTCATCCACGCGCGGTCGCGCGCGGGCTGGTCGGGGAGGCGCTGCACGCGGTGGGTGAGGCCGGAGAGGTAGGCGGGCAGGCGCTGGAGCCGGGCGAGGCCGGTCGCCGAGACGAAGCCCGGGTGCACGAGGCCGGCGAGCTGCTCGCGCGCGTCCGTGAGCGCGCCGATGAGCTGCATGCTCGTGGCCTGCTTGATCGCGCGCTCGGCGTCGCGCGCGCCCGTGAGGATCCGGTTGACGAGCGCCACGGTGTCGAACATCGAGTCCATGACGACGCCGGAGACGCGGTCGCGCGCCGTCTCGAACAGCTCCTTCGAGTAGATCGCGCCGCCCGGGGCCACGCGCTCGAGCACCTGGTCGATGCACGCGAGCAGGCAGTCGTCGAAGAGCGCCTGCACGTTCGGGTACGGGCTCGTCGCGAGCATCAGCTTCTCCTGGCTCGTGAGGTGCTGCTTCACGTAGGCCGAGGGGTTCGCGATGGCGAGCACCAGGAGGCGCCGCACGCCGCCGGGCATCGCGCGGGCCTGGTCCTCGGCGGTCGCCATGAGGCGGATCGCGACGGTGGACCCCTCGTCGACGAGCGCGGGATACGCGCGGATGACGTGCCTGCTGTCGCCCGTGCCGCCCTGCGCGGTGTCGACGAAGCGGGGCAGCTCGTCGAGGTCCCACGTGGTGAGGCCCGTGCGCTCCATGCCGCGCGTGGCCGGGCCCTTCGCACCGGCGACGCGCTCGACCGGCCGGGCGGTGGCGCGCGCGACGCTGTCCCGCGCGCGGCTGGACAGGCGCGCCTGCAGCTCGGTGAGGTCGCGACCGGCGGCCACCTCGCGGCCGCGCTCGTCGACGACCCGGAACGCCATGCGCAGGTGCGCGGGGATCCGGTCGAGGTCGAAGTCGTCGTCGGCGACGCGCACGTGCGCCTTCCGCATGATGAGGCCCGCGATGGTGGTGGTGAAGGCCACGGGGTGCTGCGGATCCGGCTCGGGCAGGCCCTCGAGGAGCCGGTCGGCCCAGTCGGCGGCGGGCACGACGTTCTTCCGCAGCGCCTTCGGGAGGGCCTTGATCATGGCGGTCACGAGGTCGCGCCGCATGCCGGGCACCTGCCAGTCGAAGCCCGCGGGGCTGAGGCGCGCGAGGAGCGCGAGCGGCACCTGCACGGTCACGCCGTCGTCGGGCGCGCCCGGCTCGAAGCGGTAGGTGAGGGAGAGGCGCTGGTCGCCCTGCTGCCAGGTGGGCGGGAACGCGGCCTCGTCGACGTCCATCGCGTCCGAGGCTACGAGCTCCTCGGCCGTCATCGTGAGGAGCTCGGGCGTCTCCTGCCGCTGCTTCTTCCACCAGCCCTCGAAGGCGCGCGTGGAAGCGACGTCGCGCGGGATCCGCTTGTCGTAGAACTCGAAGACGGCCTCGTCGTCGTTGAGGATGTCGCGGCGGCGCGTGCGCTCCTCCACCTCGGCGAGCTCTTCGCGCAGGCGGCGGTTGGCGCGGTCGAAGGCCTGCTGCGACTCCCAGTCGCCCTCGACGAGCGCGTGCCGGATGAAGAGCTCGCGCGCGTACGCGGGGTCGATGCGGGAGAACTGCACGCGGCGCTTCAGCACGATCGGCACGCCGTAGAGCGTCACGCGCTCCCACGCGACGGTGGCGCCCTGCTTCTTCTCCCAGTGCGGCTCGCTGTGGGTGCGCTTGACGAGCCCGCCCGCGATGGGCTCGGCCCACGCCGGGTCGATGGCCGCGTTGGTGCGCGCGAACAGGCGGCTGGTCTCCACGAGCTCGGCGCTCATGATCGCGTCGGGCTGCTTCTTCGCGAGCGCCGACCCCGGGAACACCACGAAGCGCGACTGGCGGGCGCCCACGTAGTCCTTCTTCTGCGCGTCCTTCAGTCCGATGTGGGAGAGGAGGCCGGCGAGCAGCGACTTGTGGATCCCGTCCGGGTCGGCCTTGGGCTCGTTCATGGCGAGGTCGAGGGGGCGGGCGAGCTGGCGCAGCTGGCGGAACACGTCCTTCCACTCGCGGACGCGGACGTAGTTGAGGAACTCGGCCTTGCACATGCGGCGGAACGCGCTCGAGGAGAGCTCGGCCTCCTTCTCCTCGAGGTGGTTCCAGAGGTTGAGGAGGGTGATGAAGTCGCTCGACGGATCCACGAAGCGCGCGTGCTGCTGGTCGGCCTGCGGGCGCTTCTCGAGCGGGCGCTCGCGCACGTCCTGGATGGTGAGGCCGGCCACGATGATCATCACCTCGCGGCTCACGCCGTGCTTCCGCGACTCGACGACCATGCGCGCGAACCGCGGGTCGATGGGCAGGCGCGACAGGTCGCGGCCCACCTGGGTGAGGGCGGGCGTGCCGTCGGGGGAGCGGATCACGGCGCCGAGCTCGGTGAGGAGGTCGACGCCGTCCTTGATGCCGCGGGAGTCCGGCGGCTGGAGGAACGGGAACGCGGCGATGTCGCCGAGGCCGAGCGACACCATCTGCAGGATCACGGCCGCGAGGTTGGTGCGGAGGATCTCGGGCTCGGTGAACTCGGGACGGCGGAGGAAGTCCTCCTCCGAGTACAGGCGGATCGCGATGCCGTCACTCGTGCGGCCGGAGCGGCCCGAGCGCTGGTTCGCCGACGCCTGCGAGATCGCCTCGATGGGGAGCCGTTGCACCTTGGAGCGCACGCTGTAGCGCGAGATGCGGGCGGTGCCGGCGTCGATCACGTACTTGATGCCGGGCACCGTGAGGCTCGTCTCGGCGACGTTGGTGGCGAGCACGATGCGGCGGCGCACGCCCGCCTGCGTTGACGGCTGGAAGACGCGGTGCTGGTCCGCCGACGACAGCCGGCCGTAGAGCGGCAGCACCTCGGTGTGCGGGAGGTTCCGGCTGCGGATCGCGTCCTCGGCGTCGCGGATCTCGTTCTCGCCGCTGAGGAAGACGAGCACGTCGCCCGACGACTCGGCGGCCAGCTCGTCGAGGGCCGCGTTGATGCCCTCCAGGAAGTCGCGATCGTCGGCCGGGCGCTCGAGCGGCGCGTCGGCGAGGTCGTCGTCCTCGCCCGCGACGGCGGCCTCGGCCACGAGCGGGCGGTACCGGATCTCCACCGGGTACGTGCGCCCGGACACCTCCACGATGGGCGCGTCGCCGAAGTGCTTCGAGAAGCTCTGCGGGTCGATGGTGGCCGACGTGATGATGAGCTTGAGGTCGGGCCGGCGGGGCAGCAGCTGCTTGAGGTAGCCGAGCAGGAAGTCGATGTTGAGGCTGCGCTCGTGGGCCTCGTCGATGATGATCGTGTCGTACTTCTTCAGCAGCCGGTCGCGCTGCAGCTCGTTGAGCAGGATCCCGTCGGTCATCAGCTTGATGCGGGTGTCGGCGGAGACCTTGTCGGTGAAGCGCACCTGGTAGCCGACGAGCTGGCCGACCTCGCCGCCGAGCTCCTCCGCGATGCGCTCCGAGATGGTGCGCGCGGCGAGGCGGCGGGGCTGCGTGTGGCCGATGCTCTCGCGGCCGAGCTCGAGGCAGATCTTCGGCAGCTGCGTGGTCTTGCCCGAGCCCGTGGCGCCCGCGACGATGACGACCTGGTTGTCGCGGATGGCGTCGGCGATCTCATCGCGCATCCGGCTGACGGGGAGCTCGGGCGGGTACACGATGCTGGATTCCATACGTGATCATCCTATCCGCGGGCTGTCAGGCCTCCCCGGGGCGGTCGTCGACGGTTATCGTCAGCGGCAGGCGCCCGACGGACGGTGCCCCGGGGGGCACCGCCTCCCGCGTCGTCGACGACCGATGGGACCGACCATGACTTCCGACACGCCCCTGCTTCCCGCCCACGAGCAGGAAGGCACGGGGTTCGCCTCCGTGTCGGTGGCCGCGATCCTCGCCGAGTCCGCCGAGCGGCACGCCGACCGGGTCGCCGTCGTCGTGGGCGACGTCGCCACGACCTATCGCGAGCTCTGGGACGAGACCCGCGCCTACGCGGGCGCGCTCGCCGCGCGCGGGGTGGGCGAGGGCACGAGCGTCGCCATGCTGATCCCCAACGTGGCCGACTTCCCGCGCGTCTACTACGCGGTGCTCGCCCTCGGCGGCGTGGTCGTGCCCGTGCACGCACTGTTGAAGGCCGAGGAGATCGCATACGTGCTCCGCGACTCCGGATCCGCGCTCCTCGTCTGCGCCGGACCGCTGCTCGAGCAGGGCGCGAAGGGCGCTGCGCTCGCCGAGGTGCCGGTGATCAGCGTGCTCGTACCGGCCTCGACCGAGGGCGGGCCCGACCGGCTGGAGGAGCTCGCGCCGGCCGCGACACCGATCCGCACCTACGTGCCGCGCCGGCCGTCGGACATCGCAACCATCCTGTACACGTCCGGCACCACGGGCCAGCCGAAGGGCGCCGAGGGCTGCCACCTGGCGCTGGTGATGCAGGTCGACGTGCTGCTGCTCAACACGCTCGATCTCCGCACGGGCGACCGGATCCTCGGCTGCCTGCCCCTGTTCCACACGTTCGGTCAGACCTGCACCATGAACGCGTCCTTCCGGATCGGCGCGACCATCGTGATGGTGCCGCGCTTCGACGGCGACGCGGCGCTCGCGCTCATGGTCGAGCACGACACGCAGGTGTTCATGGGCGTGCCGACCATGTACTTCGCGCTGCTGGCGGCGGCGGGCCGGAACCCCGCGCGCCCGGCCCTGCGCTACGCGGTCTCAGGCGGCGCCGCGCTCCCGGTCGCCGCGATCGAGGCGTTCCGCGACGCGTTCTCCGCCGAGATCCACGAGGGCTACGGCCTCACGGAGACTTCGCCCGTCGCGTCGTTCAACCACGTGGGGCTCCCCGCCCGGCCCGGCACCGTCGGGAAGCCGATCTGGGGCGTGCAGATCGAGATCGCCGACCCCGAGCACGAGGACCGGGTCGAGCTGCTCGAGCGCGGCGTGCTCGGCGAGATCGTGATCCGCGGCCACAACCTCATGAACGGCTACCTGCACCGCCCCGAGGACACCGCGCGCGCGGTCGTCGACGGCTGGTTCCGCACCGGCGACCTCGGCACCATCGACGACGACGGCTACATCCGCGTGGTCGATCGGACGAAGGACATGATCCTGCGCAACGGCTACAACGTGTACCCGCGCGAGGTCGAGGAAGTGCTCGCCCGGCACGAGGCCGTCGCGCAGTGCGCCGTGTTCGGCGTGCCGCACGAGGAGCACGGGCAGGAGGTCGTCGCCGCGATCGTGCCGAAGGCGGACGCGACCGTCGACGCCGCGGAGGTCGTCGCGTACATGAAGGAGCGCATAGCGTCCTACAAGTACCCGCGACGGGTCGAGGTGGTCGAGGCGCTGCCGCTCGGGCCGAGCGGGAAGATCCTCAAGCGGGCGCTCGTCGAGCGGTTCGGCTCGTGACGGAAGGGCAGGGCGGCGACGTCCTCCGCGCGCCCGTCCCGTCGGTGCCGATGGGCGACGGGGTCCTCATCCCGCAGTTCGGCGTGGGAACCTACAAGGTGACGGACTCCGACGCCGAGCGGATCGTCGCGGAGGCGCTCGAGGTCGGCTACCGGCACATCGACACCGCTGCCATGTACGGCAACGAGGAGGGCGTCGGGCGGGCGATCCGCGCGTCCGGCCTCCCGCGCGACGAGCTGTTCGTCACCACCAAGGTCTGGAACGACGACCACGGGCGCGACCGGGCCCGCGACGCGATCCGGCGCAGCCTCGACCGGCTGGGCCTGCCCGCGGTCGACCTGCTCCTCATCCACTGGCCCGCCGCCGAGCGCGGCCTCTACGTGGAGACGTGGGAGGCGCTCGCCGCGGCCCGCGACGCGGGGCTGAGCCGCTCCATCGGCGTCTCCAACTTCCTGGTGCCGCACCTCGAGGCACTGGCGACCGCCGGCCTGCCCGCACCTGCCGTGGACCAGATCGAGCTGCACCCGCGGCACCAGCAGCGGGCGACCACGGCATACCTCGCCGAGCACGGGATCGCCGTCGAGGCGTGGAGCCCGCTCGCCCGCGGAGCCGTCGTGCGGCCGTCGTGCGCGACGCCGCCCGCGCCCACGGCCGCACGGACGCGCAGGTCGTGCTCCGCTGGCACGTGCAGCGCGGCACGATCGTCTTCCCGAAGACCACGCGGCGCGAGCGGCTGGTCGAGAACGCGGACGTCTTCGACTTCGCGCTGACGGACGAGGAGATGGCGGGGATCACCGCGCTCGAGGCCGCGGGACGCGTGGGCAGCCACCCCGACCGGGTGGTCTGACCGGGTCGCTCCCCAGCGGCACGGGCGCGTCACCTCGGCCGGGTACCGTGTCCGTCATGTCCCAGCACCGCATCCGCACGCGCCTCAAGTCCGTGGTCTCCCGGGGCGTCGCGCCCCTCGGCGGCCATGCGGGCGGCGCGGCCCGGGCGCGGGCCGAGCGGGAGGATCCGGCGGAGCAGCCGGGCGCGCGTCGCCCGAGCCTCGTCGACAACGGCGTGTATGTCGACGGCTGCCGCGTCGCGTCGCCCGCCACCCTCGCCGACACGTTCCGCGAGCTCGACGAGCGCCCCGAGGCGATGGCGGGGATCGGCCTCTACCGCCCCACGGTCGAGGAGCTGCAGGCGCTCGCCGAGGAGTTCGACCTGCACGAGCTCGCGGTGGAGGACGCGGTGCAGGCCCACCAGCGCCCCAAGACCGAGCGCTACAGCTCCACCCTCTTCACCGTGCTGCGCGCCGCCCGCTACGTGGACGACCGCGAGGAGGTGGAGTTCGGCGAGCTGCACGTGTTCCTCGGCCGCAACTTCGTCATCACCGTCCGGCACGCCGAGTCACCCGACCTCTCCGCCATCCGCACGCGCATGCAGGAGCGGCCGGAGCTCCTCACGCACGGGCCGCAGTCGGTGCTGTACGCGATCCTCGACGCCGTCGTCGACGGGTACGCGCCCGTCGTCACGGGCCTCGCGAACGACATCGACGAGATCGAGGACCAGGTGTTCGACGGGGATCCGGCCGTGTCCCGCCGCATCTACGAGCTCAGCCGCGAGGTCATCGACTTCCAGCGCGCGGTGCGCCCGCTCGGCGGCATGCTCCAGCAGCTGCAGGCGGGATCCGGCAAGTACGAGGTCAGCGAGGACCTCCAGCAGGCGCTCCGCGACGTGGCCGACCACGTCATCGTCGTCAACGAGCGCGTGGAGGAGTTCCGCGTGCTGCTGCGCGACATCCTCACCGTGAACTCGACGCTCGTCGGCCAGCGCCAGAACGAGGAGATGCGCGAGCTGAGCGAGTCGAGCAACCGGCAGAGCGTGGAGACCCGCAAGATCTCGGGCTGGGCGGCCATCCTCTTTGCGCCCACGCTCGTCTCGAGCGTCTACGGCATGAACTTCGACATCATGCCGGAGCTGCACTGGGACTGGGGCTACCCCTTCTCCCTCGTCCTCATGCTCGGCGTGAGCGGCGTGCTCTACGGGATCTTCCGCAAGCGCGACTGGATCTGACGCCCGGACCCGTCCCTGCCCCGCGCGTAGCGTGGACGCATGCCCAACCGCCTAGCCGACGCCGTCAGCCCGTACCTCCAGAGCCACGCGGACAACCCGGTCGACTGGCGGACATGGGGCGAGGAGGCGTTCGCGGAGGCCCGGAGGCGCGACGTGCCGGTGCTCGTCTCGGTCGGCTACTCGACCTGCCACTGGTGCCACGTCATGGCGCGCGAGACGTTCCAGGATCCCGCGCTCGCCGACCGGCTGAACGCCGGGTTCGTCGCGATCAAGGTCGACCGCGAGGAGCACCCCGAGGTGGACGCCGCGCTCATCACCGCGGCCGGCGCCTTCACGGACCAGCTCGGCTGGCCGCTCAACGTGTTCACGACGCCCGAGGGCCGCACGTTCCACGCGGGCACCTACTCGCCGCCGGAGCCGCGCGCCGGGCACCCGTCGTTCCGGCAGGTGCTCGACGCTGTGGCCGACGCCTGGACCACGCGCCGCGACCAGGTCGAGCAGGGCGCGGGGCAGCTGAGCGCCGCGATCCGGGAGGCCTCCGAGCGCGGATCCGTCGCGTCGCCGCTGCCGGACGCCGCCGCCCTCGACCGGATCGCCGCCGACCTCGCCGCGTTCGAGGACCCGGAGCACGGCGGGTTCGGATCCGCGCCCAAGTTCCCCGTCGCGCCCGTCGTGCTGCTGCTCGACACGCTCGCCACCTCCGGCGTGCTCGCGCCGTCACGCGCCGAGGCGACGCGCGCGCTCGTGCGCCGGACGCTCGACGCGATGGCCGGATCCGACCTGCGCGACCCGGTCGAGGGCGGCTTCTTCCGCTACTCCACGCGGCGCGACTGGTCCGAGCCGCACTACGAGCGGATGCTCTACGACAACGCGTTGCTGCTCGACGCGTACGCGCGTGCCGGGGACGAGGAGGTCGCGGGCGGCATCGCGGCGTTCCTCACCGGCACGCTGCGGCGGGCGTCCGGCGGGTTCGCGTCGGCGCAGGACTCCGAGAGCACGGTCGGCGGCCGCCGCGTCGAGGGCGGCTACTACGCGCTGGATGCCGCGGGGCGGGCCGCCGAGGAGCCGCCGGCGGTCGACGGGAAGGTGCTCACGGGGTGGAACGGGCTCGCGATCGGCGCTCTCGCCCGGGCGGGCCGCGCGTTCGGCCGCCCCGCCTGGATCCAGGCCGCGCGCGATGCCGCCGACATGCTGCTCGCGGAGCACGTGCGCGCCGACGGGTCGCTCGTGCGCGCGTCCATCGACGGGCGCGTGTCGCCCGCGGTCGCGACGCTCGAGGACCACGGGATGCTCGCGGACGGGCTGCTCGCGCTCGCGCTCGCGACGGGCGAGGTCGGCTACGCGGTGCGGGCGCGGGGGATCGTGGACGCGCTGGTCCAGGCGGCCGACGCCGCCTCCGCTGCGCAGCCCGGGGCGGGCGAGCCGCAGTCGGGCGCCGCGGGCTTCCGCGTGCCGACGGGCGCGGATCCGGTGCTCGCGGGCTTCGGCCTCGACCTCGCGGCCGACCCGTCCGAGGGCGCGTACCCGTCGGGCCTCACCGCGGCATGCTCGGCCGCGCGCGTGCTCGGGCGTCTGACGGCGGATCCGCGCTACGAGCGCGCGGCCCGCGCCGCGCTCGCGACGGTCGCGGCGGGCGGCGCGACCCGGCCGATCGCGTTCGGCGGGGCGCTGGAGCAGGCGGCGGCGATCGACGCGGCGGGCCGGCAGCTCGTGGTCGTGCTGCCGGACGCGGCGGACCGCGGCGACGACCCGCTCGCCGCGATCGCGCACGGGCTGACCCGCCCGCCCCACGTGTCGCTCGTCGTCACGGAGACGGCGGCGCGCGCCTGGGCCGACGCGGGCTTCGAGCTGCTCGCGGACCGCGTCGCCGGATCCACCGCCACGGCGTACCTGTGCGCCGACTTCGTCTGCCGCCTCCCGGTGACCACGGCGGACGCGCTGCGGGCGCAGCTCGACGACGAGGCGCGCTAGCTGTAGTTCCCAGTGAGGTTGTGAACGCGTTCGGCGGGCGTGAGTCCGCCGATGCCGGTGTGGGGGCGGTGGTGGTTGTAGTGATGCAGCCAGGCAGGGTAGGTCGCGGCGCGGGCCTCGTCGGTGAGGTAGGGGTGGGCGTAGGCCCACTCGGTGGCGAGGGTGCGGTTGAAGCGCTCGACCTTCCCGTTGGTCTGGGGCCGGTAGGGGCGGGTGCGTGTGTGGGCGATGGTGCCGAGCGCCTCGGTGAAGGCGTGGGAGCGGTAGCAGGAGCCGTTGTCCGTCAGGACACGGATCACGGTGATGCCCGCGGTGGTGAAGAACGCGTTCGCGCGGGCCCAGAACGCGGCGGCGGTCTCCTTGCGCTCGTCGGTGAGGATCTCGGAGTACGCGAGTCGGGAGTGGTCATCCACGGCGTGGTGCAGGAACGCGTATCCCCGCCCGGTCCGGGGGTTGTTCTTCCGGCCGGCCGCTCTGCCGAGGACTCGGTGCCCGCCGCCGTCCGGGATGCGGCCGAGCTTCTTGATGTCGACGTGGACCAGATCTCCCGGTGAGGAGTGCTCGTAACGTCGCGCGGGCGAGCGTCGGACGGGGAGTCCCGTCGCGGAATCCAGGTGCGTGAGCAACGGCATCCGGTAGCGACGGAGGACCCGCTCGACCGTGGAACGGGGGATACGCAGGTGGTAGCTGATGCGGTGCGGGCCCCACCGGCGAGTGAATCTCAGCGCGATGATCCGCCGCTCCCGACGCTGACTCGTGCGGGTCGGTTGCCGGTGCGGGCGGGATGAGCGGTCCGTCATCGGCAACCCGGCCCGATACCGGCGAGCCCATCTCGACGCCGTCGCCGGCGAGCACTGGAACCGCTCCGCCGCACGCCGGACCGGCCACCCGTCCTCGATGATCAACCGGGCAAGCCGAAGCCTGCCCACGGGAGTGAACGGGGCGTTAGCGTGAGTCACGAAGACCTCCGGTGATGACGTGTGCTTGGTAACTCACATCGTCCCGGAGGTCTTCGCTATCCGCCCACGCGTTCACAACCTCCCGAGGAACTACAGCTAGCTCAGGCGACGACGTCCTCCCCGTGGGCGAGGATCCGCTCGAGCTCGGCGAGCTGCCGCGGCGACGGATCCACGAGCGGCGCCCGCACGGATCCCACCGGCACGCCGCCCAGTCGCAGCCCCGCCTTGATGAGCGACACCGCGAACCCGGGCGTCTCGTCGCGCAGGCGCACGAGCGGCGTGAAGAACTCGTCGAGGAGGAAGCGCTGCCGCTCGAGGTCGTCCGCGCGGTAGGCCGCGTGGAACGCGCTCGCGACGCGGGGGGCCATCGCGAACACGGCCGACGAGTACAGCGGCACGCCGATCGCCCGGTACGCGGCCTGGCTCGACTCGGCCGTGAGGAGCCCGTTGAAGAACTGCACGTCGTCGCGCCCGGCCCGGCGCGCGGCGAGCACGAAGCGCTGGAACAGGGCCACGTCGCCCGCACCGTCCTTGATCCCGGCCAGCGTCGGCAGCGCGAGCAGCCGCTCGACCGTGGCCTCCGTGAACTGCGCCTGGCCGCGGTGGTACGCGATGAGCGGCAGCGGCGTCGCGTGGGCGACGGCCTCGACGTAGGCGGCGAGGCCGTCCTGCGGGCCGGCGACGAGGTACGGCGGCAGCACGAGGATCCCGTCGGCGCCGAGCTCCGTGGCCAGCTGCGCGCAGCGGCGGGCGTGCCCGAGCGGCCCGCCGACCCCCGCGATGACGAGGTGGCGCCCACCCGCGGCGGCGACCCCGGCGCGCACGGCCTGGGCGTACTCGTCGATGTCGAGCGCGTGGAACTCGCCCGTGCCGCACGCGACGAACGCGGCGCCGGCGCCCTGGTCGAGGCCGTGGGCGACGTGCGCGCCGAACACGTCGACGTCGACGCGGTCGGCGGCGTCGAACGGCGTGACGGGGAAGAAGAGCACGCCCTCGAGGGGCGGCAGCAGGCCGGCGGGGGTGGTGGCGGTGTCGGTCGTCGTCATCAGTACCTCGGGAGGGTGGGGTCGTAGGCGGGCTGGATGCTCCGCATGTAGCCGGAGTCGTCGCGTACGGTTCGCCCCGACTCGACGTACACCAGGTGCTGGCGGGCGAGGGCGTCGCGGTCGAGCTCGACGCCGAGGCCGGGGGCGGTCGGCACGGCGACGGATCCGTCCACGATCTCGAGCGCGCCCGGCACGATCACGTCGTCGCCGCGGTTCCACGGGTAGTGCGTGTCGCAGGCGTAGGCGAGCTCGGGGCTGGCGGCGGCGACGTGCGTCATGGCGGCGAGCGAGATCCCGAGGTGCGAGTTGGAGTGCATCGAGAGGCCCACGCCGAAGGTCCGGCAGATGGCCGCGAGCTCGCGGGTGTGCGCCAGGCCGCCCCAGTAGTGGTGGTCGGACAGCACGATCTGCACGGCGTCCTTCGCGAACGCCTCCCGGATCTGCTCGAACGTCACGACGCACATGTTCGTGGCGAGCGGCTGCGGCACGTGGGCTGCGACGCGGGACATGCCGTCGATGCCGAGCACCGGATCCTCGAGGTACTCGAGCACGCCGTCGAGCTCGGCCGCGACGCGCAGCGCCGTCTCATGGGTCCACGCGCCGTTCGGGTCGATCCGCAGCGGGTGCGTCGGGAACGCCTCGGCCAGCGCGCGGATTGCGGCGACCTCCTCGTCCGGCGGGAAGACGCCCGCCTTGAGCTTGATGGAGCCGAAGCCGTAGCGGTCGATGAGGAGGCGGGCCTGCGCGACGATCCCGGCGGGATCCAGCGCCTCGCCGAACGCGTCCGGCGCCTCACCCGGGTGCGCGGCCCACTTGTAGAAGAGGTACGCGCTGTACGGCACGGCGTCGCGCACGCGCCCGCCGAGCAGCTCGCTCACGGGCAGCCCCGCGATCCTGCCCCACGCGTCGTGCGCGGCCACGTCGATCATGGAGTACACGACACGGCGCTCCTGGCGGGTGAGCGGCCCGGCGTCGCCGCCGAGCGCCGCGTCCACCGCCCGCTCGATGCCGTGGAGGTCGGTCACGCGGAGGCCGACGACGGCGTCGCGCACGGACGCGACGCGCTCCGCCACGACCCGTCCGCCCTGCCCCTCGCCGAGGCCCACGACGCCGCCGTCGACGACCAGCTCGACGATCGTGCGGAGCGCGAGCGGCTCGTGCACGCCGTCGGCGTTGAGGAGGGGCGGGTCGCGGAACGCGATGGGGGTGACGACGAGGTCGCGGATGATCATGGTGCTATCCCTTCGTCGCGCCCGAGGTGATCCCCCGGATGAGCGACCGCTGCATGAGCAGGTAGATGACGAGGCTCGGCAGGAGCGCGAGCAGCGCTCCCGCGAGCAGGACGCCCGAGCCGACCGTGGGGTCGGTGCGGAGGACGCTGAGCGCGACCGTGAGCGTGTAGTCGCTCGGGTCGTTCGCGGCGATGAGGGGGAGCAGGTACTGGTCCCAGATCATCATGAAGCCGAAGATCGTGACGACGCCCAGCACCGGCTTGCACAGCGGCAGGATCACGGTCCACAGCATCCGCAGCTCGCCGCAGCCGTCGAGGCGCGCGGCCTCCTCGATCTCGAGGGGGATGTCCTTCATGAACTCCGTCATGACGAGGATCGAGAAGCCCCACACCGCCACCGGCAGGATCACGCCGAGCGGTGTCCCGCGCAGGTCGAGCCCCGTGCCGCCGACGTCGCCGATGACCTGCGACAGCGGGATCGCGATGACCTCCTCCGGCAGCATCATCGTGAGCAGGAACAGCAGCAGCACGAACGACTGGCCGCGGAACCGGTGCCGGGCGAGGGCGTAGGACGTGAGGATCGCGACGCTCACCTGCAGCACGAGCCCGCCGCCCGCGATCACGAGCGAGTTGCGGAGGTAGCCGAGCACGCCGGAGTCGAACGCGACCCGGAACGACTCCAGCGACAGCTGCTGCGGGAACAGGTGGATGCTCGTCGACGACGTGAAGGCGTCGAACGCGCCGGACACGATGATCACGAACGGCGCCGCGAACACCACGAAGGCGACGGCGCACAGCGCGAAGCGGATCACGTTCGACGGGCGGAGGCCGGGCTTCCAGCCGAGCGCGCTGTCGAACTGGCCGTCGTTCCTGCGGCGGGTGGCGCCCGTGGGGCGCTCGAGGATGCTCATCTGGCCTTCTCCTTGCGGGATGACAGGGCGCGGACGCCGACGGTGAGGCCCAGGGTCGCGAGCAGCAGCAGCACGGAGGCCGCCGACGCGACGCCCAGGTCGTTGGCCTTGAAGCCGAGCGAGAACACGCGGGTCATCCAGACCTCGGTGGATCCCGCGGGTCCGCCGCCCGTGAGCACGTACACCTCGGTGAAGGTGCGGAGGCTGCGGATGGCCGCGAGCGTCAGCACGACGCTGACGGCGGGGCGGAGGGCCGGCATCACGATGTACCGGAAGCGCTGGCGCATGCTCACGCCGTCGACCGCGGCGGCCTCGTAGAGCGTGCGGTCGATGCCGGTGAGCCCCGCGAGGATGATGACCATGTTGTAGGGCGCGCCCGTCCAGATGCCGACGAGCATCACGTAGCCGAGGGCCGTCGACTGGTCGCTGATGAAGCCCTGCGGCGGGATCCCCACCATCCCCAGCAGCGAGTTGAGGAAGCCGGTCTCGGTCGGGAAGTACAGGATCCGCCAGATCTCGCCGATGACCGCGACCGCCGTCACGACGGGCAGGAACACGGCCGTGCGCACGAACCACAGCCGGCGCGACGTGCCCTCGAGCAGCAGCGCGAGCGCGAGGCCGATGATGAGCGCGCCGACGGTCTGCCCGACGCCGAGCAGCACGGTGTGCCCGAGCGCCTCGGTGAACCGCCGGTCGCGGAGCACGTGCACGTAGTTGTCGAGACCCAGGAACCTGTCGCCGAGGAAGGGCTGGACCTTCACGAAGCTCATCCGGAAGCCCTCGAGCATCGGGATGAACTTGAACAGCGCGCCGAGCACGAGGCCAGGCACGAGGAAGGCCCACGGGATCAGCGAGCGCGTGCGGAACGGCAGCCGGCCCTTCGGCTGCACGGGGCTGGGGGCCGCGGGCGCGCGGCGCTCGGGATCCACCAGGAGCGGTGCGGGGGCGCCGATGCTCATCCCTGCACCCCCTGCTCGTCGAGCTCGTCGGAGAGCTGGGACTGGATGTCGGACAGCGCCCCGGGGATGTCGCTGGAGCAGTCGGCGATGACGCCGTTCAGCCCGTCCGCGACGATCTGGCGGTAGGGCGTGAAGTCGATCGCCCACGGGAACGACCGGCCGTGCTCGTCGTAGACCTGCTTCGCGGTGTCCCAGCGCGGGTCGTCCTTCACCGCGCCGATGTCGACGGAGCTGTTGACGGGGATCCGCACCACCGGCTGCGCCAGCACGCCCTGGTCGTTCGTCTTCACCTGCATGGCGAGCTGCTGCGCCTCGGGCGTGATCATGAACTCGGCCAGCTGCTCCTGCAGGTCCTGCTTCTTCGAGGAGGCGCCGAAGTAGATGTCCTCGCCCTCCGCGAACGAGTCCGTGCCGCCGCCCGGGCCCGCCGGGGTCGGGATCACCTCCACATTGTCCTTGCCGACCGCCGCGTCGAACGAGCTGAGGTTGTAGGGGCCGGTCTGGTAGATGCCGGCCGTGCCCTGCGCGAAGAACGGCGTGTTGGCGATCGTGAGGTTCACGGAGCCGGGGACGACGACGCCCGGGGTGCAGAACTGGTCGCGGATCCACTCCATGGCCTTCTCCGTGCCCGGGTTGTCGAAGTCCGCGGTGTAGGTGCCGTCGCCGTCGTCCTTCAGGATGTCGCCGCCGGCCTGCCAGATGTACGACGCGGCCCAGCGCGCGATGTACCCGTTCTCGGCGCTGCCCGGCACGACCATGCCGTAGGTGTCGGCCTTGCCGTCGCCGTCCGGGTCGTCCTCGGCGAACGCCTTCGCGAGCGCGGAGAGGTCGTCCCAGGTCTTCGGCACCGGCAGGCCGAGCTTCTCGCGCCAGTCCTTGCGGATGAAGGTGATGGCGGCCTGGCGCGACCACGGGATGCCGTAGTAGTCGCCGTCGGTGCCGCGCGTGCTCTGCCACGTGGCGTCGGAGATCTGGTCGCCGCCGGCGACGGCGTCGCGGTCGACGGGGCGGAGGAAGCCCTGCGACTCGTAGGTGCCGAGGTTGCCGGCGTCGGTGACCATCACGTCGGGGAGGCTCCGCTGCTGGGCGCGCGCCTGCAGCTGCGTGTCGAACTCGGGGACGGGCTTGTAGTCGATCTTGATGCCGGTCTTCGCGGTGAAGGCGTCGAACACGAACTGGTAGGACGCGGCATCGTCCGGCGTGCTGCGCGTCCACACCTCGAGGGAGCGGTCGTCCGCGGAGGTGGAGCCGCCGCCGTCCGACGCGGAGCAGGCGCTCATGGTGCCCGCGAGCGCGGCGACGGATGCCAAGGCGATCGCCCTCCGCACGAGTCGAGTCTTCATCATCGAATCTCCATTTGCATGCTTGAATGCATTGCGTCAGTGTGAATGCGCTGCTACGGTAATGCAATCGACGGCGATGTCAATCGCCGGTGGGACGACCCTGAGGAGAAGGCATGGCGGACACGACGCGCATCGTGATGACGGGGGCCGCCGGCATGGCCGGACGCGGCGTCCGGCCCCTGCTGCGGGCGGCGGGCCACGAGCTCGTGCTCCTCGACCTGGTGGATCCGGAGCCGGTCGAGGGGGAGCGTGCCGTCATCGCCTCGGTGCGCGACACCGACGCCGTGCGCGATGCCGTGCGCGGCGCGGACGTCGTGGTGCACCTCGGCGGGATCAGCCGCGAACGGCCGTGGGACGACGTGCTCGCGGCGAACATCGACGGCACCCGGAGCGTGCTCGACGCCGCGCGCCAGGAGGGCGTCCGCCGCGTCCTCCTCGCGAGCTCCACGCACGCCGTCGGCTTCCACCCGGTGCCCGCGGTGCCCGTCGACCACCTGCCGCCCCGGCCGGACAGCCTCTACGGCGTGACGAAGGCGGCCATGGAGGCGCTCGGATCCGTGTACGCCGACCGCCACGCGATGAGCGTCGTGAGCGCCAGGATCGGCACGCTCCTCGACCGGCCGACGGGTCGCCGCTCGCTCTCCACCTGGCTCTCCTTCCCGGACCTCGCGCGGCTCGTCGAGGCCGTCGCCGCGCTCGAGGAGCCCGGCCACCGCATCGTCTGGGGCGTGTCGCGCAACGCCCGCGCGTGGTTCTCGCCCGAGTCCGGCGAGCGGATCGGCTACTACCCTGAGGACGACGCGGAGGCGTTCGCGGCCGGCATCGTCGACGTGGACGACGCCGACGTGGACGACGCCGACGCGAACGGACTCATCGGCGGCGAGTGGGCCGCTCCGGAGCACGCACTGGGAGACGCATGGTGACCGACGGACCGGCAGGGGAGCGCGGGGCACGGCCGGTCAAGTCGGCGGAGCGCACGCTGGCGCTGCTGGAGCGGCTGGCCGCGTCGTCCGAGCCCGTCTCCGTCGTGGACCTGCACCGCGCGTCCGGCTACCCGCGGTCGAGCCTGCACCAGCTGCTGCACACCATGGCGGCGAGCGGCTGGATCCAGATGCTGCAGGACGGCACGCACGTCTCCATCGGATCCCGCGCGCTCGTCGTCGGCACCGCCTACCTCGACCGCGACCGGGCGCTGCCGCACGCCCTCGCGGCCCTCGAGCGGATCCGCGACGAGACCGGGTACACCGCGCACTACGCGCGCCGCGAGGGCGACCGCGTGCTGTACCTCGCCACGCGCGAGACCACCGAGTCCCGGCGGGCGACCTCGCGCGTCGGCCGGCAGCTGCCCGCGCACGTGACGTCGCTCGGCAAGGCCCTGCTCGCGGAGCTCAGCCCCGAGGAGCGTCGGGAGGTGCTCGGATCGGGCCCGCTCGCCGCCCTCACCCCGCAGACCGTGACTGACGTCGCCGCGCTCGACGCGCAGCTCGACGCGGCGCGTGAACGCGGCTACGCGCACGAGCGCGAGGAGAACCTGGCCGGCGTCAGCTGCGTCGCGGTGAGCGTGGGCTACCGGATCCCCGCGACCGACGCGATCAGCTGCTCCATGCCCATCGACCGCGCGAGCGACTCCGAGGTGGAGCGCGTCGCGGGGATCATCGGCGCGCACGCGCACCGGCTCGCCCAGGCGCTGCGGTCGGCGGGCGTGCGATGAGCGTCGCGTTCTGCGCCTACCCGTGGGACCTGATCGACGACCCCGACGCTGTCACGCGGGTCCGGGCCGCGGGCGCCGACGGCGTCGCCATCGCGGCCGCGTACCACTCGGTGCGGGCCGCGACGCCGCTGCATCCGCGGCACCGCATCGTGGACGCGCGCTCCGCGGCGCTGTACCTGCCGGTGCGCGAGGGGGCCTGGGGCGAGCTCCGGCCCGACGACGACACCCCGTGGGTCGGCCCGGACGCGTTCGCCCGGGCCGCCGCGATCGCGCGCGCCGCGGGCCTCCGGGTCGAGGCGTGGATCGTCCTCACGCACTCGACGTCGGTCGGCACGCGCAACCCGGGCAGCTGCGTCGTCAACGCGTTCGGCGAGGCGTACCCGTACGCGCTCTGCCCCGCGCGCCCCGAGGTGCGTGAGTACGCGACGGCGCTGGTCGCCGAGACGGCCCGGGCGGTGGACCTCGACGGCGTGATGCTCGAGGCGTGCGGCCCCATGGGCCTCGGCCACCTCGGGCACCACGAGAAGACCGCGGGCGCCGACTGGTCGGCCGAAGCCGAGGCGCTGCTGTCCATCTGCTTCTGCACGGTGTGCGTCGGGCTGCTCGCGGAGGAGGGCGAGGATCCGGACGCGCTCCGCGCCGACGTGCGCGCCCGCGTCGACGCGGACGGCGGGCTCGACGGGCTCGACGCCGTCCTGCGCGTGCGCAGCCGGGCCCGGCGGCAGCTCCTCGACGCGTGCCTCGCCGCCGCGCGTGACGCCGGCGTCGACCGCGTCGTCGTGCACGCGCAGGCGGATCCGTGGGCCACCGGGCCGTTCGCCGCGCTCCTCGACGACCTCGACGAGGTGGACGGCGTCGTGGTGCTCGACGCCGTGGCCCACGACGCCGACGCGATGCGCGCGCTCCGCGAGCGGCTGCCCGGCATCCCGCTCGGCGGCTACCTCTGGGCGCTGCCGCCGGCGACGCCTGCGAGCATCCGCGCCGGCTGGCCCGCGGCCGTGCGCGGGATAGACGACACGTACGTGTACCACCTCGGCCTCGTCGGGCGGGATCGCCTGGCTGCTGTGGGCGACGCGCTGCGCGAGGCGGGCTCGCCGGCCTAGTTGTACTCGGCCATGACGTTGGTGACACTTCGGGGCGTGTGAAGAGGCCTCCTGGCTTGATGGAGCTGTTCAGTTCAACCATCGCCAGGAGGCCTCGATGTCCCACGGTAATGCTCGTCTGACGGTTCACGGGAGGGTTCTCCTCGTGCGGCGGGTGGTGGAGGATCGTCGGCCGGTCGCGCACGTCGCGCGGGAGCTGGGGGTGTCGCGGCAGTGCGCGCATCGATGGGTGAACCGGTTCCGTGCCGAGGGGCTGCGAGGGCTGACGGATCGGTCATCGCGGCCCCGGTCAGTACCGAGGCGAACGAGCCCGGAGCGGGAACGGGCCGTGCTGGAAGCGCGGGCCCAGTTGCGGGCGGGTCCTGCGCGGCTGGCGCCGGTGACAGGTGTTCCATCCCGTACGATCTCCCGCATCCTGCGCCGGCACGGGGCGCCGCCGTTGGCATGGTTGGACCCCGTCACCGGGGCCGTGATCCGGGCATCCCGGTCAACGGCGCACCGGTATGAGCACGAGCATCCGGGTGATCTGATCCACGTGGACGTGAAGAAGCTCGGGAGGATCCCGGACGGAGGCGGCTGGCGGGTCCACGGGCGCAGCGAGCAGGTCCGCGGCCGCGGGATCGGGTTCGATTACGTCCATGCCGCGGTCGATGACCACACCCGTCTCGCCTACGCGGAGATCCATCCCGATGAGAAAGGCGCGACCGCGGCCGGGTTCCTGACCCGCGCAGCGGCGTACTTCGCCGGGCGCGGGATCACCCGGATCGAGCGGGTCATCACGGACAACGCGTTCGCCTACCGGCACTCGACCGCGTTCAAGAACGCCGTCCAGGACCTGGGCGCGCGGCAGAAGTTCATCCGCCCGCACTGCCCCTGGCAGAACGGCAAGGTCGAGCGCTTCAACCGGACCCTCGCGACCGAGTGGGCCTACCGGCAACCCTTCACCAGCAACCAACACCGCGCCGACGCGCTTGACCCCTTCATCGAGCACTACAACACTGAACGAATCCACTCAAGCCACGGGCTCACGCCCGCGGCCCGAGTGTCACCAACGTCATGACTCAGTACACCTAGTCGCGCCGGGCTGGTCGCGCCGCCCTAGTCGTGCCGGATCCGCGGCGGCCGGTCCCAGCGCTCGGCGTCCTGCCGCTCGGCGTCCTGGCGGCGCGTGACCCGCTTCGCCGCCTGCCCCGCGCGGAACGTGCTCCAGACGATCCCGCCGACGAGCAGCAGCCCACCCCAGCTGGCGACGCTGTTCATGCCGGCGCCGGCCGCGATCCCGCCGATGACGCCGCCGATCGCGACGGGCAGGCACGTGCTGCGGAGCGCCGGGAGGGCGGCCTGGTGCCCGGCCTTCCATGACGCATCGCTCACCATGAGGGGGCGCGTGCGGATCCCGATCCAGCCGTTGCGCTTGAGCGCGCCCCAGGCCGCGAGCTGCGTGGTGCCGAGGATCAGCAGCGCCGCGACGGCGAGCAGCAGCGCGGGGACACCCATGCGCCCAGCCTGACACGGCCGGCCGCCGCCCGGACCCTCAGCACTCGATGACGTTGACCGCGAGCCCGCCCGTGGACGTCTCCTTGTACTTGGTGGACATGTCGAGGCCCGTCTGCCGCATGGTCTCGATCACGGTGTCGAGGGAGACGAGGTGCGTGCCGTCGCCGTGCAGCGCCATGCGCGCGGCGTTGACGGCGGTGGAGGCGGCGATCGCGTTGCGCTCGATGCACGGGATCTGCACGAGCCCGCCCACGGGATCGCACGTGAGGCCGAGGTGGTGCTCCATCGCGATCTCGGCCGCGTTCTCGACCTGCCGCGGGGATCCGCCGAGCACCGCGCAGAGGGCGCCCGCCGCCATCGCGCACGCCGTGCCGACCTCGCCCTGGCAGCCGGCCTCCGCGCCCGAGATGGACGCGTTGGCCTTCACGAGCGACCCGATGGCGGTCGCAGTGAGGAGGTAGTCGCGGATCCCGTCGCGGTCGGCGCCCGGCACGAACCGCAGGTAGTAGGAGCCGACCGCGGGGATGATGCCGGCCGCGCCGTTCGTGGGTGCAGTGACCACGCGCCCGCCGGACGCGTTCTCCTCGTTCACCGCGAGCGCGAACGCGTGCAGCCACTCGTGCGACGTGTCGCGCGTGCCCTCGGCGTCGATCGAGGCCAGCTGCGACGCGACGCGCGCCGCCCGCCGCCGCACGTTGAGCCCACCCGGCAGCGTGCCCTGGCCGCCGAGCCCCGCGGTCACGCACGCGGCCATCGCGTCCCAGATCGCGTCGAGCCCGGCGACCGCGCGGCGGGATCCGTGGATCGACTCCTCGGTGTCGCGCGCGACGTCGGCGATGGAGCGCCCTGTGGTCTCGGCCAGCTCGATGAGCTCGTCGGCGTTGGAGAAGGAGTGCGGGAGCCCCGTGGGCAGCACGGCGGACGGCGCCTGGTCCTCGCGCAGCACGAAGCCGCCGCCGACCGAGAACCACGTGCTCTCGAGCACCGTGCCGCCGTCGGCGTCGAGCGCGGCCAGGTGCATCGCGTTGGGATGCCGGGGGAGGCGCGTGAACGGCTCGAACGTGAGGTCGCGGCCCACCATGCGCACCGGGTGGATCCCCGCGAGCGGCACGTCGACGCCCTCGCCGAGCCCGGACCAGCGGCCGCGCACCTCGTCCGGATCGCACGTCTCGGGCGCGAGGCCCGCGAGCCCCGCGACGACCGCGTCGGGCGTGCCGTGTCCGAGCCCGGTCGCGCCGAGCGAGCCGTACAGCCGCACGGTGACGCGCGCGATCTCCGTGAACCGCGGCGACGCCTGGCACTCCTCGGCGAAGAGCAGCGCCGCGCGCATGGGGCCGACGGTGTGCGAGCTCGACGGCCCGATCCCGATGGAGAAGAGGTCGAGTGCCGAGACGTACGCTGTCATCCCGTCAGACTATGCCGCCGCCTCCGCGCGGTCGGCCGCGGGGGCGCTCGCCGAGCCGGTGGACGCGGTGGCCCCGGGGCGTGCCGGTCCGCGCGACGCGAGCGCCAGCCAGGTCCAGCCGATCGCGAGGCCGAGCATGGTGATCACCCCGCGCGGGAAGAAGATGTGGCTGTCGACGAACGAGACGGCCGCGACCACGGCGATCGCCGCGCCCGGCAGCGCCAGGAGCCCCGCATGCCGGATCACGAGCGCGCTCGCCAGCACGGTGACGGCGACGTACGACCAGACGCCCGTGACGACGATGTCGTCCGCGAGGCCGTACATGGTGATGACGCCCTGGCCGCCCTCGAGCTGGAGGGCGCCCGCCGCGATGCCCGCGAGGATGTCGAGCGCCTGGTAGCAGACGGCGTAGGCGAACCCGAGGACAATCGCGACGATGCCGAGGCGGCGGTCGTGGCGGCGCGTGAGGAGGATCGGCGCGATCGCGAGCAGCGGGAAGACGGGCAGCAGGGCGATGTGCATGTCGCGCCAGTGCATCGCGGTGTCGTCGGTCAGATGGTCGGGGTGCGACAGGCCGGCGGCCGCGAGGGCCAGGGGCGGCAGCGCGACCGCGACGAGGACGGCGGCGGTGCGGGAGCGGGAGGAGGAGGAGGAGGAGGAGGAGGAGGAGGAGGAGGAGGGCGGGGCGACGGCGTCGGGCATGCGGTCATCGTAGGCAGAGCCGGGGGCGCGACCCGCCCGGATCAGGAGTCCGACATGCAAGGAGCCCCCGCCGCCGGACCGCGTGGGTCGGGCGACGGGGGCTCCGCGATGCAGGAAGGACTAGGCCTTCTTGCGACCGACGATCGCGCCGTAGACCAGCAGGACGATGATCGCGCCGACGATGGCGAGCGCGAGCGACCCGAGGTCGAAGCTGTCGACGCCCTTGTTGAAGAGCGCGCTGCCGATGAAGCCACCGAGGAAGGCCCCGACGACGCCCAGGATCAGCGTGACGATGATTCCGCCACCCTGCTTGCCCGGGAGGATCAGCTTGGCGAGCGCTCCGGCGATCAGACCCAGAACCAGAAAACCGATGATGCCCATGTGCGTTACTCCTCGAAGATTTCGTGCTGTGTGACACCCGAATGCGGGTGGACGACTCCCAGTCAAGCACTGTAGGGACCATTCGTGCAAAAACGTTTAGTGGATACGTCTTTACCGGACGGGGGCGCCGGGCCCGTCCCGCCGCGGGATCCGGGCGCTCAGCCACCCGCGGTACCGTCGGCGCATGCGCATCCCCCCGGCCCGACGTCCCCGCGAGATCCCCGGCGACGGGCAAGAGTCGGTGTGGGACTACCCGCGTCCGCCGCGGGTGGATCCGAGCGGCGAGCGCGTCGTGATCGAGCTCGGCGGCCGCGTCGTCGCCGACAGCCGATCCGCGGTGCGGGTGCTCGAGACCAGCCACCCGCCCGTCTACTACCTGCCCTCCGCCGACTTCGCCGCCGGGGTCCTCTCGTCCGCGGCCGGCCGGTCGTGGTGCGAGTACAAGGGGGAGGCGTCGTACCTCACCATCACCGCGGGCGGGGTCACGGCCGACCGTGCTGCGTGGTGGTACCCGTCGCCCACGCGCGGCTTCGAGGTGCTCGCCGACAGGATCGCCGTGTACCCCTCGCGGATGGACCGCATCACGGTCGACGGCGTCGTGGTCGAGGCGCAGGAGGGCGACTTCTACGGCGGCTGGATCACGCCGCGCGTGGTCGGCCCGTTCAAGGGCGCGCCGGGCACGCTCGGCTGGTGACGCGGACGGGCGTCGTCGTGCGCCCGACGGGATCCGGCGGGCTCCGCTAGCTGTACTCGGCCATGACGTTGGTGACACTTCGGGGCGTGTGAAGAGGCCTCCTGGCTTGATGGAGCTGTTCAGTTCAACCATCGCCAGGAGGCCTCGATGTCCCACGGTAATGCTCGTCTGACGGTTCACGGGAGGGTTCTCCTCGTGCGGCGGGTGGTGGAGGATCGTCGGCCGGTCGCGCACGTCGCGCGGGAGCTGGGGGTGTCGCGGCAGTGCGCGCATCGATGGGTGAACCGGTTCCGTGCCGAGGGGCTGCGAGGGCTGACGGATCGGTCATCGCGGCCCCGGTCAGTACCGAGGCGAACGAGCCCGGAGCGGGAACGGGCCGTGCTGGAAGCGCGGGCCCAGTTGCGGGCGGGTCCTGCGCGGCTGGCGCCGGTGACAGGTGTTCCATCCCGTACGATCTCCCGCATCCTGCGCCGGCACGGGGCGCCGCCGTTGGCATGGTTGGACCCCGTCACCGGGGCCGTGATCCGGGCATCCCGGTCAACGGCGCACCGGTATGAGCACGAGCATCCGGGTGATCTGATCCACGTGGACGTGAAGAAGCTCGGGAGGATCCCGGACGGAGGCGGCTGGCGGGTCCACGGGCGCAGCGAGCAGGTCCGCGGCCGCGGGATCGGGTTCGATTACGTCCATGCCGCGGTCGATGACCACACCCGTCTCGCCTACGCGGAGATCCATCCCGATGAGAAAGGCGCGACCGCGGCCGGGTTCCTGACCCGCGCAGCGGCGTACTTCGCCGGGCGCGGGATCACCCGGATCGAGCGGGTCATCACGGACAACGCGTTCGCCTACCGGCACTCGACCGTGTTCAAGAACGCCGTCCAGGACCTGGGCGCGCGGCAGAAGTTCATCCGCCCGCACTGCCCCTGGCAGAACGGCAAGGTCGAGCGCTTCAACCGGACCCTCGCGACCGAGTGGGCCTACCGGCAACCCTTCACCGGCAACCAACACCGGGCCGACGCGCTTGACCCCTTCATCGAGCACTACAACACTGAACGAATCCACTCAAGCCACGGGCTCACGCCCGCGGCCCGAGTGTCACCAACGTCATGACCCAGTACAGCTAGACCGCGGCCTTGCGCGAGCTGATGACGCCCGTGTCGAAGCCGAGCAGGTGCAGGCCGCCGTGGAAGCGGGCGTGCTCGACCTTGATGCAGCGGTCCATGACGACCGTGAGGCCGCGGGCCTCGGCGTCCACCGCCGCCTCCTGGTTCCAGATGCCGAGCTGCACCCAGATGACGGGCGCGCCGATCGCGACCACGTCGTCCACGACGGACGGGATGTCGCTGGCCTTCCGGAACACGTCGACGATGTCGGGCACCTCGGGCAGCGACGTGAGGTCGGGGTACGCCGTGTGCCCGAGGATCTCGGTGGCGTTCGGGTTCACGAAGTACACGCGGTAGTCGCTCGACTGCTGGAGGTAGGTGCCGACGAAGTAGCTGGAGCGGGCCGGGTTCGGCGAGGCGCCGACGATGGCGACGCTCTTCGCGCGGCGGAGGATCGCCTGGCGCTCCTTCGCGCTCGGGCCCGTCCACGTGCGCTCGGAGCGGAGGAGCGCGGCGAGCGGGCTCGAACGGGGGATCGCGCAGGTGAGGCCGTTCTGGAGCTGGGTGGTCTGGGTGCCGTCGGCGTCGGGGTCGGCGACCGGCTCGGCGGGAACGGATGCGTCGGCGTCGGCTGCCTGCGCCTCGGCCGCGTCGCCGGCCGCGCGGTCCGCGGCCTCCTCGGCGGGGTCGAGCGGTGCGAGGTCGGCGGCGTCCGCGGCCGGGTGGGGAGCGGATCCGGTCTTCTCGGGCGGCACGCCGCCGGTGTCGAAGCTCACTTCGCTCCTTCCGTGGCGGCGGTCAGCGCCTGGTCCAGGTCGTGGATGATGTCGGCGACGTCCTCGATGCCGACGCTGATAGCGGACGATGCCGGGCAGCACGCCCGCGTCCACCAGCTGCGCCTCGCTCAGCTGCGCGTGCGTCGTGGACGCGGGGTGGATGACGAGGGTCTTGGCGTCGCCGATGTTGGCGAGGTGGCTCGCGAGCTCGACGGACTCGATGAAGCGCTGGCCGACCGCGCGGCCGCCCGCGACCTCGAACGTGAACACGGATCCGGGGCCCGTCGGCAGGTACTTGCGCGCCCGCTCGTGGTGCGGGTGGGCGGGCAGCCCCGCCCAGTTGACGGCCGTGATGTGCGGATCCGCATCGAGCCACTCGGCCACGGCCCGCGCGTTGTCGATGTGCGCCTGCATCCGGTACGGCAGCGTCTCGACGCCCTGCGCGAGCAGGAACGCGGAGTGCGGCGCGAGCGCGGGCCCGATGTCGCGGAGCTGCTCGGCGCGGAGGCGGGTGAGGAACGCGTACTCGCCGAAGTTGCCGGTCCAGTTGAGGCCGCCGTAGCTCGGGACGGGCTGGTCGAGGAGCGGGAAGCGCGCGCTCTCCCAGTCGAAGAGGCCGGACTCGACGACCACGCCGCCGAGCGTCGTGCCGTGCCCGCCGAGGAACTTGGTGGCCGAGTGGATGACGATGTCGGCGCCCCACTCGATGGGCCGGTTGAGGTAGGGGGTCGCGATGGTGGAGTCGATGACGAGCGGCACGCCGGCCGCGTGGGCGACGGCGGCGAGGCCCTCGATGTCGGCGATCTCGCCCGACGGGTTCGCGACGGTCTCGGCGAAGACGAGCTTGGTGCGGTCGGTGATCGCGGCGGCGTAGTCGGCCGGGTCGCTCGACTGCACGAACGTGGTCTCCACGCCGAAGCGGCGGAGGGTCACGTCGAGCTGGGTGATGGATCCGCCGTAGAGGTTCGCGGAGGCGACGATGTGGTCGCCGGCGCCCGCGAGCGAGGCGAAGGTGATGTACTGCGCGCTCAGCCCGCTCGCCGTCGCGACCGCGCCGAGGCCGCCCTCGAGGCTCGCGACGCGCTCCTCGAACGACGCGACCGTCGGGTTCGACAGGCGCGAGTAGACGTTGCCGTACTTCTGCAGCGCGAAGCGCGCGGCGGCGTCGGAGGTGTCGTCGAAGACGAACGCGCTCGACTGGTAGATGGGGAGGGCGCGCGCACCCGTGGTGCCGTCGGGGATGTTGCCCGCGTGGATCGCCCTCGTCTTGAACCCGTACTCGCGATCGACCATGACCCGACGCTAGCCCGCGCTCCCGACGGTTCCCCGGCCGGGCCGTAATGCGGCGACATGCGGGGAGGCGGGGATGACGCGGTCGGTCGACGGGTGGCGGGGGAGGACCTGTCCGCGTCCGCGTGCAGCACCGCACGCGATGCCTACGCTGGGGCGGTGACCCGCACCGATCGCCTGTACGCCCTCGTGGAGGAGCTGCGTCGTGTGGCGCCGCGTCCTCGGAGCGCGCGTCAGCTCGCGGAGCGGTTCGAGGTGAGCTCGCGGACGATCGAGCGGGATCTGTCGGCGCTGCAGCAGGCAGGTGTCCCGATCTGGGCGGAGCCCGGACGGACGGGCGGGTACTGCATCGATGCGGCGCACACACTGGCTCCCCTGGGGTTCACGGTGGAGGAGGGGCTCGCGGTGACGATCGGGCTCGCGATGCTGCGTGAGGGTCCGTTCGCACCGGCCGCGGCCACGGCCCTGCAGAAGGTCCTCGCCGTCACCGAGGGGCGCAGGGCGGAGGAGACGACCGGCCTCGCGACGCGGATCCACCTGCTGGACGACGGGCGCACCGACACGTTCCCGACCGGCTTCGCGGATGCGCTCCGGAGGCGCGAGGTGCTGCGGATCCGCTATCGCGACCGGCGTGACGTCGAGACGACGCGGGATGTCGAGCCGCTCGGGTACGTGCACCGCGACCGGAGCTGGTACCTCATCGGCTGGTGCCGGACGCGGGACGGGGTACGGGCGTTCCGCGCGGACCGCATCGTGACGGCGGACCCGACGGGGGAGCGTCCGCCACGACGCGAGCTCCGCGCGGAGGACCTCGAGATCCCGCACGGGGACCTTCGCCCCGTCTACGCGAGCGAGGGATCCTCGTAAACACCGACACGACGGTGTCGTCGAGCTCCGTGAGCATGGTCTCGCCGGGTCACGCGATCCGGCGGAGAGGATCAGCATGGACTTCACATCGATCAGGATCATCACGGACGACGTCGACCGGCTCGCGTGCTTCTACGAGGCGGTGCTGGGTGTCGCAGCCGTGCGACCGGCGCCCGTGTTCGCGGAGCTGAGGACCGGAGGCGGTGCCGTCGCGATCGGCAGCCGAGCCACCGTCGCCACGCTCGGGGAGGCCACGACGCAGCCGGCCAGCAACCGCTCGGTCATCCTCGAGTTCCTCGTCGACGACGTGGATGAGGAGTTCGCCAGGCTCCGCGGCTCGCTGGAGGACGTCGTGCTGGAGCCGACGACGATGCCGTGGGGCAACCGGTCGGTGCTGTTCCGCGATCCCGACGGCAACCTCGTCAACCTGTTCACGCGACCGGACTGAGCCTCGCGCCGGCGTGCGGGTGGAAGGCGAGCGGACCTCGTCGGCCCCGCTCCCGTGGTCCTCGTCGTCGTCGCGTCGCTCGCGCTTCGATGGACCGCCGCGATGCGTGAGCAGCGAGCCGGGGCGGCTCAGCTGAGGCGCACGGCCGCGAGCGCGAGGCCCGCGATGAGCGCCCAGGAGAGGAGGCCTGCGGCGAGCGCGGATCCGCCCTGGCCCACGAGCTCGCGGAGGCGCACCGCGGATCCGAGCGCCACGAGCGCGATCGCGAGGAGCGCCGTCTGAAGGACCTGGGCTGCGTCGAGCACGCCGACAGGCAGCGGCACGAAGGTGCGCACCAGCACGGCGGCGAGGAAGCCGAGCACGAACAGCGGCACGATCGGCGGACGCGCGGCGCCCTCGACCCGACCGTCCCGGCGGCGCATCACGACGCCCGCCACGGCGACCACGGGCGCGAGCAGCAGCACGCGCGTGAGCTTCACGGCGATCGCGATGGTGAGGGCGGCGGATCCGGCGATCTGGGCGGTCGCGACGACCTGCCCGACGTCGTGCACGCCCGCGCCGACCCAGTGCCCGAAGGTGACGTCGTCGAGGCCGAGCGGGCCGGCGAGCGGCGGCAGCACGGCGATCGCGAGGGTGCCGCAGAGGGTGACGAGCGCGACGGGCGCGCCCTGGTCCGCGGCCTTCGCGCGCGTGACGCCGGCCATGGCGCCGATGGCGCTCGCGCCGCAGATCGAGAAGCCGGTGGCGAGGAGGAGCGGCTGCTGGCCGGGCATCCGGAGCGCGCGGGCGATCGCGTAGGTGCCCGCGAACGACAGGACCACGACGGCAACTACGAGCAGCACGGCCCGCCAGCCGAGCCCGACGATGTCGGAGAGGCCGAGCTGCAGGCCGAGGAGCACCACGCCGATCCGCATCAGCCGCTTCGACGCGAGCGTGAGGCCGGGCTTGAGCGCACCGGTGAGCGCGGGTCGGGCGGCGGGGATCTGCGCCGCGACGATGCCGAGCGCGACCGCGATCGTGAGCAGCGGGATCGCCGGGACGAGCGCGTGCACGGCCCACGCGACGAGCGCCGCGGCCGCCGCGGCGCCGAGGCCGGGGAGCGCGGGGTGCAGACGGGTGGCGGTGGCGGGCATCAGATCCAGCCCGAGGGGATCCACGCGTGCAGCCGCCAGAACCAGGTGGGCACGAGCTGCCCGGTCCAGAGCGGGTAGAAGAACGCGCTGACGAGCGCGCACACGACGAGGACCGCGGCCACGATCACGATGCCGCGCGTGCGCCGCGGACGGGCATCGCCGCGGTCGCTCAGGATCATGCCGAGCACCATCGCGAGGCACAGGATGAGGTACGGCTCGAAGGCGATCGAGTAGAACTGGAACACCGTGCGGTTGACGTAGAGCAGCCACGGCAGGTACCCGACGACCATGCCCATGAGCACGAGCCCCACGCGCCACTCGCGGCGGGCGGCGAGCCGGTACACGAGGTAGAGCATCGCGGCGACGGAGAGCCACCAGATGATGGGGTTCGCGATCGACGTGATGGACGCCGAGCACGCGTCGATCGTGCAGCCCGACTCGCCGTAGCCGTAGCCCTCGTAGTAGAACTGCGTCGGCCGGTAGAGCAGCAGCCAGAGGCGCGGATCCGCCCGGTACGGGTGCGAGACGTCGAGCCCCACGTTGAACGAGTACTGCTGCGCGAGGTAGTGCCAGAGGCTCTGGATCGACAGGGGCACCCACGCGAGCCCGCCCTGCCACGCGTTCGCGCCCTCGGCCGCCCAGTTGCGGAAGTAGCCGTTCGAGGTGGCGAACCACCCCGCGTAGGAGGCGAGGAAGGCGGCGATCGCGGCCGGCACGAGGAGGAGGAACGAGACCGGACCCTGCACGGCCGCGCCCGCCGTGAACCAGGCGGCGAGCCCGTGGCGGCGGCGCAGCAGCATGTCGGTGAGCACCACGTAGAGGCCGAAGCCCGCGAGGAAGAAGATGCCGGACCACTTCACGGAGGAGGTCGCGCCGAACGCGAGGCCGGCGGCGATGAGCCACGGGCGCCACAGCACGATCGGGCCGAACTCCAGCGGGGGCGCGCCCTCGGGCCGGGCGTCGCGGCGCAGGGCGAGGAGGCGCTCGAACCGGCGCTCGTGCCAGGTGCGGTCGAGGAGGATCGCGCCGAAGCCGAGCAGGCCGAAGAACATGACGTGCGTGTCGAGGAGCGCGACGCGGCTCATCACGATGGCGTGGCCGTCGATCGCGAACAGGAACCCGGCCATCGTCGCGACGACCGCGGAACCCGTGAGGCGGCGGGCGATGAGCATGAGGAGGACGACCGCGAGCGTGCCGACGACGGCCGTCGCGATGCGCCAGCCCACGGGATCCGCCGCGCCGAAGACCGCGAGGCCGAGCGCGATGATCCACTTGCCGAGCGGCGGGTGCGCCACGAACGCGGGCGCCTGCAGGTAGCCGTCGGTCTGGCCGGCGATGAAGTCGGGGTTCGGATCCGTGGGCCACGACCCCTCGTAGCCCAGGTGGAGGAGGGTCCACGCGTCCTTCACGTAGAAGGTCTCGTCGAACACGAGCGTGGCGGGGGGGCCGAGGCTCTGGATGCGGAGGACCGCGGCGAGCAGCGTGATGGCGATCGGGCCGCCCCAGTGCCACGCGCGGCGGCGCGCGGGGGTGGAGACGAGGCGCGCCCAGAGGTCGTC
The DNA here is from genome assembly GCF_000069225.1 of Clavibacter sepedonicus. GTDB lineage: Bacteria > Actinomycetota > Actinomycetes > Actinomycetales > Microbacteriaceae > Clavibacter > Clavibacter sepedonicus. The sequence continues at coordinate 2,471,846 of NC_010407.1, read as the reverse complement.
GAGGCGGGATCCGCGGGCGGTGACCGCGCGCTCGTCCGCGCGGCGGGCGACGCGGGTCGGGGTCGCGTCGTGGGCGTCGGAGTGGTCGGGCGTGGGATCCGCCGCGATGTCCGCCGCCGTGCCGTCAGCGCCGTGCTCGGTGGGGCGGTGGGGCGAGTCGGGCACGGCTCATCATCGCACGCACGTGCGCTGGCCCCGCAGGTCGCGGACGCTCCGCGGCCCGTGCCGGTCGTCGGGACGCCGTGAGGTTCCGGCCCGCCGTCGTAGGGGTGTCATGAGCGCGGTGGCGGGCGGGATCCGCGCGGAGGTGGACTGGGCGCACGCCCTTCCCGTGCCGTGTGCCTGCTGTCCCCGTCCGCCCCGTCCCCGCCCGTCCGGCGGAGGCGCGGCGATGAGCGTCCTCGTGGCCGTCGCGCCGTCGCGGGCATCGGGCGAGGACGCCGCGGTCCCCTCCGCGCTCCCCGCTGCGCTCGACGACGGCGTGGTCGCCGGGGTCTCGATGCGGCGGCTCGTCGAGGTGTGCGGCACCCCCTGCGTCCACTCGGGCGAGGCGATGGGGATCCGCGGCGACGGGGACGGCTGCGGCGCGCTCGTCGTCGTGGCGGTGACCGCCGTCCTCGCGGGAGCGGACGGGGAGCGCGTCGTGTGCGTCGACGGGCACCTCGACGGCGTGGACGCGCGCTGGGGGGAGGCGCGCGTCCTCGGCCGGGGATCCGGCTGCCGCTCGGTCGTGCGGATCGTGGCCGCGACGCCGACGTCCGGGACGGCCGCGGTCGCGCTCCCCGACGACCTGGCGGTCGGCGACCTCGTCGTCGTGCCGTGCGGGGGATCGCCCGCCCTGCACGACGTGCGGCTCGGCGGGCGTCCGGTCGGGACCGGGCGCCTCCGTGGCGGGGGTGGCGCCGGGGATCGCCGCGTCCCGCCGCGTCGCCGGAGGAGGCCCTGATGCGCGCGCCGCTCCTCGACCCCTCCACCGGCGGCAGCCGTCCGCGGACGCCGCGCATCGCGTTCGCGGGAGACGCCATCCCGGCGCTCGACGACCTGCGCGCCCTCGACGCCGGGGTGGTGCGCACGCATGCGGGGCTCGAGCGCACGCGGGGCGCCGACGTCGCCGTGACGGGGATCCTCGCGTCCGGCTGCGTGACGCCCCGGCTCCTGACGAACCGCGTCGCCGACCTCGTGCGGCATCCGATCGCCGCGCCGCGGATCGCCGTGGAGTGGGCGGACATCCGCGACCGGCGGATCCGCGACGTCGCCCTCGAGGCGTGGTGCTGATCCGCCGGTCGGCGCACCCGGGGCCCGGAGGCCGGGAGGACTACGCCTCCTCGGCCTCCTGCTCCTCGTCGAGCATGAGGAACAGGCCCGCGTAGGGCTCGAGCTGCACGGGGAAGCTGGACAGGTCGTCGACCGTGCCGACCTCCTCGCCCGTGGTGGCGTCGCGGACGACGCGGCGGGCGGGGAGCTCCTCGGAGCGGACGGTCGCGAGGATCGCCTCGCCCGTGAAGTTGAGCACCGTCAGCTGCAGGCGCGCGTCGGCCTCCGGGTCGCCGTTGTCGAGCCGGTGCACCATCACGAGCATGCCGTGGTGGCCGACGTCCGGGACGTCGACCTGCGTGCCGAGCGCCACGTCGAAGCGCTCGCGCACCTCGAGGACGCTGCGGAGGCCGGAGACGAACGACTGCGGGTCGTCGACCTGCGCGGGCAGCGATCCGTAGAGCGAGTGGCCGCGCGGCATGCCGGATCCGGATGCGGTGGCCTCCGGCGCTGCGTCGAGCAGGTCGTGCCCGCCGCGGTGGACCCAGCGGGTGTCGCCGCCCTCGATGAGGTCGGCCACCTGGGACGCCTGCAGCGGCAGGACGCCGAGCAGGTCCCACGCGGAGAGCGCGAAGACGCCCGGCTGCCACGCGTTGAACTTGGCGAGCAGGAGGTGCGCGGCGCGGATCCCGGCGACGTCGTCCTCCCCGATCGCGTCGAGCGTGGTGAAGCCCTGCGCGGCCGCGATGACGGACGCCGTGGTGCAGGCGATGCCGTTCGTCGTGAACACGTGGTTGTAGTCGGCGCTCTCGCCCGTGAGCTCCTCGAGGAGGTCGCCGCGGATCGCGACGGCGAGGTCCGCGCCGGTCACCTCCTCGCCGCGGAACGGGAACACGTCGGCGCAGTGCTCGGTCGCCCAGTGCACGAGCTCGTAGGTGAGCTCGTCGTGGTTCTGGAGCGCGTGCACGAGGGTGACGGGCTCGACGCCGACCTCGAGCGAGGTGCGGAGCGTGAGGCGCAGGAACTCGGTGTCGCCGGTCGCGAGCGCGTGCTGGTACGCGGGCCGGTTGATGAAGTCGTACGAGAGGTCGGCGCCGACGCGGCCGGTGTCGCGGATGTCCTCCATCGTCAGGTTCAGCTCCTGGAAGGAGAACCCGCCGACCTTGCGCACCATGCTCGCGATGAGGTGGTTCGCGGCCTCGGAGAGCGGGTGGCCCTCGGACCACGCCGGTCCCTCGACGCTCTTCTCCACGCCGAGGAAGCCGTTCGCGTCGAGGCGCAGCGCGCTGGCACCGAGGTCGCCGAGCGAGTGCAGCGCGTCGCCGATGACCATGCGCATGCCCGCGAAGGTGGGGTCCAGCCAGTTGATGGAGGGCTGGCCCTGCTTGAAGTAGTGCAGGTACACCCAGCGGCGCGTGCGGCCGTCGACGCCCAGCACGGGCGCCGTGGCGCTCCAGTTGGTCTCCTTGACGCCCGGCGCGTAGAAGATCACGCGCTGCAGGCGGCCGATGATGTAGCCCTGGTCGGCGAGCGCCTGCTCGGCGGCCACGTCGAGGTTCACGGCGTCGCGGCCCGGCAGCACGTCGGGCAGGAGGCCCCAGTCCTCCTCGGGGATCTCGACCATGTGGTAGATCCCGGGGAAGTCCTTGTAGCCCATCTCCGCGAGGCGGAAGTCGGCGCCCTTGCCGGTGTGGCCGGGCACGATGTCGTCGATGACGCTGCCGCCGTGCTGGTCGGCGACCTCGGTGAGGCGGCGGAACTCGTCCTCCGTGCCGAACGCGGCGTCGATCTGGGTGCTGATGCGGTCGAAGTGGCCGTCGACGCTCGCGGTCTGCGACCACTCGGTGATGCCGCCGGCGAGCTTCACGGGCCCGGTGTGCACGGCCTCGATGCCGACGGACTGGAAGATCTCCCACAGCTGCGGGTCGCCGAGCGCGCCGAGGTACGACTCGCCCTCCTTGGTGATGAGCGAGATCGGGTAGGCGGTGAACCGCACGGACGCGGTGTCGATGGCGCGGCGCGCATCGGGCCGGGCGTACGGGTTCGACCACATGCTGGGCGAGCCGGAGAGGCCACGGCTCAGCACGTCGGCGTCGCCGAGCATCGACTGGCGGCGGAGCCACTCCACGTAGGACGGGTTCGACGCGTCGGCGGCGCGCGGGTCGTTCGACGAGCGGCGGATCCCGCTGGCGCGCAGCTGCGGACGTGCACGGAGGCGGGCGGGCCGGGCCGGGAAGCGCTCCTCGTCGTACGTGATCTCCGTGGGCTCCGGCTCGGGGATCGCGTTCGTCTCGATGGCGTCGTCCACTGGTGCTCCTCGGGTGTGGTGGTGGTGCGTCGTGCCCGATCCGGGCAGCGTCGGCCCGCGGGGCCGCTGTCACGAGCGTACGCAGGATGCGGGGGCGCTGTGGTCCGCCGGCCGGCTCGACGCTCGCCGGGCTCGCCGCGGGCGGGGCGCCGAGGGCTCCGGTCGAGGAGGATCGCTCAGGCGGTGCGAGTGCGGCGGCTGAGGAGCCCGTCGACGCTGAAGCGGCCCGCTCCGAGAAGGCCGACGACGACCAGGCCGGCGATCAGGGCGAGCACCAGCTCGTAGCCGCCGCCGTCGACGAAGACGCCCTTGTCGGCGTGCACGATGACGAAGGCGCCGAGCAGGTTGAGGACGTTGAGCGCAGCGACCACCGGCGTGAGGAGGCCGATGATCAGCGCCGCTCCGCCGACGGTCTCGACGGTCGCGGCGAAGACCGCCGCTGCGGCCGGGACCGGGATGCCCATCTGCGTGAAGGTGGCGGCGGTCCCGTCGAGCGTGTAGTCGAGGAACTTCTGCAGGCCGTGCGCCATGAGGATGAAGCCGATCGCGACGCGGGCGATGAGCAGGGCGGCGTCCTGGAGGGCGGGCGACGTGCGGGCGGGGTGGAGCAGCGTGCGCATGCGGGGTTCTCCTCGTTTTCGGTGATGGTGGTGGATGTAGCGGGAGTCGGTGTCGTGCGGCGCGAGGGGCCGGAGCGCGTGGCCGGCCGGCGTGATCGGCGCGGGGATCCGGGCGATGCGCGATCGGGCGATCTCGCCGGAGCGAGGGCTCCGCGATCTCGAGGGGCTCATGCCCACGGGCGCCGTCCGCGAGCGAGGCGGCGAGCGAGGCGGCGAGCCCTCCCGCTCATCCGCGATCGGATGCCGGACGAACGGCCGCGCTGCTCGAGAGCGTGCCGGGATGCCGCTGATGAGCCGGCCGGACCGCCGTGCGATCGGTGGCCCCGACGTGCCCTCGGCACTCCGCACTATTGCGTTGAACGTTCAACGACCGTACGGGGCGGCGGGTGGAGGAGTCAAATCGCGCCGCGATGGAGCAGATGATCCCTCGGGGACGGGCTGGCCTGCAGCGGCAGGGACCTCGCCGCCCGCGTCCGCCGTGCCAGCATGGATCCGTGCCCCTCGTCGATCCCCGCCGCATCTCCGGCCTCGCACCCGCCGGCGCGGATCACGGCGTGGCCGCTCACGTGGGCGCGGGTGCCGACGCGCCCGCGGGGCGCTGAACCGTGTTCCTGCGGAGCAGGTCGCGCGGGAGCGAGACCCTCGGGCTGGTGATCCTCGGCGTCGTCCTGTGCGTGGTGTCGGTGCTCGGCCTCACGGGCGCGTTCGGGGAGATCAGCAACGCCGGGCGCTTCGACACCATCGTCCTGCTCGGCGTGCCGGTCGGGCTCGTCTCGATCGGCGCGGGGATCGTGAACTGGATCCGCGGCTGGGGCGACCCGGGCGACGCCGAGGTCGACGATCCTCCCCACGTCGGGGACTGATCCGGCCTGCCCGACCCGGACACCGCCGGCCCGGACCCCACCCGGCCGGATGGGATGATCGACCGGTGATCATCCTCGGCGCGACCCCCATCGGCAACCTGGGCGACGCGTCGCGGCGGCTCGTGGAGGCGCTGTCCTCCGCCACGGTCGTGGCCGCCGAGGACACCCGCACGACCATCCGCCTGCTGACGGCGCTCGGCGTCGAGAACCGGCCGCGGCTCATCGCGCTGCACGACCACAACGAGCAGGAGCGCTCCGCCGACCTCGTCGAGCTGGCGCGCGAGACCGACGTGCTCGTGCTCTCCGACGCCGGCATGCCCGCGATCTCCGACCCCGGCTTCCACCTCGTGGAGGCGGCGGCCGCGGCGGGCGTGCGCGTCACGGTGATCCCCGGGCCGAGCGCCGTGCTCAGCGCGCTCGCCGTCTCGGGCCTGCCGACCGACCGCTTCACCTTCGAGGGCTTCCTGCCGCGCAAGGGCGGCGACCGGCGCCGCGTGCTCCGCGAGCTCGTGCGCGAGCGCCGCACCATGGTCTTCTTCGAGTCGCCGAACCGCCTGCAGGCGTCGCTGGAGGACGTCGTCGCCGAGTGGGGCCCGGATCGCCGGCTCGTCGTGTGCCGCGAGCTCACGAAGCTGTACGAGGAGGTGCGCCGCGGATCCGCCGCCGAGCTCGCCGCCTGGGCCGCCGAGGGCGTGCGCGGCGAGATCGTCGTGGTCGCGGAGGGCGCCGCTGCGCTCGAGGTCGCCCTCGCGACCGGCGTGACGCAGGTGCTCGAGCTGGTCGCCGACGGCGCGCGCCTCAAGGACGCTGCGGGCACCATCGCCGAGGCGACCGGCCTCGGCAAGCGCGACCTGTACCAGGCGGCGCTGCAGGCTAGGTGACGCGTCGGTCGGCTAGTTGTAGTTCCCAGTGAGGTTGTGAACGCGTTCGGCGGGCGTGAGTCCGCCGATGCCGGTGTGGGGGCGGTGGTGGTTGTAGTGATGCAGCCAGGCAGGGTAGGTCGCGGCGCGGGCCTCGTCGGTGAGGTAGGGGTGGGCGTAGGCCCACTCGGTGGCGAGGGTGCGGTTGAAGCGCTCGACCTTCCCGTTGGTCTGGGGCCGGTAGGGGCGGGTGCGTGTGTGGGCGATGGTGCCGAGCGCCTCGGTGAAGGCGTGGGAGCGGTAGCAGGAGCCGTTGTCCGTCAGGACACGGATCACGGTGATGCCCGCGGTGGTGAAGAACGCGTTCGCGCGGGCCCAGAACGCGGCGGCGGTCTCCTTGCGCTCGTCGGTGAGGATCTCGGAGTACGCGAGTCGGGAGTGGTCATCCACGGCGTGGTGCAGGAACGCGTATCCCCGCCCGGTCCGGGGGTTGTTCTTCCGGCCGGCCTGTCGGCCGAGGACTCGGTGCCCGCCGCCGTCCGGGATGCGGCCGAGCTTCTTGATGTCGACGTGGACCAGATCTCCCGGCGAGGAGTGCTCGTAACGTCGCGCGGGCGAGCGTCGGACGGGGAGTCCCGTCGCGGAATCCAGGTGCGTGAGCAACGGCATCCGGTAGCGACGGAGGACCCGCTCGACCGTGGAACGGGGGATACGCAGGTGGTAGCTGATGCGGTGCGGGCCCCACCGGCGAGTGAATCTCAGCGCGATGATCCGCCGCTCCCGACGCTGACTCGTGCGGGTCGGTTGCCGGTGCGGGCGGGATGAGCGGTCCGTCATCGGCAACCCGGCCCGATACCGGCGAGCCCATCTCGACGCGGTCGCGGGCGAGCACTGGAACCTCTCCGCCGCACGCCGGACCGGCCACCCGTCCTCGATGATCAACCGGGCAAGCCGAACCCTGCCCACGGGAGTGAACGGGGCATTAGCGTGAGTCACGAAGACCTCCGGTGATGACGTGTGCTTGGTAACTCACATCGTCCCGGAGGTCTTCGCTATCCGCCCCAGCGTTCACAACCTCCCGAGGAACTACACCTAGCCGACCGGATCCTGCGCGCGCCGCTCCCGGAACGCGACCATGTTCATCCGGTTGCCGCAGCGCACGCTGCAGAACCGCTTCGAGCCGTTGCGGGAGAGGTCGACGAGCACGCCCTCGCAGTCGTCGGCGGCGCACTCGCGGAGACGGTCCGTGGCGTCGGAGCGCACGACGTCGACGAGGGCCATGGCGGCCTCCACCAGGATCCGGTCGGCGAGCGGCGCGTCCTCCGGCGTCGCGTGCAGGTGCCAGTCGAGGGCGTCGTGCCGCACGAGCCGGGGTGCCGCGCGGTGGCGCGCGAGCAGCTCGTTGACGGGATCCACCATGGCGTCGCGGTCGAGGCCCCAGATCTCCCGCAGGCGCGCGCGGGCGCGGTGCACCTCGCGGAGCTCGCGCTCGTCGCGGTCGAAGCGGCCGGAGAAGCCGCTGCGGGTCATCAGGTCGGCGAGCTGCTCCGGCGTCGCCAGCAGGTCCTCGCCCGAGCGGGTGGCGCGCGGGGCCGTGTTGAGCATCACGGCGTCGAACGTCAGCACGTCCTCCGTGTCAGGGGTGAAAAGCAAGTTGACTCCTTGTTCGCGACGAGTCTAACGTCAGGACCGTAGGCCGTATGGCCCCTGACGAGACGAGCGCACCATGGAACGACGCCACCTGACCACCGGACTCGTCCTCGCGGTCGTCGCCGCCGCCTCCTTCGGGTTGTCGGGCGCGTTCGTGAAGCCGCTGCTCGAGGCCGGGTGGAGCCCGGTCGCCGCCGTCGCGCTGCGTGCCCTCGTTGGCGGGCTGGTCCTCGCGCCCGTCGCGCTCGTGCAGCTGCGCGGCGACCTGCGGCCCGTGCTGCGGGCGTGGTGGCGGGTGCTCGGGATGGCGCTCGTGGGCGTCGCGGGCGCGCAGGTCATGTACTTCGCGGCCATCGAGCGGATCCCCGTCGGCACGGCCATCCTCATCGAGTTCATGGCGCCGCTGCTGCTCGTCGCGGTGGCGTGGGCGATGTCCCGGCGGCGGCCCGCGGTGCCGGTGCTCCTCGGATCCGTCGCGGCGGCCGGCGGGCTCGCGCTCGTGGTGTCGCCGTCGGGCGGCGGCGCGCTGGATCCCGTCGGCCTCCTCTTCGCGGTCGGCGCGATGGTGGGCTGCGCCGGGTACTTCGCCATCGCGGCCCGCGGCGCGGACGGCCTGCCGCCGGTGGCGCTCGCGGCCGCGGGGCTGCTCGTGGCGGCCGTGCTGCTGGCGCTGGTGGGCGTGACCGGGATCCTGCCGTTCACCGGATCCGTCGCCGACGTCGTGATGCTCGGGAGCGTCGTGCCGTGGTGGGTGCCGATGCTCGTGGTCGGCGTCGTCGCGACGGCGCTCGCGTACGGCGCCGGGATCACGGCGGGCGCGATGCTCGGATCCCGCCTCGCGTCGTTCACCGGCCTCCTCGAGGTCGCGGCGGCCGGCGCCTGGGCCTGGCTGCTGCTCGGCGAGGAGCTGACGCCGCTGCAGCTGGTGGGCGGCGTGCTGATCGTGGCGGGGATCGTCGCCGTGCGGTTCGACGTGCGGGCGGATGCGCTGCCCGTCGGCGGCGAGGCGGGCACGGCGGCTGCGGCGGCGGCGACGGCCTCGCCCGCCGGCTGATCCGCGCTACGGCGCCGGCGACTCCGCCGCGTCGACCGGCTCGAGCTGGTGCAGCACGCGCTTGAGGTGCATCGCCGTGAGGACGCCGGGGCCCATCGCGCGGCCGAGCTCCTGCGACTGGTGGTCCACGGCCTCCACGAGCAGCCGGACCTGCCGGGCCGCCTCGCCCATCGCGCGGTGGCGCTCGGGGGAGTCGGGGTCGTCGAGGTCGAGCACGTCGGCGACCGCGTGGCAGGCGTCGCGGATGGGCGCGCCGATCCCGCGGTCGAGGCCGATGGATCCGCGCTGCTGCCAGATGGTGTCCGCGAGCGCCGCCGAGATGTCGCGCACGTGGAACACGATCTGGTCCATCGCTTCGAGCCGGGCGTGGTCGATGCGCACGTCGCGCTTGTCCACGAGCGCGCGCGGGTTGCCCTTGCGGCTCTCGTCGGCCTCCCGGAGGTCCGCACGCACGTCCCGGGCGGTGCCGGCGAGGTCCTCGCTGGCACGGATCCAGTCCGCGTGCGCGGGCGGCGACTCGGCCTCGACGGCGTCGCCCACGTCGCGCAGCCGGTCGGCGACCTCGTGCTGGAACGCGCTGATCCGGGCGCCCGCCGCGCCGCTCGACAGCTGCGGCGCGATGAGCACGTTGATGACGAGTCCCGTCACCACGCCGACGGCCATCTGCACGAGGTAGCCGAGCGAGTACGTGTCCGCGTCCTGCCCGCCGATGATGAGCACGAACAGCGCCGCCATCGGCACGTACTCGCGGCCCGCGCCGAACCAGCCGGAGCCGGAGAGGATCACGCCAATGCCGACGATCACGGGGATCGACCACCACGTGGGGCCGGTGGTGAGGATCACGGCGGTCGCGAGGACGATGCCCGCCGCGAGGCCGAGGAGCGTCTGGAGGCCGGTGCGCGCGGATCCCATGAGCGTCGGGTACATGCTCACGAGCGCGCCGAGCGGCGCGTAGTAGGGGTACTCGTTCGCGACGCCGGGCACGAACGGCGCGACGGCCCACGCGATGCCGACCGCGAGCGCCGTCTTCGCGGCGAGCAGCAGCCGGTCGGGGGAGACGGCCGCGTGCCAGGCGCGCGCGACCTCGTGCCGTGCGCTGTCCATCCCCATGTCCCGAGGCTATCGACGCGGGGAGCGCGCGACCGCGTCGGGCGTCGGGCTCCCCGCCGGCATCAGGCGCGCGTGGCCTCGATCACCATGTCGTCGCGCGACGGGCTGCCGTCCGGGCGCTGGAGGCACGTGATCACGACGAGCCGGCCCGGGGTGTCCGCCCAGACCTCGGTGTCGTCGGGGAGCTGGCCCTTGGGCACGGCGCGGCTGGATCCGACGGCGTACTCGACGCCCGCCACCTCGATCGCCGCGCCGGGGGCGACGCTCGCGCTGCCCGCCCGGTCGTCGATGAGCAGGTCGCCGGGGCCCGTGCCGCCGCCGCGGACGGAGTGCATGACGACGAAGACCGTGCCCTGGGCGGCGTCCTCGGGCGAGACGCCGAGGTCGCGCACGCGGTAGGCCGAGGAGAAGCCCGGGGGATCCACGACGCCGCCGACCACGTCGACCGCGCCGAGCGGCACGTCGAGCCCGACCGAGGGGGCGCGGAACCGGCCGAGGCCGGAGTCGACCGAGGTGTCCCCGGCGCCGTCGGCGCTCGCCGCGGGCGCCGGCACGTCGGCCCGCACCGTGGCGCCCGCGAGGTCGTGCGGGAGGTCGGATCGCGCCGGCCACCCGCCGACCGCGAGCAGCCCGCCGGCGACGACCGCCGCGGAGGCGACGACGATGCCGGCGGCGGTGAGGAGCGGCCGCCGGGTCGAGCGGGGAGCCGCCGTCGTCACGGCCGGCGCAGCGCGGCGCGACGGCGCGCGACCGTGCGGCCGGCGATCGCGGCGATCGCGGCGAGGCCCGCGAAGCCGAGGGCGGCGAGCGCGAGGCCCGGCCACGGGTCGGCGGCGACGGACGTGCCGCCCGTCGCGACCGCGGGACCCGCGTGGCGTGCGCCGGTCGCGGTCGCCGTGACGGCGGAGACGGCCGCGGCGCTCACCGTGATGGTCGCGGGATCCGAGACCGCCTGCCCCTGCGCGTCGACGAGCGTCAGCGTGTGCGTGCCGGGGTCGGTGCCCGCGGGGATCGTGACGGTGCCCGTCGCCGTGCCGTCGGATGCCGCGGTGACGGATCCGACGTCGGTCGGCGTGGAGTGCAGGATCACCCGGTACGTCGCGCCCGGCGTGAGGCCGGCGGCACGGAAGGCGACGGTGCCGCCCACGGTCGGCGTGGATCCACCCGGCAGCGCGATCTCGGCGAGCCCGGCCGTGATCCGATAGGTGCGCGTCGTGCGCCCGTCCGCCGCGGTGACCGTGACCGTGATGGTGCGGCCGTCGACCGACACGGACGACGTGCTGGTGCCGTCCGCGGTGGTCACGTGGACGTCGCCGGCCGTGATGGCGGGGAGGCCGACGCGCACGGCGGCCCCGGCGGATCCGGCCGCGTCGCCGAGCGGCACGGTCACGCCGCCCACGGTGATGGAGGCGGCTGCCGCGTCGTCCGCGACGAGGAACCGCGCGCGCAGCGCCTGGATCTCCGTGTCGCTCACGCCGAGCGTGGTGCGGATGTAGGAGTCCATCCCGGCGTACTTCGACGCGATGCCGGCCTCGAACGTGCCCTGGAGGAGCGCGGGCTTGGCCCAGTCGACGCCGAGCTGCGTGTTGGAGAGCAGGTAGTCGTGGAGGATGTCCGAGCTGCCCACGCCCAGGATCCGGTCGAGCAGGTCGACGACGGTGCCCGTGCGGTCCATGCCGTGCGAGCAGTGGATGAGGATCGTGCCGTCGCCCGTGTGCGACGCGATGGCCTTCAGCACCTGGCGGTACGCGCTGATCATGACGCCGGGGTCGGCCGCGTCCACGTGGCCCTTGTCGACGAGGTCCTGGTACATCACGGTGTCGTCGGGGTAGTCGCCGTCGGCGCCGAAGAGGGAGATCGCGACGGTCTTCGCGCCGGGGATCGGCACGTCGGGCTTGGCCTGGATCTGGCCCGGCGCGCGCAGGTCGATGACGAGGTCGACGTGGTGCACGGTCGCCAGCGTCGCGGCGCCGGCCGGGGTGATCTTGTCGAGCGACTCCGTGCGGATCAGCCGGCTCGCGGCGACCGTGCGCCCGTCGACGCCGGCGTACGCGCCGAGCTCGCGGCCGTTGACGAGGCCCGGCACGTCGGTGATGAGGTGGTCGCGCGAGGTGGGCGCGGGCTGGAGCGCGGGGTCGGCGGCGGCGTGCGCGGCGGGTGCGCCGATGCCGACGGAGAGCACCACCGTGGCGGCGGCCGCGGTGAGGGCGCCGATGCGCGCGGGGAGGGCGCGGCGGGCAGGGGTGATCGTCACGTTCGTCCTTCTCGAGGGGGGATGCGCGCGGGGTCGCGCAGACCGGCGCGCGCGGTCGCGCGGGAGCTCGGCACCAGGAGCATGGGGCTCGGCGCGACCTCGAGCATGAACGGGATATTCTGATTCCGTGAACACGCGGGACGCGGGCTGTGGGCGCCGATCGCGTGCACCCGTGCACCGTCATGGGCGTCGGGCCCGACGTCGACCTCGGCGCCCGGATCTCCCGAGACGCGGAGCCACGTCCAGTGCTCGCGGACGGTGGCGCGCGCGTCAGGGTCGTCGACTGCCGCCCTGCTCCGCCGATCGGAGCCAGCGGGCGACCGTCCGATGAGGATCCCCGCCGGGCACCCGTTCGAAGGGCGTGCAGACAGGGGAGCGGCGACCGGGGCGACGTCCCGTACCGCATCCCACCGGACGGACTGCACGGGCACGAGGGTCGCGACCCGACGGACGGACGGCGATCGGGATCAGAAGCCCGGGCCGGCCTTCACCAGGGCGATGCCGATGCCGACGGCGGCGAGGACGACGCCGGCCGCGAAGGTCCGCAGCGAGGGTCGCTCCCCGCGCAGGCGCGCGACCACGGGACCGAGGAGGGCGAGGCGGATCACGAGGTACGCGATGGCGATGATCTCGGCGGTGAGGCCCGGCACGTCGGTCAGCGCGGCGTACGCGAGGACGGCCGCAGGGACGAGGGCCGACGTCAGCACAGGGAGGGAGTCGCGCAGCTCGGCCCGGATCGTCTCCGCGGTCAGCCGGTGGTCGCTCCGCGCACGCCGGCCGACCGACTCGGCGAAGGTGTGCGCGAGGAAGGTCGACGACGCCGTGGCGAGCACGTACCAGAGGCCCCGCCCGCTCTCGGCGGCATCCGTGGTCATGGGGGCGATCGTGGCGAGGGTCACGATGTTGCCGTAGACGAACGCCGTGATGCGGCTCGAGGCGTCCTCACGTGACAGGCGCGGCCGTCCGGCGGGTGTCGTCTCACGCATGGCGCCCACCTTAGGCGAGCGGCGGGCGGCGGACGGATCCACGTCAGCAGGCGGCGATGTCGTCCGAGCCGCCCGCGGCGCGGCGCAGCGCCACCAGCCACACGTCCACGGCATCCTCCCGCTCGACCCGGAACCCCGCCCGCTCGTAGAGGCGCCGCGCGGCGCTGCCCTGGAGCACGTCCAGCCGGAACGGGCGGCCGTCGTCGTGCCGCGCCATGAGATCGCGCAGCACCTCGCCGCCGATGCCCTGGCCCTGCAGCGCGGGATCCAGGTAGAAGTGCTCGACCCAGTGCGCGTCGGGTTCGTCGCGGCAGGCGATGAGGCCGACGTCGCGGCCGTCGACGCGGATCACGGATGTGCGCTCGGGCGCCCAGCCGTCGAGGAAGCGGCGGCGGACCCGCACCGGATCGAACCTCCCGAGCCGCTCGAGGTCGGGCCGGAGGACGACGGCGCGGAGCTCGGCCATCCAGGTCGCGTCGTCGGCGAGGGCGGGGCGGAGGATCCAGCGGGGCACCGGGCCGGGATCCACCCGCAGGTCGCGCTCCATGCAGACGCTCGTCGGATCCTCCACGTACGGCCCGAAGCGCGGCACGTGCCGGTAGCCCGCGCGCTCGTAGAGGGCGATGGCGGCGGTCTGCGGCAGGCCGGTCTCGAGCCGCATGACGTCGGCGCCGAGCTCGCGCGCCCGGCCCTCTGTGGCGACCAGCAGCGCGCGCCCGACGCCGAGGCCCCGCGCCGCATCCGTGACGAACACGCGCTTCAGCTCCGCGGATCCGTCACCGCCGTCGACGACCGCCGCTGTGCCGAGCGCGCGACCGTCGACGCGCGCGACGAGGAACGTCACGCCCGGCCGCTCGAGCGCAGCGACGTCGAGCGCGTGGTAGTTCTCGGCCGGGTAGAGGGCGAGCGCGAACTCGTCGGCCTGCCGCAGGAGCGGCAGCACGTCGTGCTGGCGGGGGGACTCCGGGGCGACGGTGAGCACGCTCCAGCGTAGGACGGGGCCGCCGGTGGATACGCTGGACCGGTGCCGCGCGGACGGGGCCCCGAGCCCTCCGCGCCGGTGCCCCGACCGTGAGGAAGAGCATGCAGATCCACCGCGTCCGCGTCCACCGCAGCGACGAGGCCCTGCCTCCCGGGGAGCAGCTGGCGGGGCGCATCGCCGCCGTCGCCGCCGATCCGGTCGAGGTCGACGCCGAGGTCGCCGAGATGATCGTCAACCGCATCATCGACAACGCCGCGGTCGCGACCGCCTCGCTCACGCGCGCGCCCGTCGGCGCGGCGCGCGCGCAGGCCCTCGCGCACGGGCCGTCGACGGGCGGCGCGGGCGCGACCGTCGTGGGCGCGGATCCCGCCACCCGCGTCAGCGCCGAGTGGGCGGCCTGGGCGAACGGCGTGGCCGTGCGCGAGCTCGACTACCACGACACGTTCCTCGCCGCGGAGTACTCGCACCCGGGCGACAACATCCCGCCGATCCTCGCCGCCGCGCAGCACGCCGCCGCGGCCGGCCGGCCCGACGGCCGCGCGCTCACGGGCGCCGACGTGGTCCGCGGCATCGCGACCGGCTACGAGATCCAGGTCGACCTCGTGAAGGCCATCAGCCTGCACGCGCACAAGATCGACCACGTCGCGCACCTCGGCCCGTCGGCCGCGGCCGGCATCGGCACGCTCCTCGGCCTCGATCAGGAGACGGTCTTCCAGGCCATCGGCCAGGCCCTGCACACCACCACGGCCACGCGGCAGTCGCGCAAGGGCGCGATCAGCACGTGGAAGGCGCACGCGCCCGCGTTCGCCGGGAAGATGGCCGTCGAGGCGATCGACCGGGCGATGCGCGGCCAGACCAGCCCGACCCCCATCTACGAGGGCGAGGACGGCGTCATCGCGTGGCTCCTCGACGGGCCAGACGCCTCCTACGACGTGCCGCTGCCCGCGCCCGGCGAGGCCAAGCGGGCGATCCTCGACACCTACACGAAGGAGCACTCGGCCGAGTACCAGGCGCAGGCGTGGATCGACCTGGCCCGCCGCCTGCACAACACCCACCCGGTGCTCGCGGATGCCGACGCGATCGACAGCGTGCTCATCCACTCGTCGCACCACACGCACGTGGTGATCGGATCCGGTGCGAACGACCCGCAGAAGTACGACCCGCGCGCCAGCCGCGAGACGCTCGACCACTCGATCCCGTACATCTTCACCGTCGCGCTGCAGGACGGCGCGTGGCACCACGTCGACTCGTACGCCCCCGAGCGCGCCGGCCGCGCCGACACGGTGGACCTCTGGCGCCGCGTCACCACGACCGAGGACCCGGAGTGGACGCGCCGGTACCACTCGATGGATCCGGCCGAGAAGGCGTTCGGCGGCCGGGTGGAGATCCGCCTGACCGACGGCTCGACCATCGTCGACGAGATCGCCGTCGCCGACGCGCACCCGCTCGGCGCCCGGCCGTTCGCGCGCGCAGACTACGTCCTGAACCTCCGCACGCTCGCCGACGGCGTGCTCGAGGATCGCGAGGTCGACCGCTTCCTCGCCCTCGTCGAGCGCCTGCCCGAGCTCACCGCCGACGAGCTCGCCGGCCTCACCGTCACCGCGCGACCCGGGCTGCTCGACGGCGCCGGCTCCCCGAAGGGACTCCTCTAGTGCTGCACTCCACCCTCACCTCCGCGGCCAAGCGCCGCGCGTTCCGCGAGCGGCTCGCGACGGGCGAGCTGCTCCGCCTGCCCGGCGCGTTCAACCCGCTGTCGGCCCGCCTCATCCAGGACAAGGGCATGGACGGCGTCTACATCTCCGGCGCCGTGCTCTCCGCGGATCTCGGCCTGCCCGACATCGGCCTCACCACGCTCACCGAGGTGGCCGGGCGCTCGCAGCAGATCGCGCGCGTCACCGACCTGCCCTGCCTCGTGGACGCGGACACGGGCTTCGGCGAGCCGATGAACGTCGCGCGCACGGTGCAGATGCTCGAGGACGCGGGCGTCGCGGGCCTCCACATCGAGGACCAGGTGAACCCCAAGCGCTGCGGCCACCTCGACGGCAAGCAGGTGGTGGACGAGTCGACGGCGCTGAAGCGGATCCGCGCGGCCGTCGACGCCCGCCGCGACCCCGACCTGCTGGTCATGGCCCGCACCGACGTGCGCGGCGTCGACGGCATGGCCGCCGCGGTCGACCGTGCTCGCGCGCTCGTGGACGCCGGAGCCGACGCGATCTTCCCCGAGGCGATGGCCGACCTCGCCGAGTTCGCTGGCGTGCGCGCCGCGGTCGACGTGCCGATCCTCGCCAACATGACCGAGTTCGGGAAGAGCGAGCTGTTCACGACGCAGCAGCTCGCGGACGTCGGCGTGAACATCGTCATCTACCCCGTCTCGCTGCTGCGGCTCGCGATGGGCGCCGCCGAGCGCGGCCTCGACGCGATCCTCGAGGAGGGCACGCTCGCGTCGAAGGTGCCCGAGATGCAGACCCGCGCGCGCCTCTACGAGCTCCTCGACTACGCCGGCTACAGCGCCTTCGACGAGGACGTCTTCACCTTCACGCTGGAGGGGAACCGCGGCGGGGCGTGATCCTCAGTCGCGTTCGTCGGGGCCCCGGAGGGACCCGTCGAGCGCCACGCCCAGCATCAGGAAGGCCAGCAGGATCCCCATGGCGAGCGACGTGAGCAGGTGCCCCGCGCGACTGACCGCGCCCACCGCGCGGGATCGGGCGGCGGGGCGGGTGGGCATCCGGCGAGGCTAGCGGCGGGCGGCCCGCGCGACGCCGGAGCGTGCACACGCTCCGGGCGTCACAGCCGCGGATCCACCGGCTCGGACTCCATCGCGAGCACGCCGAAGACCGCCTGGTGCACGCGCCACGTCGGCTCGCCCGCGACGAAGCGCTCGACCGCCTCGACGCCGAGCGCGTACTCGCGGAGGGCCATCGACCGCTTGTGGCCGACGTCGCGGTCGCGCAGGCGGCGGAGGTTCGCGGGCTCCGTGTAGTCGGGGCCGTAGACGATCCGCAGGTACTCGCGGCCGCGCACCTTGATGCCCGGCTGGGCGAGCGCCTTCCGCCCGCGGACGAGACCCGCGAGGGGCTTCACGACCATGCCCTCGCCGCCCGCGTCCGTCAGCTCCTGCCACCAGCGCGTGGCGGCCTCCTCGGACTCCGGCGAGGCGAGGTCGACCTCGAGGGAGCGCGTGGGCACGACGAGGCCCGGATCCGCGTCCGCCAGGCGCCCGGCCAGCGCGAGATGCCAGGAGTGCTCGCGTGCGAGGTGGGTCGCGCCCTCGGTGGCGAGGAGCTGGAACGGCGCGAGGCGCACGTCGTCGAGGCCGTCGTAGGGCGCGGCGTGCCGGCGGTACGCGGCGACGTAGCCCTCCGCGTCGGCGGCCCGGGCGCGCGTGCGGTCGAGGAGGTCGGCGACGTCGATGCCCGACGCGGCGGCCTGCTCCAGCACGCGCACCGCGGCGGGCAGCGCGGCGGTGGCGGCGGCGCCGACGGACGCGTACTGGTCGCGGATCAGCGGCCCCGCCTTCATCGACCACGGCAGCAGCTCGGCGTCGAGGAGCAGCCACGACGTGTCGAGCTCCGCCCAGAGGCCGGCCGTCTCCACGGCGGCGTCGAGCCGGGCGAGCAGGGCGTCCGTGTCGGCGGCGTCGAAGAACGGACGGCCGGTGCGCGTGTGCACGACGCCGCGCCAGCCGGCGGGCGCGTCGAAGCGGGCGGGGTCGCGGGTGAGGAGCACGACCGCGCGGGATCCCATGTGCTTCTCCTCGCAGATCACGCGCTCGAGCCCGTCGCGCCGGTACGCCTCGAAGGCCTCGGCCGGGTGCTCGAGCACGTCGTCGCGGGACGAGGTCGCGGGCGGGCTCATCGTGGGCGGCAGGTAGAGGAGGTGCCGCGGGTCGACGGCGAAGCGGCTCATGGTCTCGAGGGCGCCGGCGGCGGCGTCCTCGCGGATCCCGACCCGGCCGAACGCGCGCGTCTCGACCACCTGCTTGCCGAGCACGTCGTCGATCCGCAGCAGCCCCGGGTCGCGCACGTCGTCGGCGGCAGCGGATCCGGCGGCAGCTGACGACGCGTACCGGCGTCCGAGCGGCACGGTCGGCTCCGACCAGACGCGCTCGGCGGGCACGGCGACGACCTCCCGCTCGGGCCAGCGGAGGGCGGTGAGCTCGCCGCCGAAGACGCATCCGGTGTCGAGGCACATGGTGCCGTTGACCCACTCGGTGCCGACCCCGGCGACGTGCCCGTAGAGGACCGTCGCGGATCCGCGGTAGTCGAGCGCCCAGTCGCGGCGCACGGGCAGGCCGTGCTCGTCGGTCTCGCCGATCGTGGCGTCGCCCCAGAGCGCGAACGCGCGCACGCGTCCGGACGCGCGGCCCTGGTACGCCTCGATGAGGCCGGCGTGCGCGACCACGAGGTCCCCGCCGTCGAGCACGAGGTGGGAGACGAGCTCGCGGCAGAACCGCTCGACGTCGACGCGGAACGCCTCGTCCTCCTCGGCGAGCTGGGCGAGCGACTCGGCGAGGCCGTACGCGACCCGCACCTTCTTCCCCTGCAGCGCCTTCACGAGCTTGTCCTCGTGGTTGCCGGGCACCGCGAAGGCGTGGCCGGCGCGCACCATGCCCATCGCGAGGCGGAGCACCCCCGGGGTGTCGGGTCCGCGGTCGACGAGATCGCCGAGGAACACGACACGGCGTCCCTCGGGGTGCGCGGCGTCGACGGGCCGACCCCGCTCGTCGCGCTGGATCTCGTAGCCCAGCTCTCCGAGCAGCGTCTCGAGCTCCGCGCGGCAGCCGTGCACGTCGCCGATCGCGTCGAAGGGGCCGCGCTCGTGCCGGAGGTCGTTGAGGAGCGGCTCGACCGTGAAGCGCGCGGACGCGATCTCGTCCACGCCGCGGAGCACGTGCACCTTGCGGAAGCCCTCGCGGCCGAGGCCCTTGAGCGACCGCTGCAGCTGGTCGTGCTGCCGCTTCACGACGGAGGCGCCGAACGTGCGGTCCGTGCGGGCGGCGTTCCGCTCCACGCACACGCCGACCGGCACGTCGAGCACGATCGCGACGGGCAGCACGTCGTGGTCCCGGGCGAGCTGCACGAGGGACCGGCGCGACTCGGCCTGCACGTTCGTCGCGTCGATCACGGTCATCAGCCCCCGGCGGAGGCGGTGCGCGGCGACGTGCCGCAGCGCCTCGAAGGCGGCGGCCGTCGCGCTCTGGTCGTTCTCGTCGTTCGAGACGAGGCCGCGGAAGACGTCGCTCGACAGCACCTCGTACGGGCCGAAGTGGGTGCGGGCGAAGGTGGACTTGCCGGATCCGCTCGCGCCGACGAGCAGCACGAGCGACATGCGCGGGATGGGCAGCGCGGCGGTGGCGGGGGCGTCGGTCATCGCGTGGCCTTCCGGAACAGGGCGAGCTGGGTAGGGGAGCCGTGGACGGGATCCGCGTCGCCGACGGGCCGGATCTCGACGCGGTAGCCGTAGCGGCCGGCCACGCGCTCCGCCCACGCGGCGAACTCGGCGCGGGTCCACTCGAACCGGTGGTCGGGGTGGCGGAGGGCGCCCGCGGCGAGGCCCGGGTAGAGCGCGTTGTGCTCGGCGTTCGGGGTCGTGACGACGACGGCGGCGGGGGACGCGGATCCGAACACGCTCGCCTCGAGGGCACCGTGCCGGTCGGGGTCCACGTGCTCGATCACCTCCATCAGCACGATCGCGTCGAGGCCGGCGATGCGGGGGTCCTCGTAGGTCGCGGACGACGGGAGGAGCTGGATCCGCTCGCGCGCCCGGTCGCTCGCGTCGCGCAGGCCGAGGCGACGGGCGGCGGCCTCCAGGTCGGAGATGGAGACGTCGGTGCCGATGATGCGCGTGAACGCCGGGTCCGCCACCAGGTGCGCGAGCAGCGCCCCGGATCCGCAGCCGACGTCGGCGACCGTGCGCGCCCCGACCTCGGTGAGGACCGCGTGCACCGTCTCGGCCCGCAGGCGGGCGAGCGAGGGGGAGCGCGGCGCGGGGGCGGCGGCATCCACGGGGGCGGTCGCATCCGCGAGCGCGTCGGGCCCCGCGTCGAGTCGGCCGTCCGCCGCGCCCACGAGGTCGCGCTGGTGCGCCAGGTACCGGCGCGTGATGAGGTCGCGCGATGGGTGCTCCGCCAGCCAGCCCTCGCCGGCGCGGAGGAGCTTGCCCACCTCGTCGTCGGACACCCAGTAGTGCTTGCCGTCGTCGAGCACGGGCAGCAGCACGTAGAGGTGGCGGAGGGCGTCGGCCAGGCGGACCTCGCCGGTGAGCACGAGGTCGACGTAGCGGGAGTCGCCCCAGCCGGGGAACGCGGGATCCAGCGGCACGGGCGTCGCCTCCACCCGCCAGCCGAGCGGCGCGAACAGGTCGCACACGAGGTCGGCGCCGCCGCGCGCAGGCAGCGCGGCGACGGTGACCGTCAGCGGGAGGGCGCCCGCCGCGAGCTCGGGGAAGCTGTCGCTGCGGCCGCCCATCGCCGTGCGGAAGACCTGCCCGAGCGCGACCGCGAGCATCGACGATGACGCGTACGGCCGGTCGTTCACGTAGTGGGTGATGCTCGCTGCGCCCGCGCTCCGGAACCGCTTGTCGCGGACGAGCGCGATCGGATCCACCTCCAGCAGCAGCGCGACCGTGCACCGGTCGTCGGTCGCCTCCGGGTAGAGGACGTGCGCGGTGCCGACGGCGAGGTCGAAGGCCTGCGCCTTCGCCGGGTGCTTGCGGAGCAGGTGGCTGAGGTCGGACGCCGACGGCGCCGTCGAGGTGAGGGTGATGAGCACGGCGGTCTCTCTCGTGGGGGATGCGACCCGGTGCGGAGGCCTGGAGCCACCGTAGCGAGCGGGGGATCCCCGCGGGGCCGCGCCACACGGCCCCCTCACCGGGAGTTCCGTCGGCGCGGGTGCGCGTGGTCTGCTGGGCGGGACGAGGAGACCGCATGCGACGAGCACCCGCACGAGCACGGACCAGCGCGAGCACGATCGCTGTCGCAGCCGCCCTCGGAGCGCTCCTCGCGGGATGCGCCACCAGCCCGGCGGAGGCGCCCGCCGACGCCGCCGCCGCGGCGTCACCCGTCCCCGGGTCGGCGGAGATCGCCACCTACCGCGACGACGGCGACGGCATGGAGGCGCTCCTGACCGGCACGCTCGTCGAGCGCGACGGCTGCCTCTACCTCGAGACGCCGGGCTACGCGCCCGACGGCGGCTCCGCCCACTGGCTGCCGATCCTCCCCGAGCGCACGACCCGGTGGGACGGCACGACCCTCGCCCTCGGCGACGAGTCCCACCGGGTGGGCGACGAGGTCAGCCTGGGCGGCGGCGTGTCCTCCGAGCCGACGTCCCCGTACGACCTCTCCGGCATGGAGGGGATCCCGGACGCGTGCAGCACCGAGTACGCCTGGCTCGCCGGGCCGCCCCGAGAGCCGGCCGCCGGATGACCCGCGACACCGGCGGGGCCGCCGTCGCGCGCCGTCCGCGGCTCCTCCTCCGTGCCGTGCTCCTCGGCGGGATCCCGCTGGTCGCCATGTCGGCGATCGCCGCGTATCTGCTCGCGGACGGGCGGACCGCCGACGGCCGCTCGACCCTCGCGGTCGGCGTCATCGTCGCTGCGACCGCGGCCGGCTCGCTCCTCTACCAGGTGGACCGCTGGAGCCTCACCCGGCAGTCCGTCACGCACTTCGTCCTGATGCTCGCGACGGTCCTCCCCGGGCTCCTGCTGAGCGGCTGGTTCCGGGTGGACACCGCGGGCGGCGTGCTCGCGGTCGTCGGCATCTTCCTCGCCACGGGCCTCGTGCTCTGGACGACGCTGTACGTCGTGATGACGGCGGTCGAGCGGCGGCGGGATGCGCGGGCTGCGGTCCGCCCGTAGCGGCGGCGACCCGTGTCGCGACGCGCGGTCTGCCGGTCAGACCGCGCCGACCGCCGCCACCACCTCCGCGACGGCCCGCTCCACCTCGGCCCCACCGCGTCCCGGTCGCCCGACTCGGAGTCGTGCACGAAGGCCATGGCGCCTCTGCGCGCGCCGCAGTACTCGAGGATCCCGTGACCGATCTGCGTCTCGAACGCGGAGAGGTAGCCGTGCCGGGCGAAGGCCTCCTGGCTCGTGCCGGAGACGGGCACGAGGTGCACGGTGAGGCGCTGCAGCCGCTTCTCGATGCGTCCGTCGTCGTCGATTCCGAAGGCCCAGCCGGCGATGAACGTCCGGTCGATCCAGCCCTTCAGCAGCGCGGGCATCGACCACCACCACACGGGGAAGACGAGCACGACGTGGTCCACGGCGTCTAGGCGCGCCTGCTCCGCGACCACGTCCGCGGGCGCCGGGGAGTCGCCGGCGTACGCGCGCCGGTCGGCCATGCCGAACACGGGGTCGAAGCCCTCCTGCGCGAGGTGCGCGGTCGCGACGCCGGACGCGCCGAGCGCGTCGACGAGCTGGCGGGCGACGGCGTGGGTGAGGGAGTCGGTGTCGGGGTGGGCGGTGACGATGAGCGCGGTCATCCGCCCATCCGATCACGGACGCCCGGGCGTCGCGTCAGTCGAGCTCGCCCGCCCGGTCGTCCTCCTGCAGCAGCCGCCGGGCGGCGATCCCGATGATCGCGCTGTACGTCGGGTACGCGAACCGCACGTGCGCGAGGGTGGCGACGTCGACGCCCGCGGCCATCGCGGTGGTGACCGACTGGATCACCTCGACCGCGTTCTCGCCCACGGCGTGCGCGCCGAGGATGAGCTCACGGCGGCGGTCGGCGATGAGGAGGAGGAAGCCGGCCTCGCGGTCGTCGATCACGGCGCGGTCGACCTCGGCGAACGGCACCCGCGCGACCACGCACGCGCTGTCGCGCTCGCGCGCCTCCGCCTGCGTGAGGCCGACGCCCGCGTAGTCGGGGTCGGTGAAGCCGCCGGCCGGGAGGAGCTGCAGCGGGATCCGCCGGTTGACGCCCAGCACCGCGTTCTCCGCCGCGGCCTCGCCCTCGGACTGCGCCGCCTGCACGAGCATGTCCTTCCCGTTGGCGTCGCCCACCGCGAGGATGTGCGGCACGCGCGTGCGGAGGTAGCGGTCGACCGGGATCGCCGAGCGCTCCACCTCCAGCCCCGCATGCTCGAGCCCAAGGTCCTCGACGTCGGCGGGCCAGCCCGTGGCCATGATCACGGCGTCGAAGCTGGAAGACTGCGGGCGGTCGCCGTCGCGCCAGAGCAGGGTGATGGATCCGTCGCCGGTCTTCGTCAGGCCCGTCACCGTGTCGATGCCCGTGTGCACGCGCACGCCCTGCGCGGTGAACGCGTCGGCGACGGCCTCGGAGATCGCCTCGTCGGACGCGGTGAGCACGCGCGGGGCGACGTCGAGCAGCGTCACCTCCGAGCCGAACGAGCGGAACACGGTGACGAGCTGCGCGCCCGTGTTGCCCGCGCCGATGACCGCCAGACGACGGGGGATCCCCGGCAGCGCGAGCACGTCCTCGGGCACGGTCGCGAGCTCGGCGCCGGGCACGGGCAGGCGGCGCGAGTGGCCGCCGACGCACACGATGATCGAGCCCGCGGTGATCCGCCGGCCGCTATCGAGCACGAGCGTCCGGTCGTCGACGAACCGCGCGCGGCCCTCGTGGATCAGCGTCACGCCCGCCGCGCGGAACCGCTCGGCCTCGTCCTTGAGCGACCGCACGCGGTCGACCTGCTCGTGCACGCGCGCGACGATCGAGGGCCAGTGCGGCGTCGGATCGCCCACGCCGATCCCGTTCTCGCCCGCGGACCGCACCTCGCGCACGAGCCGCGCGGTCTTCGCGAGCACCCGCGTGGGCACGCACCCGGTGTTGACGCACGTGCCGCCGACGCGTCCGGCCTCCAGCACGACGACGGATGCGCCGAGCTCGGCCGCGCGGAGGGCGGCGGCGGTGCCCGCGGGTCCGGCGCCGATGACGGCGACGTCGTAGCGCTCGGGCTCGGTCGCCGCGCCGGGCTGGGCGTCGGTCGCGGGATCGGCGTGGTCGGTGCTCTCGGGCATGGCGTCCTCCGGGTCGGCGCTGCGGTGCGGGCGGCGCCGCGGGAGCGCCTGCTCGTGAGGCTACCGAGCGGAGGCCGCCGGGACCGGGTGCGGAGCCGCCCGTCACGTGGGGCGCGACGCCCGTCGCCTCCTCCCCAGCCCGCCATCGCGCGTCCACCGCCTCGGCCACGGGCGGCCCTCGCCCGCGCGGCACCTGCCCCGATACAGTGACGAACGCACCCGGAGGCGACTCGATCCGCCCGACCACGCGGGTGCGGCATGACGCGAAGGAGCACCATGACCGACATCCGCAAGGGCCTCGCCGGCGTCGTCGTCGACACGACCGCCATCAGCAAGGTCGAGCCGGCCACCAACTCCCTCCTCTACCGCGGCTACCCCGTGCAGGAGCTCGCCGCGCACTGCTCCTTCGAGCAGGTCGCGTACCTCCTGTGGCACGGCGAGCTGCCGACCGACGAGGAGCTCGCGCACTTCGAGAACCAGGAGCGCGCGGAGCGACAGCCGGCGGACGCGGTGCTGCGGATCATCGACGCGCTGCCCGTGGACGCGCACCCCATGGATGTCCTCCGCACGGCGGTCAGCGCGATCGGCGCCGCCGATCCCGCGCCCGAGGACCACTCGGCCGACGCCGACCTCGAGCGCTCCGTGCGGCTCCTCGCGCAGATCCCCGTGCTCATCGCCTACGACCAGCGCCGCCGCCAGGGCCTCGCGCCCGTCGAGCCGCGCGACGACCTCGGCCTCGCCGAGAACCTGCTGCTCATGGTGCACGGCGAGCGCCCCACGGAGGCGGACGCGAAGGCCATGGAGGTGTCGCTGATCCTCTACGCCGAGCACTCCTTCAACGCCTCCACGTTCACGGCCCGCGTCATCACCTCGACCCTCGCCGACCTGCACTCCGCCGTCACGGGCGCTATCGGCGCGCTCAAGGGCCCGCTGCACGGCGGCGCGAACGAGGCCGTGCTTGAGACGCTCGACGAGATCGGCGACGCAGCGCGGGTCGAGGCGTGGCTCGACGAGGCCCTCGCCGCCAAGCGCAAGGTCATGGGCTTCGGCCACCGCGTCTACCGCGCGGGCGACTCGCGCGTGCCGACGATGAAGGCCGCGCTCGACGACCTCGTGGTCGTGCGCGTCGAGGCCGGCGGTGAGACGGGGGAGTCCGCCCGCCGCACGATGGAGCTGTACGACGCGCTCGAGCGCGGCATGGCCGAGCGCACCGGGATCCTGCCGAACCTCGACTACCCGTCCGGCCCCGCCTACGCGCTCCTCGGCTTCGAGACCCGCGCCTTCACGCCGCTCTTCGTCGCCGCGCGCGTGGTCGGCTGGACGGCGCACATCGTCGAGCAGCGGGCGTCGAACTCGCTGATCCGTCCGCTGTCGGAGTACGACGGGGCGGCGGAGCGGCACCTCTCCTGACCGTCGCGCAGGCGCGGCCCGAGTTCGTAGGTGGTGGACGACCCGAACGATTCGGGCAGTTCGATCACGTCGTCGTCGTCGTCGCCGTCCTCGCCGTCGCGTATGTGCAGGACTCGGGGCGGAGTCCGAGTGCCTCGGCTGCACCCGTCGACGTGCGAAGCGTGATTCCCAACCCCTTCGGAGACCCCGTCTAGCAGGCGCTCCCCGCCCGCCTCCGTCCGCAGTCACACGCGGGTTGTCGTGTCGAGCGTGACGATGCCCGACGTTCTGGTGACCATCGCTGCCGATTGGC
Source organism: Clavibacter sepedonicus (assembly GCF_000069225.1). Classification (GTDB taxonomy): domain Bacteria; phylum Actinomycetota; class Actinomycetes; order Actinomycetales; family Microbacteriaceae; genus Clavibacter; species Clavibacter sepedonicus. Next base: position 2,446,225 of record NC_010407.1, on the reverse strand, counting down.
TGGCGCGTGGACCTGAATGGATGCTGAGTGCGGCCGACTGCGGCTATCAATGATGCGCGCCTTCATTCGGCTACGAGGGGTAGCCGGGGCGCTCTGCCTGAAAGGTCGATCGTGCCCATCCAAACGAGAACCGCCCTGGCCGCTGCTGCAACCTGCGCTCTCATCACTACTTCACTACTGACTGCCATGCCTGCCTCAGCGGCGACGCCCGCTCAACCTGGACTCGCCGCAGCCCTGTCCGTCGGAGCTCCGGTCGACGCCCCTGCCTATGACCCATCGGTTCCGGCTCCTGGCCCTGGCGACCTCACCTGGTCCCAGGTGCCGTCCGCAGGCAGCGAGACGGCCACGTTCTCAGCTCCGTCATCCACGGGTTCCGTCAGCAAGCAGGCTGTCTCGCCGACCGCCGCTGCAAACGGTCAGAGCTGCTCCATCGACACGGGCAACGTGTACAAGCGCAAGTCCGGGGGGATCTACCCGTACGGTGCAGTGGGCGGCCACCCAGCTACGCAGTGCACCGTGGTGATGGCCCAGATCTCGCAGACCACTGAGCTGTACAAGACGGTGTGGTGGGGGTTGCAGAAGGTGGCGGGGCCCTTCAACTCGGTCAACGCAGGTCAGGGCCGACTCGAGCAGACCTCGCCGATTCGCAAGTGCGACGACCTCCGTGACACGACCTTCCGCATGATCGTGCGCAGCACGGGTACCTTCCCCACCGGCAGCACCGGCACCGCGTCCGCCTATGAGGAGGCCACGCTCCCCTGCGGCACCAACCCGTGACCTGAGTCGGCGGGGGCTTCACCGCCCCCGCCGACGTGCGAGCTACCCGCGGGCAGGCCCGAACTCGACGTGCCCCGGCCCGCGGTCGTAGCGGTAGCCGACTCGGAAGCTCGTGTAGATGACGCCCTGCGGGAACTGCGCTTCCACCTCGTCCGCGAACTGCGACGCCTCGGGCTCGGTCGCGAAGACACCGAGAACGGTGTTGTGCGGCGATTCATCATGCAAGACGATCCAGACTTCGGCAGGTGCCGGGGACGTCTGACGACGACTGCTCTTTCGCGAATTCCACACCTATTCAGGATGAACCTCGAGCCGCGTCTCCTGCAACCGCCTCGGCCCTTCGTCCCGCGCGGGACGGGTGACCCGAATCAAGTGCGCGTCGATGTGTCGCCGTCGATCGTCCGGTTCCGCGGTCGTGTGCTCAGCGTCACGATCAAGCGCCCCGCCGAGACGATCCCGGCGGGGCTTGTCGCTGCGCTCCTCGCCCGTGAGGACGCGGAGGCCGTGTCGGCCCGCGTCGCTGAGCATTGCGGGGTGCCGTCAGCTCCCACTCTGCGGTGATGGGGTCGGAGACGGTTTCCCACCTCGCGGTGGGCCAACGGATGAGGCACCGAAGCTGTGCCGCACCACCCCACCTGCACCCCCCCCGTCACACGGCCGGGACCGCTCCCGCCGAGCATTACGATGGAGCCCATGTCCCGCGGCGAGCCCTTCTACATCACCACGCCGATCTTCTACGTGAACGACGTCCCGCACATCGGGCACGCGTACACGGAGGTCGCCGCCGACGTGCTCGCCCGCTGGCACCGCCAGCGCGGCGACGACACCTGGTTCCTCACGGGCACCGACGAGCACGGGCAGAAGATCCTCCGCACGGCCACCGCGAACGACACGACGCCGAAGGCCTGGGCCGACCGCCTCGTCACCGAGAGCTGGCAGCCGCTGCTCGAGGCCGTCGACATCTCCAACGACGACTTCATCCGCACCACCGACGCCCGCCACGAGGAGAGCGTCAAGGTCTTCCTGCAGCGCCTGCACGACGCCGGGTTCATCTACACAGGCGAGTACAAGGGCTACTACTGCGTCGGCTGCGAGGAGTACAAGCAGCCGTCCGACCTCCTCGAGGGCACGGGTCCGTTCGAGGGCCAGCTCGTCTGCGCCATCCACTCGAAGCCGGTCGAGCTGCTGGAGGAGAAGAACTACTTCTTCCGCATGAGCGACTTCGGCGAGCGGCTGCTGGCGTTCTACGAGGAACGGCCCGACTTCATCCAGCCGGAGAGCGCCCGCAACGAGATCCTCTCCTTCGTGCGCCGCGGCCTCGAGGACCTCTCCATCTCGCGCTCCAGCTTCGACTGGGGCATCCCGATCCCGTGGGACGAGAGCCACGTCGTCTACGTGTGGTTCGAGGCGCTGATGAACTACGTCACGGCCATCGGCTACGGCGTCGACGACGACGCGTTCCATCGCCGCTGGCCCGCCACGCACCTCGTGGGCAAGGACATCCTGCGGTTCCACGCCGTCATCTGGCCCGCCATGCTCATGGCGCTCGGCGAGGAGCCGCCCCGCCGCGTCTTCGGCCACGGCTGGCTGCTCGTCGGCGGCGAGAAGATGTCGAAGTCGAAGCTGACGGGCATCGTGCCGCAGACCATCACCGACACCTTCGGCATCGACGCGTTCCGCTACTACTTCATGCGCGCCTTCGCCTTCGGGCAGGACGGCTCGTTCAGCTGGGAGGACCTCAGCGCCCGCTACCAGGCCGAGCTCGCCAACGGCTTCGGCAACCTCTCCTCCCGCGTGATCGCCATGGTCGGCCGCTACTTCGACGGCCGGATCCCCGAGGCGAACGAGCTCACCGAGGCGGATCTGCGCGTGCAGAGCGTCGCGCGCGCCGCCGCATCCACCGCGGACGACGCCATCGAGCGGCTCGCGATCCACGAGTCGCTTGCCGCGGTCTGGACTCTGGTCGACGAGCTCAACGGCTACATCACGAGCCAGGAGCCCTGGGCCCTCGCGAAGAAGGACGAGGACCGCGCGCGGCTCGAGACCGTGCTGCACACCGCGGTCCGCGGCCTCGGCACGCTCGCCGTGCTGCTCGCCCCCGTGCTCCCCGGCGCCACCGCCAAGCTCTGGACCGCGCTCGGCGGCACCGGCACGGTCGGCCAGCAGCGCATCGACCTCGCCGACGAGTGGACCGGATCCGGCACCGTCACGCCGCTCGACGCGCCCCTGTTCCCGCGCATCGAGCAGGAGACGGTCGCGGCCGGAGCCTGACGCCCGCGGCCGGGCATCCGGACGCTGCGTCCCACCGGGTGCGGCACCCGCCCGTCGGTAGGCTGTGCGGGATGTCCGAATCCAGCTACGTGCGCCAGCGCGACACCTCCTCGGCCCACGGCCAGACGCGCGATCTCACGTACCCGCCGCTGCCCGAGGCGCTCACGGTCCCCGTCTACGACAACCACACGCACCTCGAGATCGCGGACGGCGAGTCGCCCATCGACTTCACCGAGCACCTCGACCGCGCGAGCTCGGTCGGCGTCCGCGGCGTGATCCAGGTCGGCGGCGACCTCGAGACGTCCCGCTGGTCGGCGGAGACCGCGGCGCACGAGCCGCGCATGCTGGCGGCCGTCGCGATCCACCCGAACGAGGCGCCGGGCTACGAGGAGGCGGGCACGCTCGACGACGCGCTGGCCGAGATCCACGAGCTGGCCGGACGACCCCGCGTGCGCGCCGTCGGCGAGACCGGCCTCGACTTCTTCCGCACCGGCGAGGAGGGCCGCGCCGCCCAGCAGCGCTCGTTCGAGGAGCACATCCGCATCGCCAAGGAGCGCGGCATCGCCCTCCAGATCCACGACCGGGATGCGCACGACGAGGTCGTCGAGACGCTGCTGCGCGTCGGCGCCCCCGAGCGCACCGTCTTCCACTGCTTCTCCGGCGACGAGGACCTCGCCCGGATCTGCGCCGAGAACGGCTGGTACATGTCGTTCTCCGGCACGGTCACCTTCAAGAACGCAGCAGATCTCCGCGAGGCGCTCGCCTTCGCGCCGCGTTCGCTGCTGCTGGTGGAGACGGATGCGCCGTTCCTCACGCCCGTGCCGTTCCGCGGGCGGCCGAACGCGCCGTACCTCATCCCGCACACGCTCCGCGCGATGGCCGCGCACCTCGGCACCGACGTGTCGATGCTCGCCGCGCAGATCTCCTCCAACACCGAGCTGGTCTACGGGCGCTGGGACGACGAGCCCGTCACATCGCCGTCGAAGGACCCCGCCGAGATGGATCCGGCGGGCCGCGCGTGAGCGACGAGACGGCCGCCGCCGCGGCGCCCGCTCCCGCCGCGGCCCCGACGCTCCTCGGCCCCGCCGAGATCCGCGACCTCGCCGAGCTGCTCGGCGTCGCGCCCACCAAGAAGCTCGGCCAGAACTTCGTCATCGACGCCAACACCGTGCGCCGCATCGTGCGGGTCGCGCGCGTCGAGGCCGGCACGCACGTGGTGGAGGTGGGGCCGGGCCTCGGATCCCTCACGCTCGGCCTCCTCGAGACCGGCGCCAGCGTCGTCGCCGTGGAGATCGACGGCCGGCTCGCCGAGCAGCTGCCGATCACGGTGGCGCTCTACCAGCCGGACGCCGTGCTCACCGTCGTGCACGAGGACGCGCTCCGCGTCGCCGAGCTGCCCGGGGATCCGACCGCGCTCGTCGCGAACCTGCCCTACAACGTCTCCGTGCCGGTGCTGCTGCACCTGCTCGAGCACTTCCCGGCGATCCGCACGGGCGTCGTCATGGTGCAGGCTGAGGTGGGGCACCGCATCGCCGCGGCGCCCGGATCCAAGGTGTACGGAGCCCCGAGCGTCAAGGCCGCCTGGTACGGCGCCTGGCGCACGGCCGGCCAGGTGAGCCGCCAGGTGTTCTGGCCGGTGCCGAACGTCGACTCGGTGCTCGTCGCGTTCGAGCGGCACGCGGAGCCCTTCGCGTCGGAGGAGCTGCGGAAGCGCACCTTCACGATCGTCGACGCCGCGTTCCAGCAGCGCCGCAAGATGCTCCGCCAGGCGCTCGCGGAGCTGCTCGGCGGGAGCGAGGCGGCGTCGGCCCTCCTCGAGGCCGGCGGGGTCGCCCCCACTTCGCGGGGCGAGCAGCTGAGCGTCCACGACTACCTCCGCGTAGCCCATGCCTGGGCGGGTCGCGACCAGGTCGGGGAGCCTCTCAGCCTCCGCTAGGTTGGAGCACATGACCTCCGCGGCCACCAGCTCCGATGCGGTGCACGCGCGGGCCCCGGGCAAGATCAACGTCTCCCTCACGGTGGGCGCCCTCCAGGAGGACGGCTACCACGACGTCGCCACCGCGTACCAGGCGGTCAGCCTCTACGAGGACGTGTACGCCACCCGCTCCGACGGCTTCTCGGTCGAGTTCGGCGGATCCATCGACACGTCGCGCCTCACCACCGGCGGCGACAACCTCGCCATCCGCGCCGCCCGGCTCCTCGCCCGCAGCACCGGCCACCGCGGCGGCGTGCACCTGCGCATCGAGAAGGACGTGCCCATCGCGGGCGGCATGGGCGGCGGATCCGCGGACGCCGCGGCCACCCTCCTCGCCTGCGACACCCTCTGGGGCACCGAGCGCACGCGCGACCAGCTGCTCGCCCTCGGCGCGGAGCTCGGCGCCGACGTGCCCTTCGCGCTCGCGGGCGGCACCGCCATCGGCACGGGCCGCGGCGACCGCCTGAGCCCCGCGCTCGCCAAGGGCACGTTCCAGTGGGTGCTCGCGATCGCCGAGTTCGGCGTCTCCACGCCCGACGTCTACGGCGAGCTCGACAAGCACCGCGAGCGCCACGCGCAGGACATCTTCCCGGCGCAGCAGATCCCGCAGGTCGACTCGGGCGTGCTGCAGGCGCTGCGGGCGGGGGATCCGCACATGCTCGCCGAGGTCCTCCACAACGACCTCCAGGCGCCCGCGCTCCACCTCGCGCCCGGCCTCGGCGAGGTGCTGCAGCTCGGCGAGGAGAACGGCGCGCTCGCGGGCATCGTCTCCGGATCCGGCCCCACGGTCGCGTTCCTCGCATCCGACCTCGACAGCGCCCTCGAGCTCCAGATCGCGCTGAGCGCGGCCCGCCTCCAGGTGATCCGGGCCACCGGGCCCGTGCACGGCGCCCGCATCATCACGGGCTGACGCGGCCGGCTCCGCCCCATGCGCACGAGGCTGCCCCGCGCCGTCCGTCCGTCCCGTCCCGAGTGGGCGCTCATCGGCATCACCGCGATCTGGGGCGGCACGTTCCTCGCCGTGCACGTCGCCATGGAGCACAGCGGGCCCCTGTTCTTCGTCGGGCTCCGGTTCCTCGCGGCGGGGTTGATCAGCGCGGTCGTCTTCCGTCGGGCGCTCCGGGGGATGCGCCGGATCGACGTGGGCGCCGGCGCGGCGATCGGGGTCATGATCTTCCTCGGCTACGGCCTCCAGACCTACGGCCTGCAGACGATCCCGAGCAGCACCTCCGCGTTCATCACCGCCCTGTACGTGCCGCTGGTGCCGCTCCTGCAGTGGGCGGCGTTCCGGAAGCGGCCGAGCGCGCTCGCCCTCGTGGGCGTCGCGCTCGCCTTCGTCGGGCTCCTGCTCGTCGCTGGTCCGCAGGAGGGCGTGGCGCTGGGTGCGGGGGAGCTGGCGACGCTGGTCAGCACGCTCCCGATCGCTGCGGAGATCATCCTCATCGGCCTGTTCGCGGGTCGCGTCGACGTCGGGCGCGTCACCGTCGTGCAGCTGCTCGTCGCCGGCGCGCTGTCGCTCGCGTGCATGCCCGTGGCCGGCGAGGCGGTCCCGGCGTTCTCGTGGGTGTGGCTCGTCGCGGCGCTCGCGCTGGGGGCGAGCAGCTGCCTGATCCAGCTCACGATGAACTGGGCGCAGCGCTCCGTCTCGCCGACGCGCGCGACCATCATCTACGCGGGCGAGCCGGTCTGGGCGGGCGTCGTCGGACGCGTGGCGGGTGAGCGGCTTCCTGCGCTGGCGATCCTCGGCGCCGCGCTGATCGTCGCGGGCACGCTCGTCAGCGAGCTGAAGCCGCGCTCGCGACGGGAGCCTGAGCCGCGCGAGGACCGCGCGACCGTCGGCTGACGGGCGCCTCGCTGCGTCGCTCCAGAGGATCCGCGACCGGCTAGCTGTAGTTCCCAGTGAGGTTGTGAACGCGTTCGGCGGGCGTGAGTCCGCCGATGCCGGTGTGGGGGCGGTGGTGGTTGTAGTGATGCAGCCAGGCAGGGTAGGTCGCGGCGCGGGCCTCGTCGGTGAGGTAGGGGTGGGCGTAGGCCCACTCGGTGGCGAGGGTGCGGTTGAAGCGCTCGACCTTCCCGTTGGTCTGGGGCCGGTAGGGGCGGGTGCGTGTGTGGGCGATGGTGCCGAGCGCCTCGGTGAAGGCGTGGGAGCGGTAGCAGGAGCCGTTGTCCGTCAGGACACGGATCACGGTGATGCCCGCGGCGGTGAAGAACGCGTTCGCGCGGGCCCAGAACGCGGCAGCGGTCTCCTTGCGCTCGTCGGTGAGGATCTCGGAGTACGCGAGTCGGGAGTGGTCATCCACGGCGTGATGCAGGAACGCGTATCCCCGCCCGGTCCGGGGGTTGTTCTTCCGGCCGGCCGCTCTGCCGAGGACTCGGTGCCCGCCGCCGTCCGGGATGCGGCCGAGCTTCTTGATGTCGACGTGGACCAGATCTCCCGGTGAGGAGTGCTCGTAACGTCGCGCGGGCGAGCGTCGGACGGGGAGTCCCGTCGCGGAATCCAGGTGCGTGAGCAACGGCATCCGGTAGCGACGGAGGACCCGCTCGACCGTGGAACGGGGGATACGCAGGTGGTAGCTGATGCGGTGCGGGCCCCACCGGCGAGTGAATCTCAGCGCGATGATCCGCCGCTCCCGACGCTGACTCGTGCGGGTCGGTTGCCGGTGCGGGCGGGATGAGCGGTCCGTCATCGGCAACCCGGCCCGATACCGGCGAGCCCATCTCGACGCCGTCGCCGGCGAGCACTGGAACCGCTCCGCCGCACGCCGGACCGGCCACCCGTCCTCGATGATCAACCGGGCAAGCCGAACCCTGCCCACGGGAGTGAACGGGGCGTTAGCGTGAGTCACGAAGACCTCCGGTGATGACGTGTGCTTGGTAACTCACATCGTCCCGGAGGTCTTCGCTATCCGCCCACGCGTTCACAACCTCCCGAGGAACTACAGCTAGGCGACCGCAACCGGCCGCCTAGGAGACGGTGACCGTCAGGAGGTGGCTGCCGCCGACGCGGACATGCGAGCAGTGTCCCAGGCGACGAAGAGCGCGACGGCCTCGTGGGCGAGAGCCTCCAGCTCGTCGAGGGGGCGGAGCGCGGACTTCGCACCGAGCGACCAGTCGCAGTATCCCTGGGCGAGCCATTCTCTGCCCTTGAGGTGCTCATGCACGATGGGCATCTTCCGCTTACCCAGATCAGACGTCCCATTTCGAGGTGAATTCTCGCGCACCGTGAATCGGTCCGCATCCCGCTGCAACACGTCGCCGAGGATGTCGAGATCATCGAGCCAGGTCGGTCGGTCCTTCGGGTCCTCGGGGAAATCGTCCTCATCCAAGCGCACGTTGACGCCCACGTGATATTCCAGTGTGATCTCCTCGATCGGCCGCTTGCTGTCCCGGCCGCTGACCTGGATCTGACCACACAGTCGTCGTCCGCCTTCAGGTGTGGGCCCGTCCAGCACTATCGAGGACATGCCTCCATCCCCGCGGATGATGCTCGTCGTCCATCCTTCGGGGAGGAGGTCGTCGAGCTTGAGCACCTGCATGCGGCGTTCGACCTTCTTCTTCGTCGCGGGGATGCGATCGATGTCCTCCTGGCTGAGTCGTGTGCCGCGGAACCGGGCGAGCAGCTCTTCCCAGGTCGCGACCGCGTCGACCTCGGCCTCATGTCCGTGTGCATCCGCTTGGTCGAGCACCAGGAGCACCAGGTGAGTGACCGCATCGGATTCCCGAGCGAGTTGTCCGTCCGTCACCACGTGGTCGAATTTGGCCTCGATGCCGACGCGCGTGCCAGATTCATAGGTGACCACCACGTCGATGTTCTCCTCGGCCTCGCAGCGGACGTTCGAGACCTGACCCAGCTCCTCTCGTTCGACCTCCAATGCCTCCACAACCCATGTCGTGAACGCCTGCGGGTCGTGTCGTATCTCCGCGGCTAAAGCTCGCGTGGCCATCGTCTCGGTCGTGTATATCGGGTCCATGAGCGCCTTTGCATCTTCGTATTGGGACGCTATGAGCCTAAATGCAGTTCCTCGTGCGGGGAAGTAGACCAGTGTTCCCTTTCGGGGGTGTTGTCAACCGGCGCGCAAAGCGGCACCCCATGGGCCGGGGTCAATCCCTTGGTAGGAATTCGACGTCGAGTACCGCCTGAACCGACGCGCTACCCCCGCCCCCGCACCGTCGGCCGGCAGATCAGCACCGGGCACGGTGCCGAGTGCTGCACGCGCGAGGCCGTGCTGCCGAGCAGGATCGTCGCCGTGAGGCCGCGGCTGCCGGCCGCCATGGAGACCAGTCCCGCGGATAGCTCCTCGGCGGCGCGGATGATCTCTGTCGCGGGCGATCCGCTGCGCACGTCGCGGTGGATGGCTGGGCCCCAGCCGTCGAAGACCTCGGCGACCACGTCGACGGCCGCCTCCGCGTCCCTGCGGTAGCTCAGCTCGGTCTGCGCGGGGGCGTGGTGCGGGCCGAGCTCGTTGGCGAACGGCGCGGCCGCGTACGGGCTCACGACCGCGAGCACGGTGACCTCGGTGATCTCGCGGGAGTCCGCGATGACCTGGAACTGGCGGGCTGCCTGCAGCGACGCCTGGGATCCGTCGGTGGTGACGATGACGTGCACGGTCAGACCTCCCTGTCCGTCGGGCCGGACGCGGCGACGTCGGCGGCGGCCTCCAGGTCCGGCTTCTTGGCGCCGAACGTGCGTTGCGCGAGGTAGAGCACGAGCCCCAGCGCGAGCAGGCCGCCGACCCAGAACAGGGCGCCGGGGTCGTCGACGAGCGTGTAGATCAGCACGGCGACGTTGCCGAGGATCCCGACGACGAGCAGCGGCGTGTTCGCGCGGTACGTGTCGTCCCGCTCGTCGTGGCCACGGAGCTTCAGGCACGCGACGATCACGAGCGCGTAGATGAAGAGGAGGAACACGACGGTGATGGTCGCGAGGCGGTCGACGATGTCGAGCCGCTCGTCCTCGGGGATGCTGGCCTGGCTGGACCGGATCGCCGCGCCGATGATGAGGAGGCCGGCCACCACCGCGCCGCCGAAGATCAGCGCCACGTAGGGGCTGCGGCGGGCCGGGTGCACCTTCGCGAAGACCGCCGGGACGACGTTCTCGCGGGCCATGCCGAACAGGATCCGCGACTGGGCCACCACGGTCACGAGCGCCGTGTTGCTGATGGCGACCATGGCGATGAGGCCGAAGACCACCAGCATCACGGCCGCGGGGATGACGAAGAGGTCCGCGCGCACGACCTCGGGGAGCGTGTTGCCCGCCAGCGCGTCGATCGGGACGGCGAGAGCCGCGGCCATCGAGACGAGCACGTAGACGACGCCGGCCGTCATCATGCCGCCGATGAGGGCGCGGGGGAACGCGCGCGACGGGTCGATGGTCTCTTCGGCCACGTTCGCCGCGTTCTCGAACCCGGTCATGGCGAAGAAGGCGAGCGAGACGCCGGCGAGCACGGCCAGCACGGCGGATCCGGGGCCGCCCTCGACCTGGAACTGCAGCAGCACGGCCGGGTCGCCGACGCCCTCGATCAGCGCGATCACGCCGATGGCGACGACGATGATGAGGCCGCTGATCTCGACGAAGGTCATGATCACGTTCGCGACGACGGACTCGCTGATGCCGATGAGGTTGATGAGCGTGATGACCGCGACGAACGCGACCGCGATGCCTGTGGTGGCCCAGATGGCGGACTCGGGCAGGCCGATGAGGTCGCTGAGGTAGCGCACGAAGCCGGCGGCGAGGGAACCGACGGCGGCCATGTTGGCGCTGAGCATGCAGATGGTGATGAAGAACGTGGGCACCGGGCTCTTGAACGCCTTGTTGATGTAGAGCGAGGCGCCGGCGGCCTGCGGGTACTTGGTCACGAGCTCCGCGTAGGCGAGGCCGGTGATGGTCGCGATGGAGACGCCGACGAGGAACGCCATCCAGAACGCGCCGCCCACGGCCGCGGCGACGAGGCCGACGAGCACGTAGATGCCGGATCCGAGGACGTCGCCGACCACGTAGAAGTACAGCTGCTTGACCGTGATGGAGCGCTTCAGCTCGGATCGCGGGGGTGCCTGGGCCTCGATGGGGTTCGACATTTCCCCACCCTAGGGGCGGGGTGGTGGCGGGGTCGAGGGGGTGGCGGTCACCCGCGGTCGCGTGGCGGGGTGCGGTCAAGCGCCGTCGGCGACGCGACGCAACGTGACGATCGCGTGCCGCAGGTCCGCCTCGGCGACGGGCGGCTGCGCGGCGGCGCAGGCCCCGCGGATCCATCCCGTGCGGGCGCGGAGCACGCGCTCGAGCAGTTCGCGGCCCGAGGTCCCGACGACGAGGTGCGCGCCCTCGACGTCCACCTGCTCGGCGAGGATCTGCCGCTGCAGCAGCGCCGCGAGGCTCGGCACGAGGGCGGCGCGCGACGTGCGGGTCCAGACCGAGAGCGACTGGCGGTCGATGCGCATGTCGGTCGCGACCACGCGCAGGAGCTGGATCTGCAGTCCCGTCAGCCCGTCCCATGCCGCGATCGTGGCGGCGTCCATCAGGTCGAAGACGGTCGCCATCGCGGCGATGAGCTCCTCGTGCGTGCTCGTGTCGGACACGGAGCTCCTCTGCGGCGCTGATGGGCCGGGCGGGCGGGACGCCTGCTCGTCGGAGGCACGGTATCCACCAGGACCGTTCCCGGTCCAGAGTCGCGGGCGACCGGTCACATCCGCGGATCCGGCGGGGATACTGGGGAGGCGAGCGGCCCCGCGCGGGCGGCCGCCGGGACGGGGAGGTCGCATGAGCGCAGCAGTCGACGCCGGACGGGCGCGGGCATGACGCCCCGGGTCCGCGCGCTCATCCTCAGCGGGATCATCACCGGCCTGACCATGGCGATCGTCGCGGCCGCGCGCCCCTGGACCCGCCCGGACGCACCAGACGACTGGGTCGTCTTGCGCTTCGAGGCCGGCGAGGCGGCGACCGCGTACGAGGCGTTCGAGTCGCTGGCCGCGACCGAGATCGCGGGCGACGACGCCCTGCAGCTCCTCGAGGCCGGCTGCATCGACGGCAACGAGTTCGGCGACGACTCCTACGACGTCTACTTCGTCGGCCCCGACCGCCGCATCATGTGGGAGGTGCTCGAGCCGATCTTCGCCGACGCGCCCGTGCCGTGGACCTCGGTCGAGCTCCGCCGCGGCCTCGACGATCAGGCGCCCGTGGTGGTGCGGGCGGCGCGCTGAGGCTCTGCGGCCCGGTCGATGAGGCTGCCGATGTCGGCACCCGCGCCTAGCGTCGGGGGATGACGTCGAGCGGATCCGCGCGCTGCCGCGCCGAGGGGTGCACGGCGCCGGTCGAGAGCGGTGCGCCCGTCCCGCTGTGCGCCGCGCACCTCGTGGCGGCCGCCGCAAGGGCGGAGCGCGCGCACGGCGTCGAGGACGTGCTGCCGTCGCCGTGCCCGGCGTGCGGATCCCGCCTCGGGGTGCGGTACCCGTCGGGCTGGCTGTGCGCCGTGTGCGAGTGGCGACACGGCGACCACCCGGACGGCGAGCTCGCGCCGCCACGGGTCGACGTCGTCTACTACATCCGCTTCGACGACCGGATGAAGATCGGCACGAGCGCCAACCCGCGGCAGCGCCTGGGCACGCTCCGTCACGACGAGCTCCTGGCCTTCGAGCGCGGCGGGCGGGCCGTGGAGCGGGCACGGCACGCGCAGTTCGCGCGGCAGCGCTTCGACCGCACGGAGTGGTTCGACCTCGACGTCGAGCTGCGGGCGCACGTCGCCGCGCTCGCCGCGGGGCAGCCGGATCCGTGGAAGCTGCTCGCCCGCTGGCGGAGCGAGGCGCTGGCACTGCGGGTCAGCTAACGCGGGCGGACGCGCGTCACCCGGCGGCGGCCGACGGCGGCACCTCGCGCAGGTAGGCGTCCACCAGGAACGGGCCGCGGATCTCGCGGAGCCGGTCGAGGAGCTGGTCGACCGTGCCGCGCGTGAGGCCCGAGACGCACAGGTCGTACGGTCCGAGGGGCGGCAGCTTGCCGGTACGGATGCGGATCACCTCCCAGCCGGCGGCCCGCAGCGCGCGATCCTTGCGCCGGTCGGCCTCCTCGCGGCGGCCGACGTGCTCGAGGCCGTGGCGGCCGGTGGAGTCGTACTCGATCGCGACGCGCAGCTCGGGCAGCAGGATGTCGGGCCACGCCTCGAGGTGCTCGAAGAACGGGCGCGCGAGCCGCACGGCGTTGAGGGGGGACATGCACTCGAGGCGGGCGGCCAGGTCCTGGCGCAGGCGCTCCTCGACGGCGGATGCGGGCGGCGGCGCGCATGCGCTCGCGAACGGCTCGCCGACGGGGAGGTCGGGGGTCTTCGCGCAGACGGCGGGGGAGCGGCGGGCGCGGGCGGGCGGCGGGGCGGCGACGCGCGCGGCGGGCCGATCCGCGGATGCGGGGTGATCCGCGTCTGCCGGAGCGGCGGCGCTCGGGGTGCCGTCCTTCCCGCGGCGGTCGCGACCCGTGCCGCGGCTGGACGGCATGCCGTCGCGCGCGCCCCTCCGCGGGCGCGGGGATCCGGCCGCCGCGGATCCTCCAGCCGCCGCGGATGCCGCCGCTCCCGCCGCGGATCCCCCCGCCACGGGCCCCGCCACGAGCGGCGACGCCCCCGGCCACCGCACCTGATCTGCCATCGGCAGCACGGGCGTGCGCGGGGCCGCGGCCTCGGCGCAGTCCGGGCACCACGACGAGCGGCGGCGCCCGCGGCCCGGCCGCCGCCGCTGCTCCTCGGGCGTCGCGACGAAGACGTGTCCCGTGTCGCACTGCCAGGTGAGGAGGACGTCCGCGGCGGGCGGCACCTGCGTGAGCGTGATGCCGCGGTTGAACTCCGGGTGGTACTGCCGGATGAGCACGGGGAACGACGCCCACGCCTCCCGGTAGGTGCCCACCGGGTACGGCACGTCGAGGCCGCGCGACCAGCGGCGTCGCGCCCACCACGCATCCACCGGCTCGGGCATGCCGTCACGCTAGGGGGAGCCACCGACGTCGCCCCCTAGCCTGGGGCGATGCCCGACCTCGCGACCGACCGCCTGCTCCTCCGCCGCTTCACGGACGCGGACGCCCCCTTCCTCCTCGACCTGCATTCGCGGCCCGAGGCGATGCGGTGGATCGGCGCCGGTGCGGTGCAGACGGATCCCGCTCAGGCCGCCTCCCGCGCCGCCCGCTACGCCGCGCTCGACCACCCCGTGCGCGGCATCTGGGCGATCGAGGACCGCGAGGGCGGCGCGCTCCTCGGCACCCTGCTGCTCAAGGACCTGCCCGCGTCGGCCGCGCCCCTCGCCGGCGACGACCCGGCCCCGCGTGACGCGCCCGAGGACGGCGAGACGGAGATCGGCTGGCACCTGCACCCGGACGCCTGGGGTCGCGGCGTCGCGACGGAGGCGGCGAAGCGGGTGCTCGCGCACGCGGCCGAGGGCGGGCTGTCGCGCGTGCTCGCGGTGACGAACCCGGCCAACGCGCCGTCGCAGGCCGTGTGCCGACGGATCGGGATGCGCCCCCTCGGCCGCACGCGCGCCTACTACGACACGGAGTGCGCGCTGTTCCGCGTCGACCTCCCCTAGGGGCGCCCGCCCCGCCCGCCCCGCCTCAGCTGTCGCGCTCGCGCGCCCGCCGGGTCTCCCGGTCGTTCGCCTTCCGGATCCCGTCCACCAGCTCGTCCTTCGTCATGCGGCTGCGGCCGGTGACGTCGAGGCGGCGCGCGACCTCCGTCAGGTGCGCCTTCGAGGCGTTCGCGTCGACCCCGCCCGCCGTGCCCGCACCGCGGTCCTCGGCTCCCGCGTCCGACGGCCCCGCCGACGCCTTGGGCTCCCAGTGATCGCCGACCTTCTCGAAGCCGTGCTTGAGCGCGGCGAAGGCGGTGCGCTCGGCGCGCTCGCCGGATCCGTACTGCTCCTCGGCCGCCGCGTGCGCCGCCGACCAGGTGGCCTGCGCATGCTCGGGGGAGCGGCGGATGGTGCTCGGCATGTCGTCGTCGGGGGCCACGGATCCTCCTCGTGTCGTAGGTCGCCGGCCCGCACGGCCGCCGCCCCTCCACTCTGCACCGCCCCGCGCGAGGAGGGACGGGCGGGGAGGACCGGCCGCGTCAGCCCGCGCGGAGCGCCTCCTCCAGCGTCGTCCACGGCAGCATCGCGCACTTGACGCGGCCCATGTACCGGGAGACCCCGTCGAGCGCGACGGCGTCGCCGAACTCCTCCGGGTCGAGGTGCGATGCACCGCGGCTGCGCATGACCTCGCGGAACGCGGCGGCGCGCGCGTGGGCCGTGTCGAGGTCCACGCCGTCGAGCACGCCGACGAGCATCGACGCCGACGCCTGCGAGATCGCGCAGCCGTGGCCCGTCCACGCGATCTCGGCGACCCGGCCGTCCTCGATGCGGACGCCGAGCGTGATCTCGTCCCCGCACGTCGGGTTCACCTGGTGCGCGTGCAGCGGCCAGCCGGTGGGATCGCCCTGGCCCTCGGGCGTGCGCGAGTGGTCGAGGATCAGCTCCTGGTAGAGCGCGCCACCGCCGGAGGCTGGGGCGCTCATCGGCCGGCCCCGAAGAACGCGGCCGCGTCCTCGACGCCCTGCAGTAGCAGGTCGATCTCGGCGTCGGTCGTGTGCAGGGTCCCGCTCGCCCGCGTGGACGCGGTGAGCCCGAGCCGGCGGTGCAGCGGTTGCGCGCAGTGGTGCCCGACGCGCACCGCGATGCCGCGGTCGTCGAGGATCTGCCCCACGTCGTGCGCGTGCACGCCCGCCAGGTCGAAGGCGGCCAGCCCGACGCGGTGACCGTCGGCGCCCGACCCGAGCACGCGCACGCCCCGGATCCCGGAGAGACCCGACACCAGCCGCGCGCCGATGCGCCGCCCGTGCTCCGCGATCCGGTCCATGCCGACGGCCTCGAGGTACTCGACCGCGACGCCCAGCGCCACGACCTGCGAGATGCGCTGCGTGCCGGCCTCGAACCGCTGGGGCGGCGGCAGGAACTCGGCCGCCTCCATCGTCACGGTCGTGATCATCGACCCGCCCGTGAGGAACGGCGGCAGCGCCTCGAGCACCCGGCGGCGTCCGTAGAGCACCCCGATGCCGGTCGGCGCGAGCATCTTGTGGCCGGAGAAGACGGCGAGGTCGACGTCGAGCGCGCGCAGGTCCACGGGCAGGTGCGGCACGGACTGGCAGGCGTCGAGCACGACGAGCGCGCCCACCTCCCGCGCCCGGGCGATCACGGGGCCGAGCTGCGCGATGCCGCCCAGCACGTTGGAGACGTGCGCGAGCGCGACGACGCGCGTGCGGTCGGTGATGACGTCACCCAGCGTCTCCAGCCGCAGCGCGCCCGCGTCGTCGACCGGGATGAAGCGCAGCGCGGCGCCCGTGCGGAGCGCGAGCTGCTGCCACGGGATGAGGTTCGCGTGGTGCTCCGACTCCGTGACGACGATCTCGTCGCCCTCCCGCACGCGGACCGACTCCGGCGCGGCCGCGCTCCCGAGGCCGTACGCGACGAGGTTGATCCCCTCGGTCGCGTTCGAGGTCCACACGATCTCACTCGCGTCGACGCCCACGAAGCGCGCCACCTTCTCCCGCGCCTCCTCGAACTCCTCCGTCGCGAGGGCCGCGAGCGTGTGCGCGCCGCGGTGGACGGCGGAGTTGCGGAGCTCCAGGTAGGCGCGTTCCGCGTCCAGCACCTGGCGCGGCTTCTGGGAGGTGGCGGCCGAGTCGAGGTAGACGAGCGGGTGGCCGTTCACTTCGGTGTCGAGGATGGGGAAGTCGCGGCGGATCCGGTCGATCTCGTCGGCGGTGAGGCCGGCGGACCGCGCCGTGCCGTCGCCGGGGGCGTCCTGCGGGGCGGTGTGCATCCGACGAGTCCATCGCGCCGCGGCGCTCGGCGCAACACGGGCGCGCGAGACGTCACGGACGCGCACCCGCCCACGGCGCGACGCCCAGGGGATGATGGACCCATGGCGTCTCCGCACCACCCCCGCACCCCGTCCCCCCTCCGTCGCGCCGCGCTCGCCGCTGCTGCCGCAGCGCTCGTGCTCGGCGGGGTGCTGATCCCGGCGGGCGCCGCGTCCGCGCACGACCGGCTCGTGGGATCCACCCCCGCGGCCGACGCCACCGTCACGGACGAGCCCGGCACCGTCTCGCTCGACTTCAGCGAGGAGCTCCTCGCGCTCGACGCGCAGGCCTCCGGCTTCGCGATCCAGGTGGTCAACACCTCGGACAGCTCCTTCCACGAGGACGGCTGCGTCACGATCGACGGATCCACCGCCACGACGCGCATCGCGCTCGGCACGGCGGGCACCTACCAGGTCACCTGGCGCGCGGTCTCGAGCGACAGCCACCCCATCGACGGCACCTACTCCTTCACCTACGCGCCGGCCGGCGACACCACGGGCACCCCGGCGATCCTCGCGGCCCCGGCCTGCGGCGACGCGTGGGCGGGCAGCGCGGCCACCGCGACCCCGGAGCCCGAGGGCACCATGACCACGCAGGGCGCCGAGTCCGTCGCCCCCGCGCCCACCTCGGACGCGCAGTCCGGCGAGACCGTGCCGCTCGCCGAGACGGCGGAGACCACGCCGGTCTGGGTCTTCGTGCTCATCGGTCTCGTGATCCTCGCGGCCGCCGCCGTCGCGGTGGTCGGCGTCGTGCGCCGCTCGTCGCGCCGCTTCCCCGGCGAGGACGGCGAGAGCGTCGGGGGGCCGTACGACGGATCCGACGACCCGCGCTAGCTGTACTCGGCCATGACGTTGGTGACACTTCGGGGCGTGTGAAGAGGCCTCCTGGCTTGATGGAGCTGTTCAGTTCAACCATCGCCAGGAGGCCTCGATGTCCCACGGTAATGCTCGTCTGACGGTTCACGGGAGGGTTCTCCTCGTGCGGCGGGTGGTGGAGGATCGTCGGCCGGTCGCGCACGTCGCGCGGGAGCTGGGGGTGTCGCGGCAGTGCGCGCATCGATGGGTGAACCGGTTCCGTGCCGAGGGGCTGCGAGGGCTGACGGATCGGTCATCGCGGCCCCGGTCAGTACCGAGGCGAACGAGCCCGGAGCGGGAACGGGCCGTGCTGGAAGCGCGGGCCCAGTTGCGGGCGGGTCCTGCGCGGCTGGCGCCGGTGACAGGTGTTCCATCCCGTACGATCTCCCGCATCCTGCGCCGGCACGGGGCGCCGCCGTTGGCATGGTTGGACCCCGTCACCGGGGCCGTGATCCGGGCATCCCGGTCAACGGCGCACCGGTATGAGCACGAGCATCCGGGTGATCTGATCCACGTGGACGTGAAGAAGCTCGGGAGGATCCCGGACGGAGGCGGCTGGCGGGTCCACGGGCGCAGCGAGCAGGTCCGCGGCCGCGGGATCGGGTTCGATTACGTCCATGCCGCGGTCGATGACCACACCCGTCTCGCCTACGCGGAGATCCATCCCGATGAGAAAGGCGCGACCGCGGCCGGGTTCCTGACCCGCGCAGCGGCGTACTTCGCCGGGCATGGGATCACCCGGATCGAGCGGGTCATCACGGACAACGCGTTCGCCTACCGGCACTCGACCGCGTTCAAGAACGCCGTCCAGGACCTGGGCGCGCGGCAGAAGTTCATCCGCCCGCACTGCCCCTGGCAGAACGGCAAGGTCGAGCGCTTCAACCGGACCCTCGCGACCGAGTGGGCCTACCGGCAACCCTTCACCAGCAACCAACACCGCGCCGACGCGCTTGACCCCTTCATCGAGCACTACAACACTGAACGAATCCACTCAAGCCACGGGCTCACGCCCGCGGCCCGAGTGTCACCAACGTCATGACCCAGTACACCTAGACCGGATCCACCGCCCGGCCGGGGCCCGCGACCACCGCGGGTCCCGGCCGCACGTCTGCCAGGCTGGCCCGGTGACCGCCACCGTCCCCGCGCCCGCCTCCCTCGTCGGCACCCACGTGCGTCTCGACCCGCTCACGCCGGATCACCTCCCGGCCCTCCGCGCCGCCATCGCGCACCCGGCCGTGTTCGCGGGCGGCTTCGGCGGCGGCCCGGCCGGCCTGCGCACCGACCCGGCCGAGTTCGACGCGTGGGCCCGCGGTACCTTCCGCTGGGACGACCTGCCGACCGCCGTGATCCTCGTCGGCGGCCCCCACGACGGCGAGCTCGTCGGCACCACCACCCTCACCGACCTCGACACGCGCCGCGAGCGCGCACACCTCGGCTGGACCGCGTACGACCCGCGCGTCTGGGGCACGGTCGTGAACGCGGAGGCCAAGCGCCTGCTCCTCGGGCTCGCGTTCGACTCCGGGTTCGGCCGGGTCAAGCTGCAGGCCGACGCCCGCAACGCGCACTCGCGCGCCGCCATCCTCAAGCTCGGCGCGACCTTCGAGGGCGTGTGCCGCCGGGATCAGCTCCGCGCCGACGGGACCTGGCGCGACGCCGCCGTCCACTCGATCCTCGCGGACGAGTGGCCCGCCGTCCGGGCCGGACTCGACGCGCGCATCGCCGCGCACGAGGGACGACCGGTCCTGTTCCGCACGCCGCCCGCCAGCTGAGGCGGCCGCGACGGCACGAGCTGACCCGGTGCGCCGCCGTCGGCAGGGGAGCGGCTACGCGGCGTCCGCCTCGGGCTCCGCCTCCGCGTCCGCATCCACCGCGAACGTGCCCGACGCGGCCGGGGCGGCGATGATGTCGTCCGCCTCCTCGCCGGGGCGGATCCGCGTGACGCGGAGCGAGTGCACGTGCAGCCGGGCGTCCTCCGGGCCCTCGGCCACGCGGATCACGCCGGGTCCGCGGCGCATCTCGACGTCGAGGACGAGCGTCCGCCGGGTGGCGCCCGCGGCGAGCGGCGGGTAGCGCACGGTGCGGGTCTGCGCGCGGTCGAGGGCGAAGCCGAGGGCCAGCGGGGTGGGCGCGCAGTGGTCGTAGGTGACGGCGACGGCGTGGGGGCCGTCGTGCTCGGCGACCACGGCGAAGTCGAGGTAGCTGCGGCTGCCGGGATCGGCGTCCTCGGGCGGTGGCGGCGCGCTGGCGTGGACGCGCGCGGCGTCGACGGCGGGGTAGCAGCGGATGTGGGAGATGGAGTGCCTCCGGGAGGTGCACATCGGTGTGACGGAACGCAGCGTCGGGACCGGCCGGGAAGCCGTGCCCGGTCCTGCGGGGCGGCGCGCCGGGCCGGGGGAGGCAGCGGCGCGTGCATCGTGGACCAGCTCGCGCACGTGACGTTCGGACGTCGGCGGCGCGTCGTTCGGCCCCGGCGATCCGGGGCGACGGGCTCACCATACGGCGTCCGGGAACGCCACGCGCGGGAAGCGTCCCCCGTGCGGCGGACGCGACCGCGGCGGCCTCCTCCCTACCGTGGAGGGGACGACGCGACGACGGGAGACGCACGATGCAGAGCAGGTGGGCGGCCATGGTGTTCGGCGACCGGGAGGATCCGCGCGCCCGGCTGCACGCGGTCTTCGGCGGGCCCGCCGCTCGGAGCGGGCAGCCGCCGCTCGCCGCGCTGGAGTGGGCGGAGCGGACGCTCACGGAGGCGGACCCGGCGCGCGGGGTCGACCCCGTGACGGCGACCCGGCTCCTGCGCCGGGCCGAGCCGCGGCTGACGCTGAAGTCGGGCGCGTTCCTCGCGCAGCACGCCGTCGCGCGACGCCGCCCCGCGTGACGGCCCGCGGATCCCTCCACCATGTGGAGCTGCAGGTGCGCGACCTCGATGCGGCGCTGGCCTCCTGGGGCTGGATCCTCGGCGAGCTCGGCTACGCGGAGGACGTCAGCTGGGCCGACGGCCGGAGCCTCCGCCTTGGCGACGCCTACATCGTGATCGCCCGGGCCCCGCGCGACGCCCCGCACGACCGGCGCGCCGCGGGCCTCAGTCACCTCGCGTTCCACGCGGGATCCGCCGCCGACGTCGACCGGCTCTGGGCGGCGGCGCCCGACCACGGCTGGGCGCGCCTCTACGCCGACTGGCACCCCCACGCCGGCGGGCCCGACCACCACGCCGCCTTCCTCGAGGACGGCGAGCGGTTCAAGGTCGAGCTCGTCGCGGACGCCTGAAGCCCGACGCCTGCGGCCCACCTGAGCGCTGACGCCCGAGACCTGCGACCGAGACCTGCGCCCGAGGCCCGCGACCGAGACCTGCGCCCGAGACCTGCGCCCGACGCCCGCGCCCGTCGCCCGCCCCCCCGTCGCCTCGCGCCTGCGACTCGAGCCGCAACCCGGGTGCCGACTCCCGCGCCCTGTGCGCGAGCGGCCCAGCCGGGAGCGTTGCGGGCATGGACACGACACCCCGCTCCACCCCCGCCGCCCCGACCCGCGGCCGCCGCTCCCGGCGCCTCGCCGCGACCGTGGGCGCGCTCGCCCTGGCCGTCGCCCTCCCGCTCGCCGCGGGCGCCGCCACCTCCGCGACCCCCGCGGATCCCCCGCCCCCGGCCCCGCCGCAGCACCAGCCCGGCGGCCACGACCTCACGCGGGCGGACGTCGACACCTGGCTCGACGGCGTCGTCGGCTCGGCGCTCCAGACGACCGGGATCCCCGGCGCCGCCGTCTCGGTCGTCGCGGACGGCCAGGTCCTCACCTCCCGCGGCTACGGCCTCGCCGACACCGGCACCGAGGGCTCGCCCGCCCGCCCGGTGGATCCCGACGACACCCTGTTCCGTGTCGGATCCGTGAGCAAGGTGGTCTCCGCCACCGCCGTCATGCAGCTCGTCGAGGAGGGCCGACTCGACCTCGACGCCGACGTGCAGCAGTACCTCGACTTCGACCTCGACACCCCGAAGGGCGCCGTGACGCTGCGCCACCTCCTCACCCACACGGCCGGGTTCGAGGAGGTCATCACGGGCCTCATCGGCCTGCCCGGCAGCGAGCGCGACCTCGGCGACGTGATGAGGACGGATCCGCCGGCGCAGGTCTTCGTGCCCGGCACCACGCCCGCATACTCGAACTATGGCGCGAGCCTCGCCGGCTACGTCGCCGAGCGCGTCGCGGGGAAGCCGTTCGTCGACCTCGTGCAGCAGGAGGTGCTCGACCGCGCCGGCATGGCCTCGTCGTCGTTCGCGCAGCCGCTGCCCGACGACCTCGCGGCACGCCTCGCGAAGGGCTACCCCGACGACACGCAACCGGCGTACCCGGTCGAGGTCGTGAACGCGGCACCGGCCGGCGCGCTCTCGGCCACCGCATCCGACATGGCCCGCTTCATGCTCGGCCACCTCGGCGACCTGCCCGCCGACCAGGCGCTGCTGGATCCGGCCACCCTCGACGAGATGCACCGCCCCGCCCTCGGCGCCGACCAGCTCGGCAGCCTCGCCGCCGGCCAGCGCATGGACCTCGCCTTCTTCGACGACAGCACGCCCGGCGTCCCCGCGTTCGGCCACGACGGCGACACCAACGTCTTCCACACGGCGATGCGCATGTTCCCGGACAGCGACGCCGGCATCTTCGTGACCTTCAACGGCAACGGCCGCGACGCCGTCGACACCCTCGAGCTGCGGACGACCGTGCTGCAAGGCTTCGCCGACCGGTACCTCCGCGCGCACGACGCCGCGGCCGACGGCAGCGCCGCATCCGCCGCGCCCGCGGGCGATCCCGAGGCCGCCGCCGCGCTCGCCGGCACGTGGCTCTCCTCCCGCTCGCCTTTCTCCAACCCGGGCGCGCTCCTGAACCTCAGCGGCCAGACCGAGATCGTCCCGCGCGCCGACGGCACCATCGCCGTCACGCCGAAGCCGCTCGGCGTCACGACGGGCGTCTACGAGAAGGCGGGCGACGACCTGTGGCGCGAGGTGGGCGGCGACGCCGTGCTCGCGACCCGCGCCTCCGCCGACGGCGGGCCGGTCGACGCGATCTCCTGGGGCGCGTCCTTCACGCTGCTGCGGGCCGAGCCGTGGCAGGTCGCGTCCGTGGCGATGCCCCTGCTGCTCGTCGCCGTCGCCGTGCTCCTCGTCTCGGTCGTCGCGTGGCCTGCCACCGCGATCGCCGGGATCGGCCGACGCCGGGCCGCCCGCGCCGACACCGCCGTCACGGCCGCGCCCCGACCCCGCCGCAGCCGCGCCCACCTGCTCTCGCGCATCGGGCAGGCCGTGACCCTGCTGGCGCTCGTCGACGTGTCCGCCGCCACGCTCCGCACCCTGCAGGTGCTGCAGGTCCTCGGCGCCCTCGCGGTGATCCCCGCCGCGCTCGCCGCCCGGCAGGCCGTGCGCACCCGGCGCGGGGCCTGGGTCGTCGCCGGCCGGATCCTCGTCGTCCTCGCGCTGGTCGCCGTCGCCGCCTTCGCGGTCGGGTTCCGGCTGCTCGCGCCGAGCGTGAGCTACTGATGCCGGGCCGCGACGGGCGCCGTGCCTGGCATGCTCGGAGCGTGACCGACCCGACACCCGCGCCCGCCGCGGGCGGCGGCGCGCCCGTCCCGCCCGCATCCGCCCGCCCGGGCCTCGCCCTCGGCGACCGCGTGCGGCGCGGCCTCGAACGGCTCGGGATCCGCACCGACGCCGGGCGCGACGCGGTCGCCGCGGTCGCCTGGGCCGCAGTCACGCTCGGGCTCCTCGTCGTGCTCCTGGCGCTCGCGTGGGCGGACGGCACGGCCCGCTCGACGTCGCCGGCGCAGGGCTGGGTCGTCGGGATCCTCGCGGTCGCCCAGTGCGCACCCCTCGCCGCGCGCCGCCGCCACCCGCGCGCCGTGCTCCTCGCGGTCTCGGTGCTGCAGGCCGGGCTCGTGGCGGCGCTGCCGCCCGGCTTCGTCTTCTGGGCGGCCGCCCCCGTGGTCGCCGCGTACACGGTCGGCGTGCGGCTGCCGGTGGGGCCGGCCGCGAGGATCGTCGCCGCGGCCCTCGGGATCGAGGCGGTCGGCGCCGTCCTGGCCGCCACCGCCTGGCTGCGCGCGGAGCTCATGCCCGGGGTGGTCCGCGTGCCCCTCGGCCTCCCCAGCCTGGTGGAGGCGGCGTCGCTCCTCGCCAGCGGGATCCTCATCGCCGTCGCGAGCGCCGCCGTCGGCTCCTGGGTCGCGCTCCGCCGCCGGCACGACCGCGACGTGCTCGCGCGCGCCGTCGAGACCGTGGAGCACCAGGCGGCGCTCACCCGCGCCGCGGTCGCCGCCGAGCGCACCCGCATGGCGCGCGAGCTGCACGACGTGGCCGCGCACCACCTCACGGCGCTCGTCGTGCAGGCGGGCGCCGCCGAGCGCCTCGTGGACCTCGATCCCGAGCGCGCCCGCGAGTCGCTGCGGGGGATCCGCGTCCAGGGCCGCGAGACGCTCGACGCGCTGCGCTCCATCGTCGGGATCCTCCGCCAGACGTCCGACGGCGAGGGCGGCGGCGACGCGGGCACCGCCCCCGTGCCCGGCCTCGCCGACCTCCCGGGCCTCGTGGCGGCGGCCCGCACGTCGGGCACCGAGGTCGAGGAGCGCGCGACCGGCGACGCGCCCGCGCTCGCGCCGCTCGCCGACGTCACCGCGTACCGCACCGTGCAGGAGGCGCTCGCGAACGCCCGGCGGCACGCGCCCGGATCCGCCGTGACCCTCACCACCGAGGCCGGCCCCGCGCGCATCGCGCTCACCATCGAGAACGCGCTGCCCGCTGCGGCACAGGCGACGGCGCCCGGCTACGGCCTGGTCGGGATGCGCGAGCGGGCCGCGCTCGTCGGCGGCCGCCTGGAGGCGGGCCCCACCGCATCCGGCACCTGGCGCGTGCGCCTCGAGCTGCCGGTCGAGCCCGTCCCGGCCGCGCCCGTCCCGGCCGCGCCCGTCCCGACGGCGCCCGTGCCGGCCGGGCCCGCATCGGCGCAGGGGGCCGACGCGTGATCCGCGTGGTGCTGGTCGACGACCAGTCCATCGTCCGCGCCGGCTTCCGCGTCGTGCTCGAGACGGCCGGCGGCATCGAGGTGGTCGGCGAGGCGTCGGGCGGCCGCGAGGCGGTGGAGCTCGTGCGCCGCCTCGCGCCCGACGTCGTGGTGATGGACGTGCGGATGCCCGGCGGCGACGGCATCGAGGCGACCCGCGCGATCACCGGAGCGGATGCGCATGCGGACGCGAAGGCGGACACCCCGGCGCGCGCGCCCGGCGACGATCCGCAGGGCCCCGCCGTCCTGGTCGCCACCACCTTCGACCTCGACGAGTACGTCTTCGGCGCGCTCGAGGCGGGCGCGCGCGGCTTCGTGCTCAAGGACGCGGAGCCCGAGGAGTTCATCCAGGCCGTGCGCGCGCTCGCCGAGGGCCGCGCCGCCCTCGACGGCGTGACCACCCGCCGTGTGATGGACGAGTTCACGCGACGCCGGGTCGCGTCCGCCGTGCACCCCGGCGTCGAGGTCCTCACGCCGCGCGAGCAGGACATCGTGCGGCTCCTCGGCGACGGCCTCTCCAACGACGAGATCGGCGGCCGGCTCGTGATCGAGACCAGCACCGTGAAGTCGCACCTCACGCGGATCATGACGAAGCTCGGCACCCGCGACCGCCTGCAGACCGTCGTGTGGGGCTACCGCTCGGGCCTGCTGCCCTGACCGCTGGCGGGCCGCCACGACGCGCCCGGAGGAGCCGCCGCGACGCGCCCGGGCGGCCGGCCGGGCCGCGCACGATGCATCCGCCGCGTTCGCCCGCGATCCACCGTCCGTGCCGCGAACGTCCACCGCGGGCGGCGCGCGCTCCCAGCCCCGTCGTGGTCTGATGGATGCATGGAACCCATCTACACCGCTATCGCGCACGCCTCCGGCGGAGGACGCGACGGACACGTCCGCAGCGAGGACGACCGCATCGACTTCGATACCCGTCCCCCCAAGGAGATGGGCGGCTCGGGCGAGGGCACGAACCCCGAGCAGCTCTTCGCCGCCGGGTACAGCGCCTGCTTCCTCGGCGCCACCCACCTCGTCGGCAAGAACGCCGGCGTCGACACGAAGGACGCCGGCGTCTCCGCCAGCGTCTCCATCGGCGACAACGGCCAGGGCGGCTTCGGCCTCGCGGTCGAGCTCGACGTCTACCTCCCCAACGTGGCGCCCGAGCGCCGCCAGGAGATCGCGGACGCGGCCCACCAGGTCTGCCCGTACTCCAACGCCACGCGCGGCAACATCGACGTGAAGGTCACCATCGTCGACTGATCCACCCGAGCGAGCAGAGGCGGGCGTCCCCATCGGGGACGCCCGCCTCCGTCGTCCAGGCGCGGATGGGTAGGGTCATCGCATGCCTGAGAACACCGGCCCCGCAGGGGCGCCCCTCGACGACGACGCCCGTGCCGCCCTCGAGGAGCTGGGGGAGATCCGCGGGAGCATCGACAACATCGACGCCGCCCTCGTGCACCTGCTCGCCGAGCGGTTCAAGTTCACGCAGTCGGTCGGCCGGTTGAAGGCCGCGCACGGGCTGCCCGCGGCGGATCCCGAGCGCGAGCGCCGTCAGATCCTCCGCCTCCGCGCGCTCGCCGAGGAGTCGAAGCTCGACCCGGCCTTCGCGGAGAAATTCCTGAACTTCATTGTCGCCGAGGTCATCCACCACCACACGCGCATCGCCGAGGACCAGGGCGCGGCCACCTCGGCCGTCGCGCCCGAGGACGGCGGCCCGGCGGCCTGACGACGCCGGGCGCTCCGCTTCGAGGCGGGAAGGGGGGCATTCTCTGCGAAGCTTCTGGGGCGCGATCTGCTTGGCAAGCGGCAACTTGGCCAGCCGTCTCGTGGATCACCCGCCCATTTGACAGCCTGTGCGTCAGGCCACAGAACCTCTCAGTTGCAGAGTCGCGGGGATAATCCGTGAAGCTGGAGGCCTGCCATCGTGCCACCAGCTGCGCAGCAGCGACATCGCAGTAGAACCGAGCACCTCGGCCTCAATCCTGACGCTCGTGAGCCCAGGAACCAGCCACTTGTCTATCTCTCGATCGTCAAAGCTCGCTATGGAGACTTCGGCGGGGATGCCCAGGCCGAGTGAGGCTGCGGCGAGGTACACCCCGAGCGCCATGTCGTCCGTGTCGCAGACGAGGGTGAGTGGCATGGTGCGCTGACCGAAGACGCGCAGCGCCTGCGCCCTGGCAGCACCGACGGTAGCCGGCGTGCGGATGATCGAGTAGTGGAGCCCTGTGCCTTCAAGAACGGCACGCATCGCAGAGCCGCGACTCTCGAACGTCCACGAGGACAGGTCGGCCGCCAAGTGGATGATGGGGCGTTCCGGGCGGCTCACCAGATGAAGCGCCAGCTCACGCGCGCCAGCGGAGACATCGGCATTCACTGTGGGAACCGGCCCCGAGGGGTCGGCATCAAGGAGCACCGTGGGTATTCGCTGCGCGGTGGCTTGGACCTCGTCCCAATCCAGTGAGCAGCCGATGATGCCATCCACAGTTCGGTTAAAGGGCGGGAGGGCGGAGACGTCATCGGCCGCAAGCGGATAAATGATCACGTTTACGTCCTCGATCCTCGCGGAGCGGGCGAGGGAATCATGGACAGCGGCAAAGAAGCTGTTCCCCAAGACGGGGGTGAGGAGCGCGACGGTCTTCGAGTAGCCGACGCGTAGCTCGCGGGCTGCGGTGTTGGGGGGAGTAGCCGAGTCTGTCGGCTGCATCCAGCACGCGCTCCCGTGTCCGATCCGAGACCCGGCCATTCGCCTTGCCAGAGAACACCAGGGACACCGTGGTTTGTGACACCTCAGCAACTCTGGCAACGTCGTGGCTCGAAACCCGCTTCCTGGGGAGGTATTCGTCCGTGGAGTTCACATGGTCCCTTCGAGGGTAGTGCGCCCTCCGTGCGGGCGTGGCTCGGCAGCTCCAGCGTTGCGCACCCCTCAGTGTAGGGCTAGTCTCCTCCCTGCTGAGTACTACGTATGACTACGGAGAGGCGCAAATGAAGTCCATTGCAGTGTTCTGCGGAGCGTCATCCGGCGCCTCGCCCCTATACGAGCGGGCCGCACGCGAGCTGGGCAGGGCTCTGGTGGAGCGCGGAATGAGCCTTGTCTACGGCGGCGCGTCAACCGGCCTCATGGGCACCATCGCCGACGAGGTGATATCGCTGGGTGGGACGGTCGTGGGAGTGATTCCCGACAGTCTCGTGCGTTTCGAGGTGTGCCACAGGGGCCTTACTGAGTTGCGACGTGGTCGCCGACATGCACGAACGGAAGGCGATGATGGCTCGGCTTGCCGACGCATTCGTAGCTCTACCCGGCGGCCTCGGTACTTCTGAGGAGGTATTCGAAGTCGCGACCTGGTCGCAACTCGGGATGCACGCCAAGCCCATCGGGTTCGTGAACACCCTGCGCTACTACGATCCACTCTTCGCATTTCTCGCCCATGGGGTGGAGCAGGGGTTCATGCACCGGGAACACATCCAGCATCTACGCCTCGATGAGGATCCCGATGCCCTGCTCGATGAGCTTCTGGGTTCAGTCACGCCGCCTCATCTGTTCCAGTCCCGTGCGGCGCGAGCGGCGATGGTGCAGTGAGCGGCGCGATCACACGACTCGTAGTGTTCGACCTCGACGGAACGCTCATGCCGGGCACGACCGCCGCGCGTGAGATTTCAGTAGTCGCAGATGTGCTGGCTGAGATTCGGTCGCTCGAGAGTCAATATGACGCGG
Source organism: Clavibacter sepedonicus (assembly GCF_000069225.1). Taxonomy (GTDB): domain Bacteria; phylum Actinomycetota; class Actinomycetes; order Actinomycetales; family Microbacteriaceae; genus Clavibacter; species Clavibacter sepedonicus. The sequence continues at coordinate 2,417,749 of NC_010407.1, read as the reverse complement.
GCCTGCTGGACAGCCTCCAATTTTCCGTCTCTGCGCTCGCTCTCTGGGGTGACCGCTTCGAGGAGGCCTGTCGCGAAGCAGCCGCACGTGCTCCTCGCATCGGCTCGATGACACGGGTGCTGTCCGACCTGGTATCGATGGACATCGTCACATGCCTGGTGACGATGGCTCCGCTGGAGTTCGCCACCCTGTTCGCGTCATTCGACTATGTTCGCGCTTCTCAGTATGGGCTGAAGATCATGGGGCCAGGCGACAAGCCAGGTGCTGTCGACGCTATCCGATTGGATTTGGGCGTCGCCTCGGAAGAGGTGGTGGTGGTCGGTGATGGAGCCTCCGACATCCCCCTATTCATCAAGTTCCGCAGGACCATAGCCATGAATGCCATACCGGAGCTCTCCGGTATCGCGCGGCATTCCTATGAGGGCGACGACCTCCGCGAGGCGATCGGGCTCGAAGTGGAACAGTTCGCTTTTCAGAGCGGGGGTGGGAAGTGATTGTAGCTTCATGCGCGGCATTCGAAAGAGATCATCCCACCGCCCTGGAGAAGATAGTGGCCTCGATGAACGCCCCTGTCACCGTGCACCGATCCATCGATGAGGTATTCCCGGACGGCGAGATTTGCGTCGCGTTACCGCAAGGCACCCTGGTCGAAGATGTGCTGCTGCTGCAGTCGTTGTCCACGGATCCTGTGGCATTGAATGACGCGGTCTTCGCGCTCCTCGCTTCGATACGCATGTACCGCGTTGCTGGAGTGGCTCGGATCACTGTGTTCGCACCGCACCTGGCGTACTCCCGTGAGGAGCGAGCGGCGGCAATCGGGGGACGCGTGTCGACGACACAGCTCCTAGCCGACTTAATAGGCGCTGCGGGGGCGGACTGCGTCATTGCAGCGCAATCGGGGTCCGTGGCTCTGGTAAGCGAGGCCTACAAGCCACTGGCGATCGAGCAGCTCTACGCGACGAATTTCTTCGTATGGTGCATCGAGTCGATGCAGATTGCTGATCCGGTGCTCGTCGCCCCCGACCATGGGGCGGCGGATCTAGTGCGCAACATCGCTGCACGCCTTGGTCTCCAGCATGCGCGTGCTGACAAGCAGCGGAAGGGTGCGACGGATGTGGCTCTCAGCCTCACGGAGCAGGCAGGTGCGCTCAAGGGCCGTGAAGTGATCATCATCGACGACCTGGTCTGCAGTGCAGGAACTCTCGACCAGGCGGTTTCCGCCGTACGCACGCTCGGCGCTTCTCGTGTCACCGCGGTGGCGGCACATCTCCGGCTTACTCCCCTCGGCATGTCTCGCATACGCGCCATGGTCGCAGCAGGTCACCTCGCCGGGCTCGTTGCATGGGATACCTGCGGCGCGCCGCGTGTGAGGGGTGTGCAGACCTTCGCGTTCGCCGATTGGTTGGGGCCTGAGCTCTGCGCGGTGCTCCGAAGGCGGTCCAGAATTGATGCGAACGAGGAAGCAGTCTCGTGAGCGAAACGCAATTGACATTTTCCGTCTCCGTCGTCTGCATCAACCAGACGCATCTCTGGAGAGAATTGACCGCGATCAGATCGCTCGGCGTCAGTCGACTGCACATAGACATCATTGACCCGTCTTTCGGTAATCTCGGCATGGCTCCCGAGAGCATCCGGGACCTCAGCGATGACCTGCGAATGCCGGTCGACGTCCACGTCATGGTCGCCGAGCCCTCTTTGCTGGTCCCAAAGCTCGTGGATCGTGGCGCTCAAGCGATCCTTGTACATCAGCGTCATGTGACTCCCGAGGCGCTCGAAGTTCTACGCGCCGCTACGGTCGGCGGTACGGAGGTCGGGCTCGTGCTCGACGCATCGGAATCCCCGAGGGACTGGCTTATCGACATTGTCCGCCCTCAGAGGTTAGTGGTGATGGCCGTGACGCCCGGCGGCGCGGGCCGCCCGTTCAGGCGCGAGGCTCTTGATACTGTTCGTATGGCGGCAGAGTTCCGCGGAAAGTCTTCAGTGGAATCAGTCGAAGTCGATGGGGCAGTCAGTTCGATCACCATCGGCAAACTCGTCGACGCGGGTGCCGACTCGTTTGTCCTAGGAAGCTCCGTATTTCCGGATCGGGTGGCGCGTGCGGACCGGTTCCTGCCATTGCTGGAAGCGGCGGGAGCGGCGGACGGGGAAAGGGTGGGCCGGTGAGCGGCGTGGACGTGGATTTCGCGGGTGTTTCAAGGACGCTGCCAGCGGTTCCGCTTCCCAGCGGGATTCGTGTGGCATATCTGAAACTGTATGGCGACGTCGAGCTCACTGAGCATTGCGCGTCGATACTTGCGGGCGAGATGCGGTCGGATGTCGAAGTTCTGCTCGTGGGCGAGAGTGGCGGCATTCTGCTGGGCCATGTCATCGCCCGCCGACTCGGTCTCCCGTATGTACTTGCTCGCAAGAAATGGCGGCCCAACATGGAGCACCCGTTGCGGCAGTTTGTGCGCTCGATAGGGACCGATGGTGACCAAGTGCTCCTGGTTGATGATGAGGACCAGGTGTTGCTAGCCGGCAAGAGAGTGGCGATCGTCGATGAGGTGATAAGCAGTGGCGCGACCCTCGGGGCCATGCGGGCGCTGGCATGTTCCGCCAACGCGACCGTCTCACAGGTGCTTGCGGTCGCTACCGAGGGCGACCATCGGGATGACGTCGTGGCACTCGCACATCTACCACTCTTCTCGGACGGCGTTCGATGATATTGCGGGCATCGAGGGCTTCGCGATCGGCGCCATGGCTCTTGTGTGCGATCCAGTTCCTTGTCGCGGTCGAGTTCTCGATAGTCAACGTCGCGGTGCCGGACTTGCAGGACGACTTCGGCACCGCGGCACCGGTGACGCAGTGGGTGCTGTCGGCTTACGCGATCGGCTTCGCGTCGCTCTTGTTCTTGGGAGGGTGTGCGGCGGAGAGGTTGGGCGCTAGATCCGTCGTCATAGGAGGGCTTCTCTGCTTCTCCGTTACGAGCGGCGTGGCGGCGATGACGCCAGACATATGGTCGCTCATCGCCATACGGGTGCTCCAGGGTGCATCCGCGGCGTTTCTGACTCCTGCAGCGCTCACGCTCCTAACGAGCCTCGGCGACGGTCCGGCTCGTGACCGCTGGTTAGCTCTTTGGGGAGCAGCAGCGTCGGTGGGATTCGCTGGTGGTGTCATCTCGGGCGGGGTGTTCACCCAGCTCTTCGGGTGGCGGAGCGTGTTCGTGTCCTGTGCGGTCACAGCCTGCATCTTGTTGGCATCTTCGCTCTTCGCTTTGCCGCAGGTGACCTCGGGTGCGCGGCAGGTCGATGTGCTGGGCGCGAGCCTCTTCGCTCTGACTGGAGTATCGATCGCCTCCGCTTTCGGAATGACCGCTGACGCGTTGGGAGATGCCCGTGTCGCCATCTGGGCGGCAGTTCTTGCCGCGGCGAGCGGTGTCCTGCTGATCTTCCAGCAGCAGCGGAGCCGAAATCCTCTTGCTCCTCGAGGGCTATTGAGGCGGCGGGACGTAAAGATCGGCATGTTGCTGAGCTTCGTGGCCCCGGCGGCGGGCGGGTCGATGGTCTACTTCTCTTCTCTCTACATGCAGAACGTCTTGGGCTGGTCCGAGCTCGGCACCGGCGTGGCGTTGCTTCCGGATGCCCTGGCGGCTGCGGCTGGTGCCTATGCGGCGCCGGCGCTCGTTAGGCGCGTTGGTGTGAAGTTCACTGTGTGTGTTGGATTCAGCGCCATGCTGTTCGGGTTGTTGATTCTGTGCATGCGACCAAGCGCCTCTACGGCGACAGTCATTCAGGTGCTCGTGGGTACGAGTCTCACCGGGTTTGGCCTCGTCTTGTGCGGTGTTGTCGCAACGGTTGCGGGCTCCCGGAACCTCTCAAAGGGGGAACACGGCGCTTCCGCCGGTATCCTTACCGCCTCACAACAGTGGGGCGTTGCTGCCGGTCTCGCGCTGGGCGCGAATGCCGTGGCATTGTCGGGCAACCCGGCAGCTGGCACACTAGTCGGTGCCCTAGTCGCTTCAATGGCGCTACTTGCGATTCTGATCGCCGCTTTGTCTAGCTTCAGGCGGGCTCCGACCCGTATCTCTTGATCGTCCTTCGATCCGAGGGAATCCGATGGTCGCGTGTGGGTTCGCAGAGCACATGCGGCAGCCGGCTGCTGCACGCAGGCGCATATGTCGCATCCACTGACCCGCGGGGCATTTGTGCGGCTGCGGCGCTGAGTCAACCGCGCGTGCTTAGTTTCGCGTCTCTCGACACCGATGTTGGCGCGCGGAGAGCGCATGGACACCTCGACCGATTATTCCTCCGGGTAGGCCTCCCGCAGCACGCGCTCCAGCAGCTCCGCCACCGCGCCCGGACCCGATGCCGGCGCGACCGCCTCGACGCCGGCGTTGTAGTTCGTGTTGGTGTTCACGTCGTACGTCACGAGCCGGCCGTCCGCGGTCTCGATGAACTCGATGCCGGCCACCTCGATCCCGAGCCCCGCGAGGAACGCGACGTACCGCTCCACCAGCGGGTGCTCCGTGGTGATGTCCTCCCGCAGCGAGAAGATCGTGTCGCCCGGCTGCTGCGCGATGGTGGCGCCGGGCGGCATCACGAGCGCGCCGGTCGCCGGGTCGATCGCGCAGGCGTCCGCCGGGCAGAGCTGGTAGCCGCCGCGCGCGGTGTCGGCCTGGATCGCGTAGACGAACCGCCCGCCGACGATCTCCACGCGCGTCACCCGCGGCGTCGCCGCCTCCAGGTACTCCTGCAGCAGCGTGATCCCGTCCTGCGGCTCCTCGAAGTCCGGCCCGTCGACGTAGGCGGCAAGCTCCTCGACGCTGTCGAACCTGCGGACGCCGAGGCCCTTGCCGCCCTGGTTGTGCTTCGTGATGAAGGGCGTCGGCAGTCCGCGCGCCGCCTCGACGATGCGGTGGCTGCCGACCACGGCGCGCGTGCGCGGCACCTCGATGCCCGCCGCGCGGAGCGCCGTCAGCTGGTCGACCTTGCTCACCTCGATCTCGATGGTCCGGCGGCCGTTGACCGTCCGGCGGCCGTGCGCCTCCAGCCACGACATGAGGGCGCGCGTGTAGTCCTTGGAGAGCGCGTGGTCGCGCGTGTGGGCCGACGCGCTGATCCGCGACCAGAAGATCCCCTCGGGCGGTGCCTCGTCGATCTCGAGCACGCCGTCGGTGAGGAGCCACTCCTCGTACGGGACGCCGCGCGCGTCGAGGGCGGCGGCGAACGGCCCGAACCACTCGGAGTTCTCGTGGATGGCGAATACCTTCGGTGCGGTGGTCATCCCCCCAGGCTACGAGGCGCGCGGGGCGGCGACGGACGCGTGACGGCCGGCGTCAGCCCATCGGCCGCGTCAGCCCGGCGGCGTCAGCTCGACCCGCCGCGTCAGCCCGGCGTCGTCAGCTCAGGCGCACGAGCGCCTGCACCGGAAGGTGGTCGCTCATCATGCGGCCGCGCCAGGTGAAGTCGTTGACCGCGGCGGCGCGCACGTCCACGCGCTCGCTCACGAGGATCCAGTCGATGCGGGGGGCGCCGACGACCGGCGGCCGGTAGTCGGGGAACGTGCCGAACGCGGGCGTCGCCTGGCGCGCCGTGTCGAGCCAGGAGTCGCGGAGCCCGGCCCGGCGGGTGAGGGCGTCGTAGGGGAACGAGTCGACGGGCGCGTTGAAGTCGCCCATGAGCACGAGCGGCAGCCCGGCGAAGCGCGTGCGCACGAGCTCGGCGATGGCCTCGGCGGCGCGGTCGCGTGCCTCGGCGACGTCGTGGTCGAGGTGCGTGTCGAGCACCACGAGCGGGTGGCCGGTGGCCTCGTCCTGGAAGCGGGCCCAGGTGAGGATCCGCGGCATGGGGTTGCCCCACGTCATGCTGCCGATCACGTCGGGGGTGTCGGACAGCCACATCACGTCGTGCTCGAGGAGGGTGAGACGGGACGCCTGGTAGAAGATCGCGCCGTGCTCGCCGTGGCTGCCGCCCTCGCGGCCCTGCCCGACCATGCGGTACGACGGCGGCAGCGCCTTCTCGATCGCCTGGATCTGCGGCCACAGCGCCTCCTGCACGCCGAGCACCGTGGGCCGCTCCTGCTGCAGGAAGCGCGTGAGCACCTCCTGGCGCTCGGGCCAGTGGTCGGCCTCGCCCTCCCGGGTGCCGTGCCAGGGCATGCGCACGTTAAGGGAGATCAGGTGGATGTCGTCGCCGGTCGTCGGGCCGATCGCGGTGGTCATGACGACCATTCAACCCCGTGCGGCTGATCGCCTGTCCGCGCGACGACGATCGGGTCGGGAACGGGCGTCAGCAGCCGGGCGTGACGAGCGCCTTGACGAAGGCGCCGGTCTGGTACGTGTACTGGGAGACCCACTGGCGGAGGCTGAAGTCCACCGGGTCCTCGACCACCATGAGGTCGCCCGTGAAGCAGCGCGAGAAGATCAGCTGCGTGCGCGTGACGTGCGGGGTCCAGGTGATGACGATGGCGCTCTTCCAGCCGTTCTCCTCGGACTTCTCCTTGAGGTATCGCGCCTCGCCCTGCGTCGTGAACGGCGACGGGGTGTCGCACGTGACGGGGTAGGGGAACTCGCCCTGGCAGGCCGCGAGCTCGGCGGCCGACTGCGGGCCCGTGGGCGGGACGGAGAAGACGACCGTGTCGGAGTAGCCCTCGTCCACCAGCTTCGCCGCGAGGTCGCGGCGCGTGGGGTTGGGCGGGCCGATGACGTAAATCACGTCGGCCTTGTCCGGCTGGCTCGCCGGCGGGAAGACGAAGAGCGGGATGCCGGCCAGGAGCCAGGCGAGGAGGAGCACGAGGAGCGCCAGGAGGGTGCGCACGATCCATCGACGGACGCGGTGTGCCCGGCGGGGCGGGGTGGTGGTGCTGGGTGTCAACGTGTGCTCTCGGCCTGATGGATCCGCGGGGGCGGCGTGCGGGCGTGCGGGGGCGGGTGCGTCCCCCGGCGGCTCGTCGAGCCTATGGGGACGCGTGACGGTCGCGAAGCCCCCATCCGGGGCGGGCGGCGCGGTGCCGTGGCGCGGGCGGCGGATCAGCCGCCCGTCGAGCAGGGGACCTGCGTGATCTCGGACTCGAGCGGACGCACGAGCGGCGTGTGCCGCACCTCGAGCGGGCCCTGGGCGTCGGACGCCGGCATCGTGAACGTGACGTCGACCGTCTTCGTGTCCTGCGGCGCGAGCTCGGTGCGGATGCGGATCATGCCGCGTCCCATGTCGGTGCCGCGGGCCTCCTCTGTGGTCAGGTCGGCGTCCGTCTTCCAGCCCGTGACGGTGGATCCGACGGGGCCGTAGACGAGGAGGTCGTCGAACTGGCGGCCCTTGGCCGTGCCGTCGAGGCCCGTGACGTAACGCGGCAGGCTCGTGGCCGCGTCCGCCGGGGCGATGCTCGTCATGTCGACGGACACCGTGTACGTGGTGGTGTCGCCGCAGGTCTCCGCCTGGACGCGGGATCCGGAGCGCAGGTAGTAGCTCATCTTGGATCCGGATCCGATGTCGTTGAAGTACAGGCCGATCGCGGTCGCGTCCGAGTTGTCGTCCGGCAGCGCGCCGCTCAGCGGCCCGCCCTCGATGAGCGTCTGCTCCTCCGGCACCGTGCTCCACAGCAGGAGGCGCTTCTCGTCGATGGCCCGGTCGATCGCCGTGACCAGCGGGACGACGGGCGGGGTGTCGGTGACGAGCTTCGCGAAGATCGTGCTGGCCGCGCTCGCGAAGTAGCGGTCCTGCGCCAGGTAGTCGGGGTACTGGCTGTAGACCGCGCCGAGGAGCGTGGGCACCGCGTTCTCGGCGTTCAGCTCGTCGCCCGTGGCGAGCGTGATGGGGCCGGTCGCCTCCAGCAGGTAGCTCAGCGCGATGGGGTCGAACGACAGCACGCCGTCGACCCGGTCGCCGATGTTGGCCTCCCAGTACGACTTGGCGAGGGCGCCCGATGTGGGGAAGTCGGGGAACATCGTGATGTTCTGCTCGAACCGGTCCGAGCGCGGCTCGATGAGGCGCACGGTCTCGTCGGGCACGTCGCCCTGCCGCACGTTCCGCGGGAAGTCGTTGCTCGACGCCTGCTTCGCGATCCGCACGGTGCCGTCCTCGACGGTCAGCAGCACGAGCGCGGCCGGGTTGCCGCCGGTGGAGCGCACCTCCGCGTTGTTCTGGAACATCAGCAGGTAGTTGCGGGCGCCGTCGGCGCCGAGGAGGTCGGGCAGGACGCCGGTGACCTCGCGGAAGGTGCCCGCGGTCTCCTCGGTGCTCGTGAGCGTGTCGTCCATGAGGTCGACGTCGTCGGCCACCTGTGCCCAGAGGCTGTCGCGGTCGATGGTCTCGAGCTCGGCGCGGGCGCCGGCCAGGCCGTCGCTCGCGGTCTGCACGGTCTGGCCGAGGGAGCGGATCCCGTCGAGGTCGATGCGGCCGAGCACGGGCGTGAAGGCGGAGAGGGAGACCTCGGTGGCGGGCGTCACGACGTCGGTGGCGAGCCGGTCGCTGGTCGCGGCCAGCACGCGCGCGGCGTGCAGGTTCGGGCCGACGAAGGGGATCCACTCGTACGCGCCGAGCACGCCGTCGTCCGCGGCCTCCGCGGCCTTCGCGGTGTGGTCGCGGAGCTCGGCGGCGCCGGCCTTCGCGGTGTCGATGTCGCCCGCGAGGAGCGCCGTCTGCACCTGGTCGGAGAGCGGGAGCGCGTCGCGCAGCTCCGACTGCACGGTGTCGACGCGGGGGAGGATCAGCGCGGCCGAGACCGCGGTGCCGATCACGACGACGCCGAGGACGCCGACCGGGATCCAGAGGCGCTTGCGCTTCCACAGCGGCCGAGGCGTGCGGGAGGCGTCGCGTTCGGCTCGGCCGTCGCGGCCGTCGCGGCCCGCGCGGCGGCTGCGGCGGTCGGGTGATCCGTCGGAGCCGTCCGGTCCGTCGGCCGGGGGGAGGATGTCGTCGATGCCGGTCACCGGTCGGACATCCGGTCCACGGCCGGCCGTCCGGCCGGGAAGGCGCGGCCGTTGCCGATCGCGGGGCGGGCGTCGGCCGGCACGGAGGCGGATCCGCCGACGGCACCGAGCCCGGCGGCGCCGGCGCCGATGAGCGCCTGCTCGCGCACGGCGGCCGGCGCGGTCTCGTCGGGCAGGGGCACGGGCGCGCTGACCGGGCCGGTGACCTGCTTGCGGGTGGAGGAGATCCAGAAGAAGGCCACGAGGATCACGAGCGACGCGATGCTCGTCGACATGCCCTGGTACGCGTCGCCGCGGATGAGGGAGAAGAGGTACGGCGTGACGACGACCGCGATGGCCGCGCCGAGGAGCCCGCGGCGGCGCATGCGCGCGCGGATGAAGAGGCCGGCCACGAGACCGAGGAGCGCGCCGACGGCGACGACCCCGAGGATGCCGAAGTTCGAGAACGCCTCGCCGATGGCCGAGAGGCTCGTCTCGACGCGGTTGACGCCGTAGAACCGGGGCACGTAGGTGGACGTGAACCACGTGTTGCCACCGCCGAACGGCTTGTCCTCCCAGAGCCCGCGGGGCACGAACCAGGCGGGGACCGCGGCGTACGTGGCGCCCCACTGGTAGACGAAGTCGGGCAGCGACGCCACCTCGTTGAGGCGGATGAGCACGTCGAACGGGCGCGTCTCGATGCCGCTGGTGAGGCGGTCGAGGAGCACGCCGATCGGGTCCTGCGTGAGGCGGTCGAGCGAGCGGCCGTTGTCGAAGGTGGACTCGCGGATGACGATCGAGTAGACCATCGCGACCACGGCCGTGACGCCGCCGATGAGGGCGATGCTGCGGAAGCGGAACGGCTTCGGGCCGATCTGCTTGAGGATCAGGAACGGCAGGAACACGCCGATGATGAGCGGGCCGCGGCCGCCGGCGGATCCGGCGCAGACCACGAGCACGAGGACGGCGACCAGGTTGACCCAGTTCCAGCCCTCGAGGCCCCTCTGGCGGCGCGCGAGCACGTTGTAGACGATCGCGATCTGCACGGGGATGTAGGAGAGGCCGATGAACGACTTGCCGGAGAGGAAGTCGCTCCGGTTGGCGAGGCCCGTCGTGTACGCCTGGATGCCGCCCGAGGAGAACACCAGGTACACGAGGAGGCCGAGGGCCACGACCGAGGAGATGACCACGAGCGCCTGCGCCACCGACGTGTTGAACACGCGCTGCTAGCTGTACTGGGTCATGACGTTGGTGACACTCGGGCCGCGGGCGTGAGCCCGTGGCTTGAGTGGATTCGTTCAGTGTTGTAGTGCTCGATGAAGGGGTCAAGCGCGTCGGCCCGGTGTTGGTTGCTGGTGAAGGGTTGCCGGTAGGCCCACTCGGTCGCGAGGGTCCGGTTGAAGCGCTCGACCTTGCCGTTCTGCCAGGGGCAGTGCGGGCGGATGAACTTCTGCCGCGCGCCCAGGTCCTGGACGGCGTTCTTGAACACGGTCGAGTGCCGGTAGGCGAACGCGTTGTCCGTGATGACCCGCTCGATCCGGGTGATCCCGCGCCCGGCGAAGTACGCCGCTGCGCGGGTCAGGAACCCGGCCGCGGTCGCGCCTTTCTCATCGGGATGGATCTCCGCGTAGGCGAGACGGGTGTGGTCATCGACCGCGGCATGGACGTAATCGAACCCGATCCCGCGGCCGCGGACCTGCTCGCTGCGCCCGTGGACCCGCCAGCCGCCTCCGTCCGGGATCCTCCCGAGCTTCTTCACGTCCACGTGGATCAGATCACCCGGATGCTCGTGCTCATACCGGTGCGCCGTTGACCGGGATGCCCGGATCACGGCCCCGGTGACGGGGTCCAACCATGCCAACGGCGGCGCCCCGTGCCGGCGCAGGATCCGGGAGATCGTACGGGATGGAACACCTGTCACCGGAGCCAGCCGCGCAGGACCCGCCCGCAACTGGGCCCGCGCTTCCAGCACGGCCCGTTCCCGCTCCGGGCTCGTTCGCCTCGGTACTGACCGGGGCCGCGATGACCGATCCGTCAGCCCTCGCAGCCCCTCGGCACGGAACCGGTTCACCCATCGATGCGCGCACTGCCGCGACACCCCCAGCTCCCGCGCGACGTGCGCGACCGGCCGACGATCCTCCACCACCCGCCGCACGAGGAGAACCCTCCCGTGAACCGTCAGACGAGCATTACCGTGGGACATCGAGGCCTCCTGGCGATGGTTGAACTGAACAGCTCCATCAAGCCAGGAGGCCTCTTCACACGCCCCGAAGTGTCACCAACGTCATGGCCGAGTACAGCTAGCGCACCTGCGTGTCGGGGTCGACGACGGCCGGGCCGCCGGCGATGGCGTTCTGCTCGAGGGCCGCTGCGTCCTCGCCGCTGCGGGCGATCCGCCGGGCCTCGCGGGCCACCGAGTAGTAGTAGACGACGAAGAACGCCGAGAAGAAGATCAGCGCCTCGATGAGCGCGGAGCTGGCCGCGAGCTGCAGCGTGGGGGAGAAGAAGCGCGTGTCGGCGATGGCGCCCGGGCTCGTCTCCATGCTGTTGGCGACCGTGAGCGGGCGCAGCACGAACAGGAGCAGGCCGGTGAAGGCGACGATGCCGCCCGGGGTGATCGGATCCCCGTTGGAGACCGTCTCCTTCACGAGCACGCCGACGAGCAGGATCGCGAGCACCGCGATCATGAACGGGTAGGACAGCTCGTTGCCGAGCAGGGCCACGCCGCCGAGCGCGGCGAGGACGGTGAGCACCACGGCGGCCGCGAAGACCGCCGGGGTCGCTAGGCGGTACGTCGGACCCATGTGGTCATCTCCTCGAAAGCCGCGTCCAGGCGGGCGGTGGCGGCGACGAGCGCCGCCGCGGTGGTGGATGCGGCACCGGCGTCGGCCGGGGCTGCGATGGCGGTGCGGACCGCCCGGTCGAACGCGGGCTCCGTGCGCGTGCCGAACTCGGTCGTGAACGCCCCGACCTTGGTGGCGCCACCGACGGCGACCACGGGCGTCGTCAGCATCGTACCGAGGTACATGGCGTGCATGCGAGAGGCGATGACGACCTCGCGGTCGGCCATGATCCCGGCCGCGCGGCGCCAGCCGTGGTCGCCGGGCTCGGTCGTGAGCCGGGCGCGCACCTCGGGGTGCAGGGCGCCGGCGTCGGAGTCGTCGCCCTGGTCCATCGACACGAACACGACCTCGCCGAAGCGCTCCTCGAGCGCGGCGACGTCGGCGAGCGTCGCCTGCGGGGAGTGCTTCGCGTTGAGCGCGACCACGGCGCCGCGGCGATGCGCGGCCGGCGCGGCCATGGCGGCGAGCTCGGGGGCGGCGAAGAGGCTGACGTCGGCGGCGACCTCGATCGGGAGCTTCGAGTAGCCGGCGGCACGGCCGGCGGAGTCGGGGTCGCGGGTCCAGACGCGGGCACCGTCGAGACCCGAGCGGAGGGCGAGGCGCGCGCGGCGGCGGGTGACGGGATCCGCGCCGACGCCGAACACGGCGAGCGGCGTGCGGCTGGTGCGCGCGATGAGCCCGGTCACCGCCATGAGACGGGGGAGGCCCGCGAACGGGCGGTCCGGCTGGTCGTCCGCGAGGAGCGTGCCGCCGCCGACGACGACCGCGTCGACCTGGCGGACGAGGTCGGCCAGCGCGCGGACGCCGGAGACCCGGGCGCGCTCCTCGGTGGAGTCGAGGCGCGCGGCCTGCCCGAAGTCGGCGATCACGGTCTCGTGGCCCGCCCGGCGGAGCCGCTCGGAGAGCGCGTCGGTGAGGAAGGCGTCCCCGAGGTTCTGCGGGTGGCCGGACGCGAGGGTGCGGTCGGCGGAGACGATGAGGGTCCTCATGCGTCCTCCTTCCTGACGGGGCTGGTGCGGTGGCGGATGAGGAGCGCGGCGATGGCGGCGCTCAGGACGAGCTCCGCGACGAGCGTGACGCCGGCGAGCAGGGCGGGGCCGGCCGTGAGCGCGGCGGCGAGCGTGAGGACCACGGCGACGACTCCCGTGACGATGGTCGCGGTGAGCCGCACGCGGACGAGGTCGGAGCCCATCGCGTACGCCATGAGCGCGTAGTTGCCGAACTTCGGGGCGACCGACAGCAGGATCACGAGGAAGATCGCCTGGTCGAACGCGTCGCCGCCGAAGACCTGCTCGACCGGGCCGCGGAGGAGCGCGAGGATCCCGGCCAGCACGAGGCCGCCGAGCGCGAACCGCCACCAGTAGGCGCGCGCGGGGCGACCGGCGGCGCGGATCCGCGGGATCAGCTGCTGCGAGAGCGTCGCCGGCAGCACCTCGAGCGGCTGCACCACGCGGTAGGCGAGCGCGAGCGGCGTGACGGCGTCGACCCCGAGGATGGCGGTGCCGAGCACGAGCGGCGCCTGCGAGTAGAGCGCGCTGAGGGATCCCGAGAGGCCGAACTCCAGGATCTGCGGGAACACGCGCACGGGCTCGTCGCTCGTGGTCGCGAGGCCGCGGCGGACGGCGATCCACGTGCCCGCGGTGACGACGAGCGACACGACCGGGAAGGCGAGCAGCACGAGGATCTCGGGCACGAGCACCGCGATGACGAGCGGCACGGCCTTCAGCACCACGAGCGCGAGGTCGGGGAACGCGTAGGACGCGTCGCGGCGCCCGACGAGCAGGGGCGCGCGGATCGTGCGGGTGAGCGAGTCGAGCACCTGGCTGACGCCGAGCGCCGCGAGCAGCAGCACGGCCTCGCCCGGGATCGAGGAGGCGGCCGCGACGGTGAGCACCACGGCGATCACCGCGCCGAGCGAGCCGAGCCCCGCGTGGAAGGCGACCGCACGCGCATGCACGCTCCGGGTGAGGCGCGCGCGCGGCAGCGACAGCAGGAAGTTGGCGGCGCCGGAGTCGGTGATGATCGCGAACGAGCTGAGGAGCGCGAACCCGGTGACGAGCGCGCTCTGGGCCGACCCCTCCGACAGCCGCGTGAGGACCACGAGCAGCACCAGCTGGAGCACGCGCGTGAGCCCTGCGGCTCCCGTGGGGAGCAGCAGCCCGATCCGCCGGATCATCGCGTCCCGATGCTCTGGTAGGCGTCGTGGACGGTCTGCGCGGAGGTGCGCCAGTCGAAGCGGCAGGTGACGGCGCGGCGGATGCGCGCGGCGTCCTCGTCCTCGAGCGGGTCGGCGGCCGCCAGCCGGGCGAGCGCCCCGGTGATGGCGGACGTGTCGGCGGGGGAGAAGTAGTCGGCGTCGTCCTCGCAGATCCAGTGGAAGACGGGGATGTCGGAGACAGCGAGGCGCGCGCCGGCGACCATCGCCTCCACGAGCGGCAGGCCGAAGCCCTCCGCGAGGCTCGGGAACACGACGCCGCGCGAGGCCGCGTAGAGCACGGCGAGCTCGTCGTCGGTCACGTAGCCGGCCAGCTTGATGTCGTCCGACTCGGCCATGTCGACGTCGCCGAAGACGGCGCTCTTCGCGCCCACGAGCACGAGCGGATGGGCGGCGCGGGTCTCGGCGGGCAGCTCGAGGTACGCCTCGGTGAGGCGCTTGAGGTTCTTGCGCGGATCCATGCTGCCGACCGCGAGCAGGTACCCGCCGTCGGTCACGCCGAACCGCTCGAGCACGCGGGCGCGCTCCTCGGCGCCGCGCGGCTCGCCGAACACGGGGCTCGGCGCGTTGGGCGCGACCACGACGGGCGCGCTGGAGAGGCCGAGCTCGCGCACCTGCTCGGCGACGGGCTCGCTCACGGTGACGATCACGCGCGCGTCGCGCAGGTTCGCCTTGAGCAGGGGCACGTGGGTGACGACGTACTCGCGGCTGTACCACTCGGGGTTCGTGAGCACGAAGAGGTCGTGGACGACGACGATGTGGCGGCGGTGCACGAGCGGCGCGCGGCTCGTGAGCGACAGGAGCACGTCCTGGCGCGTGATCCACGGCAGGGTCGTCTGCACCCAGAGCCAGCTGCGCGCGCCGGACGACGCGACGCCCTCGGACGGCGTGGCGCGCGTGACGCCCTTCTTGCCCTCGAGGGCGCGGGCGATCTCCGTCGCGTAGCGCTGCTGGCCGGTGACCCGCTGCCCTGCGTAGGCCTCGTTGACGACGAGCCGGCGCATCACGCGACCGCCCCGTCGAGGCGGGCGCCGTCGTGGCGGACCCAGGAGGCGATGTGCCGCTCGAACACGGCGGCGTCGAAGTCGTGGGAGCGGCGGACGCTCGCGGCGGGATCCAGGGCCGCGGCCCGGGCGACGGCGTCGGCGAGCTCGGCGCCCTCCCACGCGTGCACGTGCACGCCGGTCACGCCGTCGACCACGCTCTCGGTCGCGCCGCCGACGTCGGTGACGAGCACGCGGGCGCCGGCGGCCATGGCCTCGACGGGCATGATCCCGAAGTCCTCGACCGCGGGGAACACGTACGCGAGCGCGCGCTGGTAGAGCGTGTAGAGGAGCGCGTCCGACGGGCGCGGCACGATCGTCACGGGCACGGTGGCCGCGTCGGCCTGCGCCTGGAGCTCCTCGGCGAGGGGGCCGGATCCGGCGAGCACGACGGGCACGCCCGCGGCCTCTCCCGCGCGGATCACGAGGTTGAGCCGCTTGTACGGCACGAACCGGCTGGCGCCGAGGAGGAACTGGTCGGGCAGCGACGCGGCGAGGGCGGCGTCGGCGCCGGTGAGCGCATCCGCCCACGACGCGGTGCCGCGGATGACGGACGCGTCGACGGGCGGGTGGATGACCCGCGCGTCGACGTCCCACGCCGTGCGGATGCGGTCGCGCACGAACGCGCTGTTCGCGGCGACCTCGGCGCGGGAGGCCTGCGCGCGCCGGCGGTCGAGGGCGCGCAGCGGGGGAGCGGCCGCCTTGACGAGCGGGTTCGCGCCGCGCTGGTCGAGGTCCGGGGTCCAGAGGTAGCGCGCGGGGCTGTGCACGTAGACGTGGCGGCGGGTGCCGTGGTCCCCGTGGCCGAGGTGGTGCGCGAACAGGTGCGAGCTCGCGAGGGTCCACTCGTACGCGTCGAGGTCGAGCGAGCTCCACGTGAGCGGCATGAACGGCAGGGCCAGCGGCTTGCGCTTCCGCAGCGGCGTGCGCGCGATCCAGCTCTCGCGCACCGGGCGGTCGCCGAACCGGCCCGGGTCGTCGTTCCAGAGCGTGAAGAGGTCGGCGTCGGGGAAGGCGTGCGCGAACGCGTCGAACACCTTCTCGGATCCGCCCGACTTCTCGATCCACTCCTGGACCAGCAGGCCGCCCATCAGACGGCCCCGTCCGCGCCGAAGACGGCCTTGAACGTGCGCGCCAGGATGATGATGTCGCCCGTGAGCGACCAGTTCTCCACGTAGTAGAGGTCGAGGCGGATGGCGTCCTCCCAGGAGAGTGACGAGCGTCCCGAGACCTGCCAGAGGCCGGACATGCCGGGCTTGATGAGCAGGCGGCGGCGCGCGGCGCTGTCGTACAGCGCGACCTCGCCCTCGCGCTGCGGGCGCGGGCCGATGAGGCTCATGGATCCCAGCAGCACGTTGAGGAACTGCGGCAGCTCGTCGAGCGAGTAGCGGCGCAGCACGCCGCCGACCTTCGTGATGCGCGGGTCATCCGTCACCTTGAACAGCGGGGTGTCGGCCGTGCCCTGCTGCTCGAGCAGCGCGAAGAGCTCGGCGTCGGCGTTCATGCGCATCGAGCGGAACTTGAGCATGTGGAACGGCTCGCCGTTCAGGCCGATGCGCTCCTGCTTGTAGAAGACGTCGCCCTTGCTCGTGGCCTTGATGAGGATCGCAAGGATGAGGAAGACGGGGCTCAGCACGATGAGCGTGATGCCGGAGACGACGATGTCGAACAGGCGCTTGGAGAGCAGCTTCCGTCCCTCGAAGCGCGGCGTCTCCACGTGGATGAGGGGGAGGCCGGCGACCGGGCGCGTGTGGATGCGCGGGCCGCCGATGTCGGTGAGGCCGGGCGCCATGACGAGGTGGTGGCGGCCGGGCTCGAGGCGCCAGCTGAGCTCGCGGATCCGCTCCGGCGGCAGCTCGTCGCTCGAGGTGAGCACGAGCGTGTCGGCGCCGAGGCGCTCGAGCTCCCCGAGCACGTCGTCCGCGTTGCCGACGACGGGCACGTCGAGGCCCGGGAGGCGGGACGGCCGCGCGTCGCCCGTGAGGCACGCGCCGACCACGCGGTAGCCGGCCTTGGGGGCGCGGGCGAGCGTCGTGGCGGTGTGGGTGGTGCTCTCCAGGGATCCGACCAGGAGGATCAGCGAGGAGAACTCGCCGCGCCGGCGCTGGGCCGAGAGCCACACGCGCCAGAGCGCCCGCGACAGCAGCAGCAGCACGAGGCCGAGCGGCAGGCCCGTGACGATGTAGCCGCGCGCCAGGTCGATCTTCACGAGGAAGGCGACGATGGCGATGATCCCGAACAGCCGCAGCGTCGCGTCGGCGACCTGCTTGTACTCCTGCGTGCCGGTGCCGACGATGCGGTAGTCGCGCGTGCTGTAGACGGTGAGCACGAACAGCCACGAGAGGATCAGCACGACGGAGACCATCGTGTAGGTGACGGCGACGCCCTGGGCGTTGCCGCCGAGGTCGACCGTGCCGGCCGTCGTCCCGAACCACAGGAACTGCACCCCGAAGGTCGTGAGGATGATGACGATCGCGTCGCTCAGCGCGAGGCGCCGGGCGTAGACGACCCGCCAGCGCGAGCCCTCCTGGGCCTCGTCCGTGCGTCGTGTCTGTTGCGTGTCCACTGGTCCCCCGGGGCAGGTGGCTCCCGATCGGGAGCCGGCGGTGTCTGATGGAGCGGCGTGCGCTCGCGTGGGCGGTGGTGGTCTGGTCGGGTCAGCCCCGCAGGCGCGGCGCGTCGGTCCGGGTCACGGCGCGCACCGACTCGAGGATCGACTCGATGGCGCCCCCGGCCTGCTCGCCCGAGGCGTCATACGTGGCCTGCGAGCGGCGGTACGGGTCGACCACGTCGTAGTCGTCCTCGTGCGCGGGCGGCAGGGTGACGCCGCGCTGGGCCGCGACGAGCGGGATGAGCGCCCGCAGCTGCTCCGGCACGTCGCCGTCGCACGCGATGTGCTTCTCGTCCCCCGTCACCTCGACGAGGTGCTCGAACAGCGCCGCGAACTCGCGGATCGTGAACGTGAAGCGGTTGGCGCGGGGCACCGCGCGCACGACGGCGCTGCGGTGCTCGCGCGCCATGGTGAGCACCAGGTCGACCCCCTGGATGATGCCGGGCGTCAGGAACCGCGCCTGGTGCTCGCTCGGATCCCCGCCGTACCGCACGGAGAGCTCCGCCGCCTGCTCGGGCATGCGCTGCCCCTCGGCCGCGATCGTGCCGGCGCTGGAGAAGCGCACGACCGAGTCGGCCTCGGCCGCGTGGTCGCCGAAGATCGCCCGCACCCGGGCCCGGAGGACCTGCTCGGCGAGGGCGGAGCGGCAGATGTTGCCCGAGCAGACGAACAGGACGCGGAACGAGCCGTCGTCGACGCCCTCGGAGGATGCGTCGCCGAGGGCCGCGCGTGCGGCCCTGCGGCTCGTGGGGGGGAGTTCCGACATGGAGGGGAGCTACGCCTTGATCTTCTCGATGGGCGCCTTGGTCTTCTGACCGTCCTCGTCCTCCGTGTACCCGTACCCGTACCCGTACCCGTACCCGTACCCGTAGCCGTAGTGGCCGTAGCCGTACGCGTCCGGGCCCTTGGTGGGGAGCATGGTGATGACGAGGCCGAGCACGTCCGCGCCCACGTTGGTGAGGTTGGCGATGGCGCTCTTCAGCTGCGTGCGGTGCGTGCGGCCCGCGGCGACCACGATGATGGCGCCGCCAGCGTTCTTGGACAGGATCGCCGCGTCGGTGACGGGCAGCAGCGGCGGGGCGTCGATGAGCACGACGTCGTAGCGCGCCTCGAGGTCCTGCAGCAGGCGGGCCATGCCCTGCGAGCCGAGGAGCTCCGACGGGTTCGGCGGGATCTGGCCGGCGGGGAGGATCGAGAGCATGCCCGAGCCCCAGGGCTGGATGACGTCCTCGATCTCGGCGCGGCCGATGAGGATGTCGGTGAGGCCCACGGCGCCCTCGAGGCCCATGTAGGACGCGAGACGCGGACGGCGGAGGTCGGCGTCGATGAGGACGACCTTGATGCCCGAGTCGGCCAGCGCCAGCGCGAGGTTCGAGCTGGTCGTCGACTTGCCCTCGCCCTGGATGGACGAGGTGATGACGAAGCTGCGCGAGCGGCCGCCGAACTCCAGGAACTGGAGGTTCGTGCGGAGGCTGCGGAAGGACTCGGCGCGGGGGCTCCGCGGGTCGTCCTGGACGATGAGCGGACGCTCGGTCGCCTTCGGGTCGTACGCGATGCCGCCGAGGATGGGCTTCGTCGTGACGAGCTCGACGTCGCGCTCCCCGCGGATGCGGTTGTCGAGCGTCTCGCGGAGGAGGCTGACGCCCACGCCGATGAGGAGGCCGATGAGCGCGCCGACGATGATGTTGACGGGCAGGTTCGGCGAGGACGGCGACTCGGGGATCTCCGCCTGCTCGAGCTGTGTGATCTGCACCTGCGGCGTGCCCTCGATGGTCTCCGGGACGAGCGTGCCGACGACCGTCTTGAGGCTCTCGCCGATGGCGTCCGCGAGGGTTGCGGCGTCCTGGCGGGACTGGTCCTTGACCGTGATGTCGATGATCGTGGTGTCGAGCGGCGCGGAGGCGCGGACCGACTCGGCCAGCTCGCGCGACGTGACGTCGAGTCCGTACTGGTCGATGACGGGCTGGAGCACGGCGCGGGTCGTGACGACGTCCGCGTAGCTCTTCACCGCCTGCGTGATGAAGTTGTTGCCCTGCTGCAGGTCCTGCACGTTGGAGGAGCTGCTCTGGGCGACGTACATCTTGGTGGACGCCTCGTACTCAGGGGTCTGGAGCAGGGAGAAGGCCGCAGCGGCACCCACCCCGACCAGGAGCGTCAGGATGATCAGCACCGCGCCCCTACGCAGCATCCGAATGAAGTCACGGAGCGCCATAACTTAGAACCCTTCCCCAAAAGCACACAGGCGCGGAGTGTCCGCATACGTGGGATATCCACAGCCTCGGCTGTCTATCATCACACAGCTCTCGAGCGGTGCCAGCAGCCCGGAACGCCCCCGTCCGGGGCGTGGTAGGGCCCGAACCGCCCTGTTAGGGTCGCTCAGACAGCAGTGCTGCACGGCGGTACACGAGTGAGTAGGGACCTGGGCCATGAGCTCGCAGACATTTCGCCGGGGCACGCCCGCGCTCCCGGATCCGTCGGAGCTCCGCTCCGCGCCGGACGACAAGAACCCACCAGCTGAGGGGGATTCGCCCGCGGTGAACCGCGGCTTCAGGCCGGACGTCGAGGGCCTGCGCGCCCTCGCGGTGGTCGCCGTCATCGTCGACCACCTCTTCGACTGGCCGTCCGGCGGCTTCGTGGGCGTCGACGTCTTCTTCGTCATCAGCGGCTTCCTCATCACGGGCCTGCTGCTCAAGGAGTACGAGCGCACCAAGACGATCTCGTTCCTCGACTTCTACAAGCGCCGCGTCCGCCGCATCATGCCGGCCACGCTCCTCGTGCTCGTGGTCTCCACGGCCGTGTCGTTCCTCGTCTTCAACGTGGTGCGCGCGCAGGCCAGCCTGTGGGACGCCGTCTGGTCGGCCCTCTTCGTCTCCAACTGGCACTTCGCCAGCGCCGGCACCGACTACTTCGCGTCCGACGGCCCCGTCTCGCCGTTCCGCCACTACTGGTCGCTCTCGGTCGAGGAGCAGTTCTACCTCGTCTGGCCCGTGTTGATCTTCCTGGTCATCACGTTCGCCCGCCGCCGCACCCCCAAGAACCGCGTCAAGCGCGCCCGCCTCTTCACGCAGACCATCGGCATCACGGTCGGCGTCCTCATCGTCGCGTCGCTGGCGTGGGGCTTCTACGAGACCCAGGCCCGCTCGACGGTCGCGTATTTCTCCACGTTCTCCCGCGCCTGGGAGCTCGGCATCGGCGCGCTGCTCGCGATCTTCGCGGCGCGGATCGCCACGCTGCCCGCAGCCATCCGCCCGGTGCTCGGCTACGTCGGCCTCGCGGGCATCATCGCGTCCTTCTTCCTCGTCTCCGGCGACAACGCGTTCCCGGTGCCCTTCGGCCTGCTGCCGGTCGTCGCGACCGCGCTCGTCATCGCCTCGGGCATCGGCGGGGTGTCGAAGGCGATGGTGCCGATCACGAACCCGGTCACCACCTACATCGGCAAGCTCTCGTTCTCGCTGTACCTCTGGCACTTCCCGGCGATCATCCTGCTGGACTCGCTGATCCGCGACCGCACGATGTACTACGCGGCCGCGATCGGCGCGACCCTCGTGCTCGCCATCGCGTCGTTCCACCTCGTCGAGGACCCGATCCGCCGCTCCAGCTGGCTCGACCCGAAGAAGGCCGGCCGCCGGTCCGCGGGCATGCAGCTGAAGATGACCGTCGCGGCGCTCTCCGTCGTCGCGGTCGCCGTGGTCGGCGTCGTCGCCGTGGCCGTCGTCCGCGACGACCCCAGCGACCAGAGCCAGCTCGGGAGCGGGACGCCCAGCACGGGCGGCACCGCCGCTCCCGTCGAGGCCACCGGCACCGCCCTCGCGACCCGGGGCGAGCAGATCACCGCGGCGCTCGCGTCGGACGAGTGGCCGGCGCTCGATCCCGCCGTCGAGGCGTTCGGCGACTTCGGCCGCGACGTCATCGCGCCCGAGTGGGCGAAGGAGGGCTGCCTCGGCGCCGACCTCGCCAAGGAGAAGGACGCGATCAAGAACACCGAGCACTGCGTCTACGGGAACGCCTCGGCGGGCCCGGACAAGACCGCCGTGATCTTCGGCGACTCGCTCGCGATCAGCTACGCGCCCATGCTGCGCGCCAGCCTCGGCGACGAGTGGAAGGTGCGCATCCTCACCATGGCCCGCTGCCCCGCGTCCACCGTCACGAGCACCGACACCGACGGATCCGAGTACACGGAGTGCGGGGACTTCCGCACCTGGGCGCTCAACGAGATGAACGCCACCAAGCCGGCGCTCGTGCTCATGAGCGAGGCCGTGGACAACTCGTACCTGTCGAGCAAGGCCACGGGTGGCGCCGCCGACCGCGAGTGGCAGGCCGGTGCGCTCACCACGATGAACTCGCTGAAGACCGCCGCGTCGAACGTGATCGTCCTGTCCCGCCCGCCGGCAGCCACGGCCCTCGTGGAGTGCAAGACGCCGACGAGCTCGCCGAACGACTGCCAGTCCACGGTGTCGCCGTCGTTCATCAGCCACGCCCGCACCATGGAGGCCGCGGCGACCGAGGTCGGCGCGCCGGTCCAGTTCATCAACACGCAGGGCTGGTTCTGCAGCCAGGGCACGTGCCCGGCGTTCGTGAACGGGATCCCCGTGCGCGGCGACACGTCGCACCTCACGGCCCGCCAGTCGCAGGACCTGGCGCCGATCATGTCGGACGTCCTCGCGCCGCTCGGCATCGGCGCCGCCCCGGCTCCGGCCGCCGGCTGACCCGCCCGCCCCACCGCACGCCACGACGGGCGCTCCTCCTCCGGGAGGGGCGCCCGTCGTCGTGCGCCCGGCGGCGAAGGCGTCCGTGCGGCGGGCGGACGACCCCCGCGCGGGACCCCCGCGCGGAAGGAGGGCGACCTGGCCCGAGCGGAGATGACGCGCACCGACGGGTCCGGCGCCCGGCGCGAGTCGCCCGGATCGGGGACCACGTCCGGGGCCCGATGATCGTCGTGCGGCGGATCCGAGGGGGCTGCGGGCCCGCTCGTGCGCGGCCGGCGCGCCGCCCGCGGTCAGCGCGCTCCGGGGAGCGCGGCTCCGAGGATCAGCTCCGCGGCGCCCTGGCGGCCGACGAGCGGCTCGTGAGGCGGCGGGCGACGCCGATGAACGGCACCTCCACGAACCGGTGCACGAGCCAGGAGACGACGAGCGTGACGGCGATGGCGGCGGCGACCCGCACGATCCCCTCGGGCACGTCGAGGGCGCGAACCACGCGGTAGGCCAGCGGGTGCAGGAGGTACGCGGCGTAGGAGATCGCGCCGAGCCAGATCAGCACGCGCGAGTGGGCTGCCCGGCGCGACGCGTAGAACGCGAAGAACAGGCCGAGCCCGAGCAGGAACGACACGGCGTAGTCGAAGGGCGGCCACGCGGCGTCCTGCCCGCCGTTGAGGTAGGTGAACAGCGGCACGCCCACGACGCCCGCGACGAGCAGGCCGCGCCAGGCGGTGGATCCGTCGCGGTCGCGCAGGTGGATCACGTGCCCGAGCGACGCCGTGTAGAGCAGCAGCGGCAGCGTCCAGGGCAGCTCGCGCTCGAGCACCCGGCCGGCGATCGCGGCGGCGACGAAGCCCGCGAGCCAGACGTAGCCCATGACGACGCTCCGGTCGAGGCGGCCGATGAGCTTCGCGACGAGGGACCGGCCGTAGAAGATCAGCTCGATGCCGAGGGTCCATGCCGTCGGCACGATCGTGGAGATGCCCACGGCGCCCTGCACCATGAGCACGTTCGCCATGATCACGAGCGGGCCGCCGAGCTCACCGTCGCCCGTGGTCGCGACCCACAGCATCATGAGGCCGAGCACGAGCCAGTAGAGCGGGAAGAGCCGGTAGAGGCGACGCACGAGGAAGGTGCGGGTGTCCTGGCGCTGGAGGCTGAGCGGGATCACGTAGCCGCTGACGAGGAAGAACGCGACGACGCCCACGCGCCCCGCGTCGATCCACTGGCGGCTGAAGTCCTCGAACGCCGGGTACTCCGCGGCGATCAGGTGCTGCAGCACCACGATGAACGACGCGACGCCGCGGACCGCCTCGAGGAACTCGATCTTCCGACCGGTCTCGCTCTTCACTGTCACGGTGCTGGTCACGCGGGCTCTCCTCTGGTGCGGGCGCGACGCTTCCGAGGCACCGCTTCGACCCTAACCGCCGGGTCGGCGGCGGGCGGGCGGGGGGATGCCCCTACTTCTGGGCGTCTGCGTCGTCGAGGACCTCGGTGCGCACGTAGTTGCGCACCTCGGCGCCCATGAGCTTGTAGCCCTTCATGTTCGTGTGGATCCCGTCGCGGAAGAACTCCGAGCGCCACTTCATGTCCTTGTTCGTGAGGTTCTTCCACGGGTTGAAGAAGTGGTAGCCCTGCGCTTCGGCGAACTGCTCGAGGTGCGCGTTGACCTCGGGCGGCGTCTCGGGCGAGGCGTTCTGCGGCGGGATCGCGAGGATGACCGTGTCCTTCGGCGCGAGCTTCTCGACGGTCTGCAGGATGTCCGCGTCGAGCTGCGTGTCCGGCACCTGCGCGATGCGGTTGTTGGTGCCGATCATGATGAGCGCGATGTCGACGTCCTCGACGGTGGGCGTGTTCGCCGCCATGACCGTGCTGGTCGCGCCGTCCGTGCCCCAGCCGCCCGCGAAGGTCAGCGGGTCGCCCACGACGTAGTCGACGTAGGCCATGCCCTGGTCGATGCCCTGGGGCAGCGTGCCGACGAAGCCGTTGGTGTTCGAGTCGCCCATGACGACGATGCGCACGAGGTCCTCGGGCGCCGTCGACGCGGACGCGCTGGGCTCGGGTGCACCCTCGGTCGTGGTGGGCGTCGGCTGCGGGTTCGCGCTGGTGCACCCGGCGAGCAGGAGGACGGCGGCGAGGGCGCTGACGGCGCCCCGGGCCATGCGACGTGCGGGCATAGGTGTTCATCCGATCGTGGAGGGGTCCGCAGCAGCGGCGAGCACGTGACCCCGTCAGCCGCTGCGATCACGGGGCCGCTCAGAAACCATTGTGGCATGCGGTTTCCGTCGGCCCGATGGCGGCGTGGCGTGGCGCGGATCCACAGAGGGCGTGATCGCGTCCCCGGCCGACGGGCGGCCGGGCCTCGCGTCGGCGCGGCTCAGGCGGTGCGCGCGAGGCGCACGAGCGCCTGCACGGCGGCGTGATCCGAGGGCGACCGGCCCTCGTACGTGTACGGGTTGATGGCCGAGTCGACCACCTCGACGCCGTCGCCCGCGAGGATCCAGTCGATGCGCTCGCCCTCGGGGACCGGGTCGCCGTAGGCGGTAAACGTGCCGATGCCGGGGGTCGCGTGGTGCGCGGCCGTGGTCCAGGTGTCGGCGAGGCCGGCGTCGCGCGTGAGGATGTCGTACGCGGCCGACTCCTCGGCCGGCGCGTTGAAGTCGCCCGTGACGACGACGGGCGCGCCGGACGCGACCTCCTGCAGCCGCTCGGTGATGAGGTCGGCGCTCTTCACGCGCGCGAGCTCGGACTCGTGGTCGAGGTGCGTGTTGAGGTGCACGAACTCGGCGCCGCTGCGGCGGTCGCGGAAGCGCGCCCACGTCGCGATGCGCGTGGTGCTGCAGCCCCAGGAGCGGGATCCGATGAGCTCCGGCAGGTCGGACAGCCAGAACTGGTCCCACGCGACGACGTCGAGGCGGCGCTCGTCGTAGAAGATCGCGCTGTACTCGCCGCCGGACCCTCCGTCGCGGCCGTAGCCGAGCATGCGGTGATGGGGGAGCGCCCGGGCGATGGCGGGGAGCTGGGCCGAGAGGGCCTCCTGCACGCCGAGGACGGTGGGCTGCTCGAGCTGGAGGAAGCGGGCGAGCACGGGCTCGCGGTCGGCCCAGTGGTCGGGATCGCCCGGCTCGGTCGAGGGGCGGGCCAGGCGGATGTTGCAGGTCATGACGTGCACGAGGTCGCCCTCGGCCGAGCCGATGGTCGCCTGCTGGGTCGGGGCGGGAGCTGCCGGGGCCGCTGCCGCCTGACGAGACGGAGGGGGGTCGGCCTCCGCGGTGCCGTCCGGACCGTCCGTCGTGGTGGTCGTCTCGTCCGCGCGCGGCCGCTCGAGGAGCGCCGTGCCGGAACCCCGGGTGGGCCGTCCGACGCCGGGCTCGGAGGATCCGGCACCGTCGAACAGGTCGCGTCGGCTGAATCCGCCGCTGGCCATCATGGAGATCTCCTCGGGTCGCACGTGTCTCGCATGATCAGCCTGCGCGACGGGACCCCCGGGGGGACCAACGGTGCATGGCGGATGCGTGAACTGCACGCACAAGTCTACGCGAGGGGTGCGGGGATGGCAACCCGAGGGCGGCGTGTCGGCGGGTCGCGGAGGTTTCCGCCAGCCGGCGCATGGCCCGCGGACAGACACGCGCGCCGCAGGCTCCTGCCGGCGGCGCGCGGATGGACGCGGGGAGGGGTCAGCCCAGGTGCTCCGCGAGGAAGTCCGTGAGCGCGCGCCATGAGCGGCGCTCGGCGCGGTCCTGGTACTGCGCGCCGTGCTCGGGCGAGTCGACGCCCGGCACCGAGAAGGCGTGCATGGCGCCGCTGTAGGTGACGACCTGCCAGTCGATCGCGGGCCGCGTGCGCATCTCGTCCTGGAACGCGGCGACCCTCTCGTCGGGGACCATCGGGTCATCCGCGCCCGTGAGGACGAGGATCGCGGCCTTCACGTCGGCCACGTCGGCCGGCTCGTGCACCACGAGGCTGCCGTGCAGCGAGATCGCGGCCTTGATCTCGGCACCCGCGCGAGCGACCTCGAGCGAGGCGCTGCCGCCGAAGCAGTAGCCCATCACGGCGATGCGCGACGGGTCGACGTCGGGTTCGGCCGCCAGGCGGTCGATGCCGGCCTGGACGCGGGCGCGCATGAGCGGGAGGTCGGCGTAGTAGGCACCCGCCACCTCGGCGGCCTCCTCCGGGCCGGGGCGCACGTCGCGGCCGTAGACGTCGGCCGCGAACGCGACGTAGCCGAGGCGCGCGAGCATCTGGATCCGCGCGGCCACGTGCCCGCCGACGCCGAACCAATCGTGGATCACGAGCACGGCCGGGCGGCGTCCGCTCTGCGACGCGTCGCGCGCGAGGAGGCCCTCGAGCTCGGTGCCCTCGTGGTCGTACAGCACAGGGCCCATCTGGATGTCCGCGCCCTCGGGCAGCGGCACGCGCTCGGTGAGCTCGGCGAGGGACGGCGACCAGACGGGGGTCGATGCGGGGTCCGTCATGCTCATGCCTCCACGGCGGTGCCGAAGCGGGCGGGGAGCGTGGCGCGGTGGATCCCGCGCAGCTCGTCCACGGACAGGGTGAAGAGCCCCTGCAGCTCGAGTCCGGGTGCCTGCGCGTCCGTGACGCCGATGCGGAGCACCGGGTAGCCGCGGCCCTCGCAGAGGCCCTGGAACTTCACGTCGTCCTCGCGCGGCACCGTGACGAGCATGCGGCCGGTGGACTCGGAGAAGAGCGCGGTCGCCGCATCGACGCCGTCGCGCTGGACGATGCCGTCGAGCCACACGCGGGCGCCGACGCCGAAGCGCATCACGGACTCCGCGAGCGCCTGGCCGAGGCCGCCGTCGGAGAGGTCGTGCGCGCTCGCGATGAGCGACTGCGTGGCGCCCGCGGCGATGAGCGACGCGAGGTCCTTCTCGGCGGCGAGGTCGACCACGGGCGGGACGCCGCCGAGGTGGTCGTGCACGCTGCCGGCCCAGGCGGATCCGTCGAGCTCCTCGCGCGTGACGCCGAGCAGGTAGATGTTGTCGCCCTCGTCCTGCCAGCCGGACGGGATGCGGCGCGCGACGTCGTCGATCACGCCGAGCACGCCCACGACGGGCGTCGGGTGGATCGCCTGCGTGCCCGTCTGGTTGTAGAGGGAGACGTTGCCGCCCGTGACGGGGATCTCCAGCTCGAGGCAGCCGTCCGCGAGGCCCTCGACCGTGCGGCTGAACTGCCACATGACCTCGGGGTCCTCGGGGCTGCCGAAGTTGAGGCAGTCGCTCACCGCGACGGGCGTGGCGCCGGACGCGGCGACGTTGCGGTACGCCTCCGCGAGCGCGAGCTGCGCGCCGCGGTACGGGTCGAGCTGGCAGAAGCGGCCGTTCGCGTCGGTGGCGACCGAGAAGCCGAGGCCGCTCTCCTCGTCGACGCGGACCATGCCGGCGTCGTCGGGGAACGACAGGGCGGTGTTGCCCATGACGTAGCGGTCGTACTGGTCGGTGATCCACGACGCGTCGGCGAGGTTCGGGCTGCCGAGGAGCTGGAGGAACTGCGCCTTGATGTCGTCCGGCGCGGTGGGGCGCGCGAGGCGCGACGCGGAGTCGGCCTGGAGGGCGTCGATCCACGTGGGGTAGGAGACGGGCCGGTCGTAGACGGGGCCGTCGACCGCGACCGTGCGCGGCTCGACGTCCACGATGCGCTCGCCGTGGTGGTCGATGACCAGGCGGCCGGTGTCGGTGACCTCGCCGAGCACGCTCGTCTCGACGTCCCACTTGCGGACGACCTCGAGGAAGCCCTCGAGCTTCTCGGGCTTCACGACCGCCATCATGCGCTCCTGGCTCTCCGACATGAGGATCTCCTCGGCCGTGAGCGACGGGTCGCGCAGCAGCACCTCCTCGAGCCGGATGTGCATGCCGCCGTCGCCGTTGGACGCGAGCTCGCTCGTGGCGCAGGAGATACCCGCGGCACCGAGGTCCTGGATCCCCTCGACGAGGTCCTTCGCGAACAGCTCGAGGCAGCACTCGATGAGCACCATCTCGGCGAACGGGTCGCCGACCTGCACCGCGGGGCGCTTGGTCGGGCCGCCGTCGGCGAAGGTGTCGCTCGCGAGGATGGACGCGCCGCCGATGCCGTCGCCGCCCGTGCGGGCGCCGAACAGCACGACCTTGTTCCCCACGCCGCGCGCGTTGGCGAGATGGAGGTCCTCGTGGCGGAGGACGCCCACCGCCAGCGCGTTGACGAGCGGGTTGCCCTGGTACACGCGGTCGAAGTAGGTCTCGCCGCCGATGTTCGGGAGGCCGAGGCAGTTGCCGTAGAAGCTGATGCCCGCGACCACGCCGTGCACGACGCGCGCGGTGTCGGGGTCGTCGATGTCGCCGAAGCGCAGCGCGTCCATGACCGCGACGGGACGGGCGCCCATCGAGATGATGTCGCGGACGATGCCGCCGACGCCGGTGGCCGCGCCCTGGAACGGCTCGATGTAGGAGGGGTGGTTGTGGCTCTCGATCTTGAAGGTGACGGCCCAGCCCTCGCCCACGTCGACGACGCCCGCGTTCTCGCCCATGCCGACCATGAGGTCCTTCTTCATGGACTCGGACACCTTCTGCCCGAACTGGCGCAGGTACTTCTTCGAGGACTTGTAGGAGCAGTGCTCGCTCCACATGACCGAGTACATGGCGAGCTCGCCGCTCGTGGGGCGGCGGCCGAGGATCTCGCGGATCTTCAGGTACTCGCCCTCGGTGAGCCCGAGCGCCGCGTACGGCTGCTCCTTCTCGGGGGTCCGCTCAGCCATCTCGACGGTGTCGGCGACGTGGCGGCGGAGGCTGCGTCCCTCTCCCGCGGGGGTCTCGGTGGGGACGGATGCGGGATCGGGGTGGACGCTCACTGCGCGAGGACTCCTTCGAGGACGGACGTGAAGAGACGGAGGCCGTCGACACCGGAGCGCATGGCGGCCGGGGTGTCCGGTCCGAAGCCCTCCTCGACGGCGTGCTCGGGGTGGGGCATGAGGCCGACGACGTTGCCGCGGGCGTTGGTGATCCCGGCGATGTCGCGCAGGGATCCGTTCGGGTTGCCGCCGAGGTAGCGGAAGGCCACGCGGCCCTCGCCCTCGAGGCGGTCGAGCGTGTCGGCGTCGGCGATGAAGCCGCCCTCGCCGTTCTTGAGCGGGATGGTGATCTCCTCGCCCGCGGTGAACGCGCTCGTCCACGCGGTGCCGGTGGCCTCGACGCGGAGGCGCTGGTCGCGGCAGACGAAGTTCCCGGCCTCGTTGCGGATCAGCCCGCCGGGCAGCAGGTGCGCCTCGGTGAGCATCTGGAAGCCGTTGCAGATGCCGAGGACCGGGACGCCGCGCTCGGCGGCGTCCACCACCTCGCGCATGATCGGCGCGAAGGCCGCGATGGCGCCCGCGCGGAGGTAGTCGCCGTAGCTGAAGCCGCCGGGGAGCACGATCGCGTCGACGCCCTGGAGGTCGTGGTCGCCGTGCCAGAGCGCGACGGGCGTGGCGCCCGCGAGCCGGACCGCGCGCTGCGCGTCGCGGTCGTCGAGGGATCCCGGGAAGGTGATGACCCCGACGCGCATCAGCGCTGCTCCGCCGCGGCGGAGCCGTGGGGGAGCGGGTGCGCGGCGACGTCGGTGTCGGCCGTGCCGCCCTCCGCGATGGTGTGGTCGTCGGTGACGTTGCCGGTGGACATGTCGGCCTCGGCGGAGATGCCGAACCCGTCGAGCCCGGCGACGTGGACGCTGATGACGTCCTCGATGACGGAGTTGGAGAGCATGTCGGCGGCGAGGCTCTGGACGTCGGCGAGCAGCGCGTCGTCCACCTCGCCCTCGACGGTGAGCTCGAAGCGCTTCCCGATGCGGACGCCGGTGAAGCGGTCCTTGCCGAGGCGGGCCAGCGCGCCGGCCACGGCCTTCCCCTGGGGGTCGAGCAGCTCGGCCTTGGGCATCACTTCGACGACGATCGTGGGCACGATGGGACTCCGGATTCCTGGAGGCGGGTGGATGCGCTCAGCGTACCGGAAGGCCGGGGCCCGGCAGGCGGGTCCCCGGGAGCCGGCGGAGCCGATCAGCCGATCGCCTCGGGGAGCAGCTGCACGCGGTACGCGGCGTCGATGGTCTCGCCGGTGGCGGGATCCTCGAGCTGCACGCGCCAGCGCGACGCGAACTGGTCGACGCCCGGGATCATCGCGACCGTGCCCGAGATGAGCACCGTGCCGGGGACGCGGAGGCCGCGCTCGGCGAGCACCTCGAGCCAGTGGTCGGGCGTGAGGAGAGCGGCGAGCGTGGAGTCCTGGATCAGCTCCTCCGCGCCCTCCTCGCCGACCCAGCCGCGGAGGCGGATCGCGTCGAGGCGGTCGCGCACGTCGGCGAGGCGCCAGGCCTTGCGCCCGAGCACGTCGGGTCCGGCGTTCTTGCTCCACGCGACGCCGTGCACCTCGAGCGCGCGGTCGGTGTGGTCGCACGCGACGGTGAGGAGCACGTCGTCGTCGGTGACCACGAGGGCCCACTCGGCCTCGCCCGAGGTGCGACCGTGCTGCGCGGGCACCGTGTCGGCCTGCGACGCGAGGTACGGCGCGACGGGGTAGAGCGCAGGCGTGGTCTCGGGGCCGGGCACGCCGAGCTCGGCCAGCTCGTCGATGTGCGCCTGCACCTCGGCCTGGTCGCGGCCCGCGTAGCCCGCGTTGAGGAGCGACACGACCTCGACGCTCGGGGTGGATCCGTCGGGCAGCTGGAAGCGCAGGGTGGTCATCGGTCCTCCGGTGGTGTTTCGAGCGTGTGAAGAGATGCGGATCCGGGTGCCTCGACCATGGTGCCGGGGCCTCGGTATGCCTACTGTATACAACACACCGACCGGACGCCGGGCGGGGTCCGATCGCCGGATCCACCGCACGGCCCCACCCACCCGAGGAGCCCCATGGCCGACGACCCCACCGCCTCCCCGGCGACGCCCGCGCCCGCATCCGGCGCGCCCGCGGCACCCGCCGCGACCGAGAAGCCCACCCGCCGCGAGCTCGTGAAGGCGTTCACCGCGAGCCTCACCGGCACCTCGCTCGAGTGGTACGACTTCGCCGTCTATTCGGCGGCCAGCGCCGTCGTGTTCCCCGTCGTCTTCTTCCCGTCGTCGGATCCCTACACGGCGACGATCCTCGCGTTCTCCACCTACGCGGTCGGCTACGTGTCGCGCCCCGTCGGCGGGTTCGTCTTCGGGCGGCTCGGCGACAAGATCGGCCGGAAGCCCGTGCTCGTGCTCACGCTGCTGCTCATCGGCATCGCGACGTTCCTCATCGGCGTGCTCCCCGGCTACGCGACCATCGGGCTCGCGGCGCCGATCATCCTGGTGCTCCTCCGCTTCGCGCAGGGTGTGGGCGTCGGCGGCGAGTGGGGCGGCGCGGTGCTGCTCTCGAGCGAGTTCGGGGATCCGCGCAAGCGCGGGTTCTGGTCGTCGGCCGCGCAGGTCGGCCCGCCCGCCGGCAACCTGCTCGCCAACGGCGCGCTGGCGCTGCTGACCGTGCTGCTCACCGAGGAGGACTTCCTCGACTGGGGCTGGCGCGTCGCCTTCCTCCTCTCGGCGCTGCTCGTGGCGTTCGGCCTCTGGATCCGCCTGAAGCTCGAGGACACCCCCGTGTTCAAGGCGCTCCAGGAGCGCGGCGACCGGCCGAGCGCGCCCGTGTCGGAGGTCTTCCGCACGCAGATGCGGCCGCTCGTCGCGGCGATCCTGTCCCGCGTCGGACCCGACGTCCTCTACGCGCTCTTCACCGTCTTCACGCTCACCTACGGCGTCAACTCGCTCGGCTTCGAGCGCAGCCAGGTGCTCGTGGCGGTGCTCGTGGGATCCGCCGTGCAGCTGTTCACGATCCCGTTCGCGGGCGCCGTGAGCGACCGCATCAACCGCCGGGCGCTGTACGCGGCCGCCGCGGTGGGCGCGGCCGTCTGGGCGTACGTCTTCTTCGCGATCACCGACGGCTCGTCGACCTTCGTGCTCGGAGTGGGCATCGTGCTCGGCCTCTTCTTCCACTCCTTCATGTACGGGCCGCAGGCGGCGTACATCATCGAGCAGTTCTCGCCGCGGCTCCGCTACACGGGTGCCTCGCTCGCGTACACGATCGCGGGCGTGATCGGCGGGGCCATCGCGCCGCTGATGTTCACGATCATCTACGAGGAGACCGGCAGCTGGGTCGGCATCGCGCTCTACCTCACGGCCGCGGTCGTGCTCACGCTCGTGGACCTCGCGATGGGCCGCGACTCCGACGCGTCCGAGGACGAGGAGTACGTGCGCACCGGCGCCGAGGGCGTGGCGGCGGCACGGGTCTGACGTTCGCCGCGCGACCCGGCGGGGCCCGGATCCCCGCCTCCGGGGTCCCGGCGTCGTCGCGTTCCGGGTCGCTCGGCGGATCCGCACGGCGGCGGCCGCGGCGGGAATCAGGCGCGCAGCAGCACGTCGAGCGTGACGGCGAGGTGGCGGTCGATCGCGTCGCGCGCGGCCTGGGCATCGCCCGCGGCCAGCGCGTCGACGATGCCGGCGTGCTCCTCGCAGACCCGGTCCTGCCGGTCGGTGGCGCGGTAGAGCGCCTCGACGCCCACGAGGATCTGGCGGGCGCGGAGCTTCGCGTAGGTGCGGCTCATGAGCTCGCTGCCCGCCGCGTCGACGAGCAGCTGGTGGAACCGACGGTCGTGCTCGATGAACGCACGGCCGCTCTCGCGCGGCGGCTCCTCGACCATCGCGCGCTGCTGCTCGAGCACCTCGCGCATCGCGTCGAGCGGCGTGCGATGGTGCTCCACCGCGCTCGTGGCCGCGTGGCGCTCGAGGACGCCGCGGAACTCCATCAGCTCGGCGATCTGGCGGCCGGTGATGACGGGGATGCGCGCGCCGCGCTTGGGGATCATCTCCACCAGGTCGTCGGCGGCGAGCAGCAGCAGGGCCTCGCGGACGGGCGTGCGGGAGACGCCGATGCGCTCGGCGAGCTCCTGCTCGTTGAGGAACGCGCCCTGCTGATCCGGGTCGGTGAGGACGTGCGCGTGCAGGAACTCGTAGGCCCGCTCGCGGCCGGAGAGGGCGCTCGCCGAGGTGCCTGGATCGCCCGCCCGTTCTCGCATACGCTATGTATACATCACGAGGAGGACCATGAAGATCGCGCTCGCACAGATCATCAGCTCGCCGGATCCCGCGGAGAACCTCGCACGGATCGGGCGCTTCGCGGAGGACGCCGCGCGGCAGGGCGCCGAGCTCGTGGTGTTCCCGGAGGCGGCGCAGCGCGCGTTCGGGAACCCGCTGCCCGAGATCGCGGAGCCGCTCGACGGACCGTGGGCGTCGGGCGTGCGGGCGATCGCCGAAAGGCTCGGCGTGGTGATCGTGGCGGGCATGTTCACTCCCGGCGCGGACGGGCGGGTGCGCAACACGCTGCTGGTCGCTCGGCCCGCGGGAGCGCCGGCCGAGGGCGCATCCTCGTACGACAAGATCCACCTCTTCGACGCGTTCGGGTTCCGCGAGTCCGACGCCGTCGACCCGGGCGATGCCGTCGCCGTGATCCAGGTCGGCGGCACCCGCGCATCGCTCGCCACCTGCTACGACGTGCGGTTCCCCGCGCTCTTCCTCGCGGGCGCCGACCGGGGCGCCGTGGTCAGCATCGTGTGCGCGAGCTGGGGCGCCGGCCCCGGCAAGGCCGACCAGTGGGACCTCCTGCTGCGGGCCCGCGCGCTCGACTCCACGACCTTCGTGGTCGCGGTCGGCCAGGGCGACCCCGCGACGCTCGAGGCGGGATCCCGCGGCCACGACCCCGCGAGCGGCGCGCCCACGGGCATCGGCCGCAGCGCCGTCGTCTCCCCGCTCGGCGAGGTGCTGCACCGCCTCGGCGGCGAGGAGGAGCTGCTCGTCGTCGACATCGACCCGTCGGCCGTCGAGGCTGCGCGCAGCACGCTGCCCGTGCTCGCCAATCGACGGCGGGGGCTCGAGCAGGCGGTCTGATCCGTCTCAGCCGAGCACCGGCTCCTCCCGGTCGTCGCGCCCCTCGGTCGGGCGCGCGCCCGGCCGGAGCCCGATCGCGAGCGCGGATCCGAGCGACGCGACCACCCCGATGGCGACGAACACGCCCCAGCTGCCCGTCGCCCCCGCGGCGGTGACGGCGGCTGCGATGACGGGTGGCATGAGGGCGGCCGTCAGCCCCCAGGACGACCCGACCACGCCGAGCGCGGCCACATGCAGTGACGCCGGCGTCCGGGCGAGGATCGCGGGCACCATGCCCGCCGTCAGGAGCAGCTCGCACGCGGTCCAGGCGACGCCGAAGACCAGCCAGCTGTCGGTCGCCGCGACCGCGACCGCGGTCACCGCCGCCCCCGCGAAGCCGGCGACGAGGTAGGCGGGCGCGGAGGCGTCGCGGACGACGCGCAGCACCACCGGCTGCGCGACGATCAGGAGCACGACGTTGGTCAGCGCCGCGTACACGTACGACTCCGGGGTCGCCGTCGTGAGCGCGAACTGCATGCCGAGGCCCTGCATCACGGCGGTCGCCCCCGCCGCGAGCACGAGCGCGGACCGCAGGCGCGTCACGGTGCCCCGGATGCCGGGGGCGCCTGACGGTGCCGCGCGCGTGACGGCGGCGGCGCGGGGGATGAGGGACGCCGCGACCAGCAGCACCGCGCCCTCCACGGCGAAGAGCGGCCCGAGGTCCGAGCCCGACGCGGCGACGAGACCGGCGATGCCCGTGGCCACGACGCCGCCGACGTTCGCGCTCCAGGAGATGATCGACTGCGTCCGTGCCTGCCGGTCCGCGGGGGCGGCGACCGTGAGGAGCGTCCCGATGAGCGACCGCGCGAGGCTCGACGACGCGCCGATCGCGAACATGGCGGCGGTGGGCAGCGCGAGCGACGCACCCGCGGTGAGCGGCAGGAGCATCAGGGCGGCGCCGTTGAGCACGAGCGTCGCCACGAGCACGGGTCGGAGCGGCCGTTCGCCGAGGAGGAGGCCCGCGGCTGCCGGGAGCAGCACGGATCCGACGCCGAACGCCGTGAGGATCACCGCGATCTCGCCCGTGGCGTGCTGTCCGCGGAACCACACCACGGCCACGATCGAGGTGAACCCCGCCGCGCGGACGAGCACGAGCAGGGCGAGGAGGCGGCGGGAGAGCCGCGTCACGGCCGGGGTCACGGCGCCGTGGCCCAGCGGACGAACCCGGCGATCCCATCGTGAGCACGTCCCGGTGCCGTGTCCTCGGGCGCGCCGTCCGCGGGTCCGGCGAGGAGCGCGCGCGTCATGCCGCCCAGGTCGAGCGCGTCCAGCGCGGCGAGCCTCGGAGGGTGGGCCGCGACCGAGCCCGCGCGCAGCCGGGGCAGCTCCCGGTCGGCCAGGCGGGCGAGGTCGCGGAGGCGCAGGGCCGCGTCGCGCCGGGGGAGGCCGAGGCGCAGGATCCACCAGCGGAGCGCGGCGGGCCCATGATCCGTGAGCAGGCGCGACGCCGTCGTGCCGTCGGCGGACGCCGCCTGCGGGGATCGGCCGTCGACCGACACGTGGTGGTGCACGTGGATGACGTCGGCGCGCGGCAGCCCTAGGACGGTGCAGAGCAGGGGGACGAGCGTCAGGTGCAGGTTCACGAGCCCCTTCCCGCAGACCTGGACACGGGTGCCCGCCGCCGCCCAGCCGCCCTCCGGCCGCTCGAGGAGGTAGCTGCACGCGGCCACGAGACCCGAGTGGATCACCTGGTCGGCGTCCCCCGGCACGGCGACGCCCGCCCCGCCGGTGCGCTCGGCGGCGCGCGAGACGCTGAGCCGGGCGGGGGCGGCGGGCGCGGCCCGGGCGAGCGGCACGGCGGGGCCGCGCAGCGCCACCCCGTCGCGCCAGGCCCCGAGCGCCTCCTGAAAGGGAGCGGTCCGCAGGAACCAGTTCCGCTCCGAGCGGAGCACGAGGCCCGTCGCGCCGCAGGTCGGGCAGCGCGCGACGGATCCCGCGGTGTCGGCGAGCGTGCGGCACGCCGGGCACTGCATCCGCTTGTACGTCGCGCTCTCGAGCACCCCGCGGGCGTCCAGCTCAGACCACACGCCGCGCGCGAGGTCCTGGATCGGCGGCGCACCCGTTCCCGCAATGGCGACCGGCCGCCCCACGATGCTCCGCGCCATGCCTCGCAGGTGCGCCAGGTCGGCCGGCGGCCCCGCCGCGACCGCGGGGATGTTGTGGTCGTCCCGCGTCACCGCGACGGTCGCCCCCGGGCCGGCGCCGCCAGCGTCCCCGCACGCGGCCGCGATGGCGCCCGCGACCACGAGGTCGACCGCGTACCCGACGTGGTCGTAGGAGTGCGCGGAGGCGGGCGGCACCGTGACGAGGACATGACCGGGCATCAGTACAGCGCGTTCCCGATGTAGTTCGGCAGCGCCTGCAGCCGGCGCTCGAGGTCGTCGAGGTCGGCGGGGTACTCCTGCCGGTACCGCTGCGTGATGCGGTCG
Source organism: Clavibacter sepedonicus (assembly GCF_000069225.1). Classification (GTDB taxonomy): domain Bacteria; phylum Actinomycetota; class Actinomycetes; order Actinomycetales; family Microbacteriaceae; genus Clavibacter; species Clavibacter sepedonicus. The sequence goes on along the minus strand of NC_010407.1, from coordinate 2,381,071 downwards.
ACCCCGTACCAGTCGCGCGGGGGCCCGTCCGGCGAGTAGCGCGCCGCGATCTCGTCGTACAGCGGCGTGCCGGGACGCAGGAAGAGCTGGTTCAGGCCGAAGTAGCCGGGGATCGTCGCTGCCCAGTCCACGATCTCCCCCGAGCGGCACGTGGGGTCGTCCGGCAGCCCCAGCAGCACGAACGCGAACGGGGTGATGCCCGCGTGCGACAGCTTCTCGATGGCCTGCTGGATCTTCTCGGCGGGGATCCGCTTGCCCACCCCGGTCTCGCTCACCGCGGGCGACTCGGCGCCCAGCCACATCCCGCGGCACCCCGCCTCCGCCCAGGTCGTGACGTCGGTGCGGAGCACGACCTCCGTGCGGGTCTGCCCCGTCCAGCTCACGCCGCGGCCCGTCATCTCCCGGCACAGGTCCGTGTAGAAGGACCGGTGGAGGCCGAAGACGTAGTCGAGGAAGAAGATGTCCGACACCCCGCGCGAGGTCTGCTGCTCGATGGTCGCCAGCGTCGTCTCGACGGGCTCGGCGCGCATCCTCGTGCCGAACGGCAGGTGGCAGAAGGAGCAGCCGTAGGTGCAGCCCCGCACGCCGAGGACGATGCCGCAGGTGCTGCGGTGCAGGGATCCGTCGGTGAAGGTCTCCGCCGTGTACGCGCTCGCGTCGATGAGGTCGTAGTCGGGCACCGGCATCTCCTCGGCGGAGAGCGGCGCGAACCGGCCCGAGAACGGCAGGACGCGCGACAGGGGCGCGCCGCCCTCCTCGAGCAGCGCCACCGCGCCGATGGCCGCCGCGTCGGCCTCGCCGCGCGCGACGTAGTCGACCCCGAGGTCCTCGAGCGTGGGCTGGGGCAGCTGCGTGCCGTGCGGGCCGACGGCGATGACGCGCGCCTGCGGCCACCGGTCGCGGATCCCCTCCACCGACCTCCGCACAGGAGCGAGGTCGAGCGGGTAGCACTGTGCCCGGTCGGCGATGGCGGTCACCACCACGACGTACGCGGGGTCGAGCCCCGTCGGCGGGATCTTCGCGACGCGCTGGTCCCAGATCGCGACGTCGTGCCCGTCGCGGGCGAGCACGGATGCGGCGATCAGCGCATCCAAGGGGTGCTGCAGGAAGTCGCGGGAGAACTCGTCCTCGACGATGGTGAACATGACGTGCGTCATGCCGGTTCCTCTCTGTTCAGGTGGCGCTGGATTCGGTGGATGAGGTCGGTGGTGCGGACAGAGGTCTCGTCGATGCGCCGCGGTGACGTCCGCGACGGATCGGCGAGGAAGCCGCGCAGCTGCGCGGCGTGGGGGGCGAGCCAGTCCGGGTCCACCTCGGGCACGGAGGTCTGGCGCGCGTAGAGGCCGGCGTCGGGCACGTCGACGGCCGGGGGCGCGAGATCCACGACCGCGGCGCCCGACTCGAGCACGAGCGACCCGGCGGTGCCGTCGATCGTCACCCGGGGCGCCCGGCCCGGGAAGGCGCGCGTCGTGTAGCGCAGCGTGGTGAGGCAGCCGGATGCCTGCTCGAGGACCGCGGTGAACGGCGGGTGCCGGGTGGCGCGATCCTCCCCGGCGCCGACGTGCGCCGGCACGACCGTGACCCCGTCGACCGGTCCGAGGCACCAGATCGCGAGGTCGAGCTCGTGGTACGCGAGGTTCGCGAGCTCGTGCTCCGAGCGCGCGGGCGACGCGGCGAAGTAGGCGTCCGACCGCCAGAGCGGGATGTCCACGAGCGCGCTGCGGACGATGCCCAGCGCGCCCGCGCGGATCCGATCGCGCGCCCGTCCCCACGCCGCGACCTGACGCAGCTGGCTGACGACCTGCACGCTCCGGCCCGCCGCGTCCGCGTGCCGGTTCAGGGCCCGGATGCCGTCGCCGGTCAGCGCCGCCGGCTTCTCGACCAGCACGTGCGCCCCGAGGTCGAGGGCGCGGTGGGCGAGCGCCTCGTGGGTCGGCGGCGGGGTCGCGATGATCACCGCCGGCGGGCCCTCCGCGAGCGCGTCGTCCAGGGTTCCGACGGCGTCCCGGTCGTCGAGCGGCTCCCATGGCTCGGGCGCGCGGCGGGAGCCTACGTGCAGCCGGCCCACGAGCGGCACGAGGTCCGGGTGCGTCCGGAGCAGGCGGTGGTACGCGCGTCCCATCGCGCCGTACCCGAGGAGCGCGACGTCAGCGGAACGCATGCGTCCCGCTCAGCTCCGGGGTCGGGGGTGACCCGAGCTCGAGCAGGAGGTCGGTGTGCTCGATCATGTCGAGGTCGACGTCCATGCGCCGCGGCCGCCGGATGACGAGCCGCAGGAGGGAGTCGCGCATCGAGATCCGCAGCGGGTCGTCGGGGATGTCGCGCACCCTGTGGCCGTCTGGCCCTTCGTGGACGAGCAGGGCTGTCTGCGCCGACGGGAACGTCGTCGACGAGGCGTACGACGGGGCCAGCCACAGTGTGATCCGCTCGCGGCCGTCGTCCAGTCGCACCACGCGGTGGTTCGCGGGGTCGCACCGCGCCTCGCCCCACCCGTCGGCGGGGACGAGCTCCGATGCACCCGCGATCCGGCTGTGCAACGTGACGTCGCGCCCGCTACCGGAGGTGGTGGCGTAGCGGGCCTCGACGAGGTACCCGTCGACGTCCGCGAGATCGAGCGCGGACCGGCCGGGCGCGGTCTCGCGCAGGTCGTCGCCGGCGACCCCGAGGGAGCGGGCGATGGCGTAGATGTGCGGCCACTCGTAGCCGAGCACCCCGGCGACCCAGTCGGTGAAGCGTCCGCGGGCCTCGTCGGGACGCCGGTCCTTGACGAAGCTCACACTCAGGGCGTGATGCGGGCGGATGCGGGCCTCGTGCCCCAGGGCGCGGATCGCGATGCTGTCCTGGTACTGCGACGCCACCTCCAGCACGAGGTCCGGGTGCTCCGCCAGCAGGCTCAGCAGGGCGGGCAGGTCCTCGGGGGAGCAGACCGGCTTCTCCACGAGCACCGCCGCCGCGGGCTCCCGGGCGACGATCTCGCGGATGATCCGCAGGTGCGTCGACGTGGGCGTCGCGACGATCCAGACGGCGGGTGCGCCGGGCGCGCTCGCCACGTCCGGGTGCACGAGGAAGGGCTCGGCGCGGGGATCCAGCTGCGGGTCGACGATCTCGGCGTCGTGCCCCATCCCCACGAGCAGGGCGGCGCGCAGCCGTCCGATGCGGCCGCCGCCGACCACCGTCACGCGCACGTCCGGCCCTCCTGGAAGTGGTGCTCGTAGTACCGGGCGTAGAGGCCGGACCCGCGCACCCACGCGTCCACGTCCGCCAGCTGGACGCGGGCGTCGGGCTCGGCGTCCACGCGCTCGGCGAGCCTGCCCAGCACGATGTAGGTCGCCGCGCGGTACAGGTCGTAGCCGCCGTTCGGGATCCCCTCGAACCGGTGGAGGTTGAACGACCGCCCGTCGCCCAGCACGGTCGGTCCGCCGGCGACGTGGTGGTCGCGGAGGGCCGAGAGGTCGGCGGTCGCGAATGCGGTCACGTAGGAGGTGCTCGGCAGCGATGCGAGCGTGGCGGCGTCCGCGATCGGCTCTCCGGTGCTGGAGATGAGGAGCGTGGGCTGCATGGCGACCGCCTCGTGGATCGAGGGGGTCGTCTCGAAGCCGTCCTCCGCGGCCGCGATGAGCTGGAGATGGTCGGTGTCCACCACGACCACGCGGCACCCCAGCGAGCGGAGGCCGCGGGCCATGCGCGCACCGAGCGTGCCGAAGCCCACGCTCACGACCCGCTTCCCGATGAGCTTCTCGCCGCGCAGGGCCTCGCGGAGCCGACGGAGGCAGGAGTCCGCGATCTCGTCGTAGCCGATGCGCTGCTTGACCTCCGACCGTGCCATGTTGGCGACGGGCAGGTCTCGGGCCAGCGGGCTGCGGGCCAGGCGCTTCAGTCCGCTGACCGTGAGCTCGACGGCCGCGTCGGGGCGCTCCCGGAGCACCGGATCCCCGCGGTGGTCGGTGAGGCCGAGGAGCCCGCCGTCGTCGACCATCACGACGCGCTGACCGGATCCGTGGGCGTCGGCGATGAAGCGGTCGACCGCCCGGGCGGACTCCACGGCCCGGGCCGCCTCGCCGGCCGGGGCGGTGCCGTCGACGGCGGAGTTGTCGAGCCGGCGCACATTCACCCCGAGCGCGCGCAGGGTCGCGGCGATGCGCACGCGGTTGAGGGTCTGGTCGCCCTTGTCCAGCACGATCGCGTCCTCGGGTCGCAGCCCGGACGCGAGGAGCGCGCGCACGAGGCCGAGCGAGTTCTCGACGAGGTGGTCGCGGAAGACCACGCGCCAGCCCCCGGCCGGGAAGGGGTGCGCGTGCACCGCCCAGCCGAGCATGGGCATGGCGTCGACGACGGCCGTCTGCTCTTCCTCCGAGAGGCAGCGGTCGTGGATGCGGATGGAGTCGTGCAGGGCGTCCGCGACCTCGGGCGCATCCGCGTGCAGGGTCGCGTGGAAGGAGCGGCTCCGCGGGGTCGCGGGGAGGAGGGACCGCGGGGCGAGCTGACCGAAGGCGGTCACGACGCGCACCTCGCCGCCCGCGGCATCGCGCCAGACCCGCGCAATGGCGTCGGGGCCGTCGGCACCCGGGGGGTCGCCCGGGAGCTGGACGAGCCCGAGCTCCCGGGCGGCGGCGTCGAGGGCGGCGAGGAGGAGGAGGGGATCGGCCGTGCCGGAGATGGTGCGCCCGGGGGCCGAGGAGGAGCCGGTTGAATGAGGTGTGCGGATCGACAGGCTGGTCACGCGGAGCACGCTAACGGGCGGGACTTGTCCGGCCAAAAGGGCTCGGATCTGGTTGCGGCAACCCGCTCACTTGATTACATTTCACCCCCGCACGGGGCGCGACCGGCGTCTCCGTGGGGATCCCCGGAGATCACCACGGAGGTTTTCATCTGTCGATGGCGCTCATGTCCGCGTATCGGTCGCCAGCGGGAGTCGGCAGCGACGAGATCCGCGTCAGCTGCTCCGGCGTGAGGCGCACGGTGTCAGCCGCGAGGTTCTCGTCGAGGCGCGTGACGCGCTTGGTGCCGGGGATCACGGCGATGTCGTCGCCCTGCGCGAGGATCCACGCGAGCGCGACCTGGGCGGGCGTCGCGTCGAGCTCGCCCGCGACGTCCTTCACGGCGTCGACGATGCGCATGTTCTGCGCGAACGCCTCCTGGGCGAAGCGCGGCGACGAGGAGCGGTAGTCGGCCTCGGAGAGGTCGGCGATGCTCGAGATCGCGCCGGTGAGGAAGCCGCGGCCGAGCGGCGAGTAGGCGACCGGCCCGATGCCGAGCTCGCGCAGCACGTCGAGAACGGGGCCCTCGGGGTCGCGGGTCCAGATGGAGTACTCGCTCTGCAGCACCGAGATGGGGTGCACGGCGTGGGCCCGGCGGATCGTGTCGGGGCCGGCCTCGGAGAGCCCCAGGTGCAGGACCTTGCCCTCGTCGACGAGCTCCTTCATCGCGCCGACGGTCTCCTCGATCGGCACGGCCGGGTCGACGCGGTGCTGGTACAGCACGTCGATGCGGTCGGTCCCGAGGCGCTGCAGCGAGGCCTCGACGGCGATGCGGATGCTCGTGGGCGAGCTGTCCATGCCGCGCTCGTAGTCCTCGGCGTCCTTGCCCGGTGCGTGCTTCAGCAGGCCGAACTTGGTGGCGATGACGATGTCGTCGCGGCGGCCTGCCAGCGCGGATCCGACCAGGCGCTCGTTCGTGAACGGCCCGTACGCCTCGGCGGTGTCGAAGAGCGTGATGCCCTGGTCGACCGCGCGGTTCAGGGTGCGGATCGACTCCGCCTCGTCCTGGCCCGCGCCGTCGTAGAACGCGCTCATGCCCATGCAGCCGAGGCCGATGCGGCCGACGTCGAGGCCCGTGCCGGTGTGGATGTGCTTCATGCGGTGCTCCGATCTCCTGCGGCCGGGTGGGCCGCCTGTCGAGCCTAGGCACGCTCCTGTCCGCGACGCGCCGCGTTCACGCGTTGTTTTGAACGATTCAAGGGAAGTGTGCTTGACTGCGGCGATGCCCACCGACCACGCGCCGCCCCTCGACGCCGACGCTCTGCGCGCCGCGCTCAAGGAGGCGGGGCTGCGCGTGACCCGGCCGCGCGTGGCCGTCCTCACGGCCGTCGACGCGGCACCGCACTCGGACGCCGACGAGGTGCTCCGCGCGGTCAAGGGCGAGCTCCCCGGCACGAGCATCCAGGCGGTCTACGGCGTGCTCGGCGCGCTCGCGGCCGCGGGGCTCGTGCGCCGCATCGAGCCCGCGGGATCGTCCGCGCGCTACGAGCGCCGGACGGGCGACAATCACCATCACCTCGTGTGCACAGGTTGCAGGACGATCGTCGACGTGGACTGCGCGGTGGGGGAGTCCCCCTGCCTCGCGCCGTCCGACTCGGCGGGGTTCCTCGTGGCGAGCGCCGAGGTGACGTACTGGGGCTTGTGCCCCGAATGCCGGACCGCAGCCGCGGATCCCGGTCCCACCGTCGCGACCTAGCGGTCGCCACCGGTGCGCCCTCGGCCGACCACCCGAGCCAGCACCTCCCCGTTCCACCGCTGACAGGAGAAACACCATGACCGACCAGAAGTACACGACCACGGACTCCGGCGCTCCGGTCGCCAGCGATGAGCACTCGCTCTCCGTCGGCCCCGACGGCGCGATCCCGCTGCACGACCACTACCTCGTCGAGAAGCTCGCGCAGTTCAACCGCGAGCGCATTCCGGAGCGCGTCGTCCACGCCAAGGGCGGCGGGGCGTTCGGCACCTTCCGCGTCACCGGCGACGTGAGCGCGTACACCCGCGCCTCCCTCTTCCAGCCCGGCGCCGAGGTCGAGATGCTCGCGCGCTTCTCCACCGTCGCCGGCGAGCAGGGCAGCCCCGACACGTGGCGCGACCCCCGCGGGTTCGCGCTGAAGTTCTACACGGACGAGGGGAACTACGACCTCGTCGGCAACAACACGCCCGTCTTCTTCATCCGCGACGGGATCAAGTTCCCCGACTTCATCCGCTCGCAGAAGCGCCTGCCGGGCTCGCACCTCCGCGACCACGACATGCAGTGGGACTTCTGGACGCTCTCGCCCGAGTCGGCCCACCAGGTCACGTGGCTCATGGGCGACCGCGGCCTGCCGAGCTCCTGGCGCCACATGGACGGCTTCGGCTCGCACACCTACCAGTGGATCAACGCGGCCGGCGAGCGATTCTGGGTGAAGTACCACTTCAAGACCCAGCAGGGCATCGAGATCCTGAAGCAGGAGCAGGCCGACCAGATCGCCGGAGAGGACGCCGACTTCCACATCCGCGACCTCACCGAGGCCATCGACCGCGGCGACCACCCGGAGTGGAAGCTCGAGGTGCAGATCATGCCCTACGAGGAGGCGAAGTCGTACCGGTTCAACCCGTTCGACCTCACCAAGGTCTGGTCGCAGAAGGACTACCCGCGCATCGAGGTCGGCACCATGGCCCTGAACCGCAACCCCGAGAACTACTTCGCGCAGATCGAGCAGGCCGCGTTCGCGCCTTCGAACTTCGTGCCCGGGATCCAGACCAGCCCCGACAAGATGCTCCTCGCGCGCATCTTCAGCTACGCCGACGCGCACCGCTACCGCGTGGGCACCAACCACGCGCAGCTCCCGGTGAACGCGCCGAAGTCGCCCGTGCACAGCTACTCGAAGGACGGCCAGGGGCGCTACACGTTCCAGGACGCCGGCACGCCCGTCTACGCGCCCAACTCGCACGGCGGCGCGCACGCCGACCCGGCTCGCGCCGCCGAGAGCGCCGGCTGGGAGCAGGACGGCGAGCTCGTCCGCGCAGCAGCCACGCTGCACGCGGAGGACGACGACTTCGTCCAGGCCCGGATGCTCGTCAACGAGTCGATGGACGACGCCCAGCGCGAGCGCCTCGTCGGCAACATCGTCGGCCACGTGAGCAAGGTCACCACGGCCGAGCTCCGCGCCCGCGTCATCCAGTACTGGACGAACGTGGACGGCTGGCTCGGCGAGGCCGTCGCCGCGGGCCTGCCGCCGCTCGCCGGTGACGCGCCCGTCGCCGAGGCCACCCCCGGCCCGACGCGCGACGCGGAGGAGGTCGGCGTGGCGGCCCACTGAGCTGCGGCGGTGACGCGACGATGCCCGCATCCGGTGGATGCGGGCATCGTCGCGCATGGAGGGCGGAGCGCCCTCCGCCCTAGGAGTAGAGGATCGTGCCGGGATCGAACACGCAGTACGGCGGGAACGGACCCCCTGCTCCCGGAACCGGCTTGGCCGCGGTACCCCGGCCGCCGATGGTGCGGTCGCAGACCTGCATGTGCACGCCATGGATGGTGACGTGATCGAGCGTGGCGGTGTCGCCGAAGTTCTGATTGACGCCCGCCACCTTGTACTTGCCGCCCGTGATGAAGACGTTGCTGATGACGATGTGCCGGGTGTACTGATTCGGGCAGTTGCCGCAGGAGCGCGCCAGCGTTCCGATGTCGCTCGCCGCGAAGTCCGAGAAGCGCGCCGTCCCCGCGCCGTCCAGCTGCACGACCTTGTCGTAGGCATGCGCCACGGCACCGCCGCGGATCGTGACGACGGACGATGCCGGCGATCCGTCGAGCAGCGTCACGGCGTCCTCGCCTACGTGCGGCCACCAGATGTTGATGAGGGTGCACGACGCCTGGCAGTGGATGCCGTCCCCTGCCAGCGGGCCGATGATGAGGTTCTCGGCTATCCCACCCGGCTCGATGAGCACCACGGGCTCCTGGAACTCCCCGTGCCCGTTCGTGGAGGCGTTGAGCTCCTGGTTGTGGAAGTCGACCGTCTGACCGGCCTTCACCAGGAAGGGCATGCTCTGCGCTGGGGCGACGTGGGTAGGCGTGGGGAAGGCAGGCATGTCCGAGATGGAGGACCCACGCGCAGGCAGCCCGGCTGCCTGCGCGGGAGCGGTCTGCGGGAGCGATAGCCCCAGCGCGAGGAGGGCCACTGCGGTCACTGCGGCGACGGCACCGAGCCGCCCGCGGAAGGGGCGGGTCGCCTGCAGGCGCGCGGATGCTGGGAAGGGAGGGGGCATGGAGGGGGAGACCGATCTGAGAAGGCGACGCGCGGGTGCCGTCGGCGAGAGTCACGGTACGGCGTCGGCGGACCGCTCTGTCCGGCTCCTCCCCAGGCGGGCCTCTCCTGGGGTGCCTGTGCACGGTGTCCCCATGGCGGGGCGCCGATAGGCCAACGTGCGACGGGCACGCTGACCGGCGTGCGCCTCATCCAACAGAAGGAAGCAATGATGGCCCCTGCCACATGCTCCACTCTCCTCGGCTCCGCGGCATGCGCGGCGCTCGCTCTCACCCTGCTCGGGTCCGCGGGCGCGGCGACCGCCGCCACGGCTCGTCCAGCCGACATCCTGCAGCACGTCATCCCGTCGTCGTCGGCCTCGGCCGCCGCGACCGGCTGGACGACCGCGCGCATGCACGCGGCAGTGCCCAGCGCCTTCGTCGACGACGACCCGGTCGACGGCGACCCGCCGACGACGGACGAGGACGTCCCGGCGGCGCTCGACACCTCGGCCGTGTCCGCGGACGCCGCTCTTCCCTCGGCCGCGGAGACCATCCCCGTTCCCGGATTCTCGGCGAACGACCACCTCGGGGTGGTTTTCTTCCGCAGCGGTGGCGTCGACCAGCGCAGCACCGGCAACGTGGTCGTCTCCGCCTCCGGCGACCTCGTCACCACGTCGGGCCGCAGCGTCTCGGCGCTGAAGGGCGCGTTCGTCACCGACCTCGTGTTCGTGCCGCAGTACGACGGCACCGCGCCGAAGGGCATCTGGCCGGCGACCGTCGTGACGGTAAAGTCGCAGTGGGTCACCGACCGCGCGGTCGACTTCGACACCGCCTTCTTCCGCGTGCAGGCACCTGCCGGCTCCGCGGCGGGCACGACCCTGTCGAGCGTCGTGGGTGCCTCCGGCGTGCGGTTCGCCGGCCAGCAGGACGACGAGGACTACCGCTCCACCGGGTACGCCCTCGACGGCGGCCACGACGGAACGAAGCCCGTGAGCGTCGAGAGCTCGGTCGAGCCGAACCCCTGGATGAACAAGGACTACGCCATCGAGGGCATCGAGACCGAGCTCCGGGCCGGGATCAGCGGCTCGCCGTGGGTCAACACGGACGATGACTCGGGAGACGTGCAGCGCGGCATGACGACCTTCGCCTACAAGCGGTTCACGCACGCGGCGTTTGGTCCGCAGTGGACGGGTGCGCTCCACGCGGTCTTCCAGGTGGCAGCCGCCTCCTGATCGTGCGGTGTCCGGCAGAGCACTGGCCGGGCATCTCCGCAGCGTCGCGCCGCACGGCGAGGCGTCCATGAAGGGCCGTCGCGCCTCACGGCGCGGCGGCCCGCTGCGTGTCCCCGGAGAGGGGTAGCTCCATCTCGAGGTCCTTCTGCATGCGATCCAGCGCGTACGGCACGCTCCGCCCCGTGAGGCGGAAGCCGCGGCGCTCGTAGTAGGCGCGGGCGCGCGGGTTGTCCTCGTGCACCTCGAGGCGGAGTGCCTGCGCATTCGGGCGGTCGCGGGCCCAGGCGATCACGGCGTCGAGGAGCATGTCGGTGACGCCCGCGGCGCGACCCCGGGCGTCGGGGGCGATGTAGACGCTCACGAGCATCACGCGCGTGGGATCCGCGGCGACGAACGCGTTCATGGCGCCGAGCCAGCGGCAGGTCGCCGGCTCGACGGCGACGTACGCGGTGCTCCCGAGCTGGTTGGCGCGCCGCGTGCGCGCCTGCCAGTCGGAGTCGGGCAGCGCCCGCGCGCTCTCGAGCGTCTCGAGGTAGGCGAGCGGGGTGTCCTCGAGCATCTCGAGGCGGAGCGCGCGGTACTCGCGCCAGTCCTCGGTGCGGAGGCGGTGGATCACAGCACGGGGCGCGCTCATACCAGCTGCCCGTTCACGTGGAGGTCGCCCGCCGGGAACGCGTCGGCGGCCGCGGTGACCGGCAGCATCATCCAGCCGTGGTCCTGGTGCACGACGCCCGCGGCGCCGAGGAGCGTGAAGCCGTTGTAGTGGCCGGTGCGGCCGGGCAGCGGGATCCAGCCGTGGCGCGCGTAGTAGCCGGTGGTCTCGTCGCCCGTCTCGAGGAGGCCGAACGGGACGGCGAGCCGGGCGAGCGCGCCGCGGATCCCGTCGGCGAGCAGCGTGCCGAGGCCCTGCCCCTGCCGCTCGGGGTGCACGGCGACCATGCCGGTGGATCCCATGAGCAGGTCATCGGCCGGGTCGCCCTGGCCGTCGCCGAACTCCACGAAGAGGCGGCGGATCCCGGCGTGCGCCATGAGCTCGTCGCCGTCGTGCACGAGGATCCGCAGCTCGGGCTGCGCGCCCGCCCAGCTGCGGGCGCCCGCGTAGCCCTCGCGGAAGTCGGGGAACGCGAGCGCGAGGAGCGCCGCGATCGACGTGTGGTCGGCGACATCGAGCGCGCCCTCGCGGACGACGGAGAGGCGGGGTCCCATGGACCGAGGGTATCGGCCGGTCACGCGGGTGTCCGGGCCCGGCCGCGGCCCGGTCACGCGGCCCGCCCGCCCGTAGGGTGGAGCGCATGACCACCCCGCAGTCCGTCTGGCAGGACAAGCTCGGCCGCCTCTCCATCCGCTGCGTGCAGATCCTGGCGGTCCTCGTGGTCGCCATCGCGATCGTGTACGCCGCCATCTCGCTCAAGCTCGTCGTGATCCCGGTGATCATCGCGCTGATCCTCGCCTGCGCCGTGCGCCCGATGGTGCTCTGGATGGAGCGCCGCGGAGTCCCCGACGCGCTCGCCGCGGTGATCGCGCTGCTCACCGGCCTCGTGCTCTTCGGCGGCGCGGTCACGGCCGTCGTCTTCGGCGTGCAGAGCCAGTGGCCGACGCTCGTGAAGGCCACCAGCGAGGGCGTCGACCAGCTGCAGGCGTTCATCGAGGAGGGCGGGCTGCCCATCGACTCGGCGCAGATCGACTCGCTCCGCCAGTCGGCCGTGGACTTCCTCACCAGCAGCCAGTTCGGATCCGGCGCCATCGCGGGCGTCTCCGCCGCGGCCGAGGTCGTCACGGGCGCGGTGCTCGGGCTCGTCGTGTTCTTCTTCTTCGTCAAGGACGGGCCGCAGATCTGGGCGTTCTTCATCCGCCCGTTCCGCGGTCGTGGCCGGAAGCGCGCCGTGCGCGTCGGCCACGAGGGCTCGAAGGTGCTCGGCGGGTACATCCGCGGTACCGCCACGGTCGCGCTCGTCGACACCGTCTTCATCGGCGCGGGCCTCTTCATCCTCGGCGTGCCGCTCGCGCTGCCGCTGTCGCTCGTGGTGTTCATCGGCGCGTTCGTGCCGATCGTCGGCGCCACCGTCGCGGGCATCCTCGCGGCGCTCGTCGCGCTCGTGACCAACGACCTCGGCACCGCCATCTGGGTCGTCGCCATCGTGATCCTCGTGAACCAGCTCGAGGGCAACCTGCTGCAGCCGGTCGTGCTCGGCAACGCGCTCAAGCTGCACGGCCTGGTCGTGCTGCTGGCCCTGACCGCCGGCACGATCCTCGGCGGCATCATCGGCGCGATCCTGTCGGTGCCGCTCACGGCCGTCGCCTGGACCGCCTGGAAGATCATCATGGAGCCCGACGAGGAGGAGCCCGAGCCGCCGGCACCCGCGCCGCTCGAACCCGTGAAGAAGGTGGCGCGCGGCCTCACCGCGAAGCTCACCGGCCGCACCTCCACGGCCTCCCGGTGAGCGCCACCGGCGCCGCGTCGAGCCTCCAGCGCTCGCCCGGCTTCGCCGTCGCCGCGCGCCTCGGGCACGCGGTCAACGGCCTGCTGCACCTGCTGATCGGCGTGGTCGCCTTCCGCCTCGCGACGGGCGGCGGGGGCGGCGAGGCCGACCAGTCCGGCGCGCTCGGCTCCATCGCGGGATCGCCCGGCGGTCGCGTGCTCCTCTGGATCGTCGTGGTCGGCCTCCTCGGGCTCGGTCTCTGGCAGCTCGTCGAGACCGTGCTCGCGCGTGGCGAGGACGCGAAGCGCACCTGGGCCGTGCGCGCGAAGGAGCTCGGCAAGGCCGTCGCGTACCTCGCGATCGCGGCCACCGCGCTGCGCTTCGCGACCGGCGGATCCAGCGACTCGTCCGAGCAGACGCAGTCGCTCAGCGCCCGCGTGCTCGCGGCACCCGGTGGCGTCGCGCTGCTCGTGGTCCTCGGGCTCGCGGTCGTCGCGGTCGGCGTCTACTTCGGCTTCAAGGGCGCGACGAAGCGCTTCCAGGAGGACATCTCCGTGCCGTCGGGCTCGCTCGGGCGCGGGATCACGGCGCTCGGCGTCGCCGGGTACATCGCCAAGGGCGTCGCGCTCGTCGCGGTCGGGGTGCTGTTCGTCATCGGCGCGGTCACGGCCGACCCGAGCCGCGCCACCGGCCTCGACGGCGCGCTCCAGTCGCTCGCGGGGCTGCCCGCGGGCGTCGCCGTGCTCGCGATCACGGGGCTCGGCCTCATCGCGTACGGCCTGTACTGCGGCGCCCGCGCGCGCTACGCGAAGCTGTGACGCCCCGCCTGGTGGCGGCGCTCGACGGCGTGCGGCCGGACGAGGTGCACGTGGTGCGGGTGTTCGCGGACGCGCACGGCGCGCACGGCAACGAGCTCGGGATCGTGCTCGCCTCCCCGCGCACGGACGGGCGGGAGCAGGCGATCGCGCAGGCGCTCGGCTTCAGCGAGACGGTGTTCGTCGACGAGGTGGACGCGCCGGGCGCGGATCCGCTCGGGGCCGCGATCCGCATCCTCACCCCCGCACGCGAGCTGCCGTTCGCCGGCCACCCGACCGTCGGCACCGCGTGGTGGCTGGCGTCGCGCGGGATCGACGTGGACCACCTGCGGGTGCCCGCGGGCGTCGTGGACGTGACGGCCGACCCGGCATGGGGCCCCGACTTCGCATGGCAGGAGCTGCCGTCCGTCGCGGACCTGCTCGCGCTCGACCTGCAGGCCGCCGTCGCGGATGCCACCGCCGCGGACGCGAGGGTCGACCACCTCTACGCCTGGGCGTGGATCGACGAGGCCGCGGGCACGATCCGCGCGCGAATGTCCGCTCCCGCGCTCGGCGTCCTCGAGGACGAGGCGACCGGATCCGCCGCCCTCCGGGTCACGGCCCGCCTGGGCCGCGACCTGCGCATCACGCAGGGCCGCGGCAGCGAGCTGGCCACGCGGCTGCTCGACGACGGCCGCGCCGAGGTCGGCGGCCGCACGGTCCCTGACCGCGTGATCCCGCTGCCCTGACCCGCGCGGCTCCGCCACCACGTCCCGGTGTACTCGGCCATGACGTTGGTGACACTTCGGGGCGTGTGAAGAGGCCTCCTGGCTTGATGGAGCTGTTCAGTTCAACCATCGCCAGGAGGCCTCGATGTCCCACGGTAATGCTCGTCTGACGGTTCACGGGAGGGTTCTCCTCGTGCGGCGGGTGGTGGAGGATCGTCGGCCGGTCGCGCACGTCGCGCGGGAGCTGGGGGTGTCGCGGCAGTGCGCGCATCGATGGGTGAACCGGTTCCGTGCCGAGGGGCTGCGAGGGCTGACGGATCGGTCATCGCGGCCCCGGTCAGTACCGAGGCGAACGAGCCCGGAGCGGGAACGGGCCGTGCTGGAAGCGCGGGCCCAGTTGCGGGCGGGTCCTGCGCGGCTGGCGCCGGTGACAGGTGTTCCATCCCGTACGATCTCCCGCATCCTGCGCCGGCACGGGGCGCCGCCGTTGGCATGGTTGGACCCCGTCACCGGGGCCGTGATCCGGGCATCCCGGTCAACGGCGCACCGGTATGAGCACGAGCATCCGGGTGATCTGATCCACGTGGACGTGAAGAAGCTCGGGAGGATCCCGGACGGAGGCGGCTGGCGGGTCCACGGGCGCAGCGAGCAGGTCCGCGGCCGCGGGATCGGGTTCGATTACGTCCATGCCGCGGTCGATGACCACACCCGTCTCGCCTACGCGGAGATCCATCCCGATGAGAAAGGCGCGACCGCGGCCGGGTTCCTGACCCGCGCAGCGGCGTACTTCGCCGGGCATGGGATCACCCGGATCGAGCGGGTCATCACGGACAACGCGTTCGCCTACCGGCACTCGACCGTGTTCAAGAACGCCGTCCAGGACCTGGGCGCGCGGCAGAAGTTCATCCGCCCGCACTGCCCCTGGCAGAACGGCAAGGTCGAGCGCTTCAACCGGACCCTCGCGACCGAGTGGGCCTACCGGCAACCCTTCACCAGCAACCAACACCGGGCCGACGCGCTTGACCCCTTCATCGAGCACTACAACACTGAACGAATCCACTCAAGCCACGGGCTCACGCCCGCGGCCCGAGTGTCACCAACGTCATGACCCAGTACAGCTAGCGGACCCGCCTACGCCCGGTCGTCCCCGCCGAGCGCGCGGCGCAGGGCCGTGAGGTCGTCCCCGTCGAGCGTGCCTGCGAAGCGCAGCAGCGCGGCCTCGCGGTCCTTCGTGGCTGCGAGCGCGCCCGACATGAGCGACGCCGCGTGATCCGTGCGCGACCGGGCGGGCGCGAACGTGAGCGCGCGCGCCTCGTCGGAGCGCGTGACGAGGCCCTTCTGGCCGAGCCGCTCGAGCACCGTGAGCACGGTCGTCAGGGCGGGGCGCGGATCCGGGATGCGGGCGACGACGTCCTTGGCCGTGAGCGGCTCGTCGGCGTCCCACAGGGCGTCCATGATGGCGGCCTCGAGCTCGCCGCGGGGGCGCTGGCGTCCGATCGACACGGGCGTCTCCCCTCTTCGACGGATGGCGGGTGGAAGAGACGATCCTAACTCCGCCCGCGGTCCCCGGGAGGCCCCGTCCGGCCGCCGCGGTCAGCAGCCGCCCCGCCCGATCGGGCACGATGGACGCATGACCGATTCACAGGACCGAGAGCCCACCCCCCTCGAGCAGGCCATCGCGCGCGGCCAGGCGGGCGAGTCCGACATGACCGCCGTCCTCACCGAGTTCATCAACACGACGGTCGTGGTGCCCACCGCCACGCCCCTCACCCCCGAGACCGACCAGCTCCAGCCCGTCCTCTTCGACCGCGACGGCGTGCCCATGCTCGCCGCGTTCACGCACGAGGACCGCATCGACGAGAAGGTCACGAGCGTCGCCGACCACGTCGCCACGATCCCCGCCGCCGAGCTCGTCCAGGCGATCCCCGAGGGCACCGGCCTCGTCATCAACGTCGGCACCACCGACGGCTTCGAGATGATGCCCGAGGGCGTCGCGCAGCTCGCCGACGACGTGCGCCGCGTCATCGACCAGGACGAGGACGCCGCACCGCAGGCCCCCGTAGCGCCCTCGCCCGACGCGATCTGATCCCGCCGGCCGACCCGACCACCCGACGCCGCCGCATCCCCCGGATGCGGCGGCGTCGTCGCGTCCGGCGGAGGGGATCGACCGGGAATCGTCACGCGCCCGAAACGTCCCGCTCGATATGCTGATCCCCGAACACACGGCCGCGCACGCATCGCGGGAGAGCTCCTCCGGGAGCACCGAAGGAGCAAGCCTCCCCGCCAATCTCTCAGGTCCACGTACCGCGATGCACTGGCCACTCTGAAAAGCAGCCGTCCCGCACGGCTCGCCCACGGTGAAAGCACCGTCCTCGGACGGCGCGAAGCTCTCAGGCCCATGACAGAGGGGGAGTCCCGCATCCGGCGTCCGCGTCGGGGAAGACCGGAGGACTCCATGACCGACGCACCCGCCCCTGATCCCGAGGTCCGGCGCTCCCCGCTGCACGCCGTGCACGAGGCGGCCGGCGCCTCATTCACCGACTTCGCCGGCTGGCTCATGCCCGTCCGGTACACGAGCGACCTCGCCGAGCACCGCGCGGTGCGCGAGGCCGCCGGCATCTTCGACATCTCGCACATGGCCGAGATCGCCGTGGAGGGGGAGGGCGCCGCCGCGTTCCTCGACTCCGTCCTCGCCGGCAAGCTCTCCGCCATCGCCGAGTGGCAGGCGAAGTACACGCTGCTGCTGGATCCGTCGGGCGGCATCGTCGACGACCTCATCGTCTACCGGACCGGCGAGGAGTCCTTCCTGGTCGTCGCCAACGCGGGCAACCACGATCCTGTGATCGCCGTCCTCGCCGAGGCCGCCGAGGGCCTCGACGACGTGGAGGTGGACGACGCGAGCGACGACGTCGCCCTCATCGCCGTGCAGGGCCCGGTGTCCCGCGCGATCCTCGAGGCCACCGCCGGCCTCGAGACCGAGTCGCCGCTCGAGGCGCTCCGCTACTACCGCGCCACGGCCGCGCGCTTCGCGGGCCAGGACGTGCTCGTCGCCCGCACCGGCTACACGGGCGAGGACGGCTACGAGCTGTACGTCGCGACCGAGGACGCCGTCGCCCTGTGGGAGGCGCTCGTCGCCGCCGGCACGCCGCTCGGCCTCCTGCCCACCGGCCTCGCCTGCCGCGACACGCTCCGCCTCGAGGCCGGCATGCCGCTGTACGGCCACGAGCTGGGCCTCCACACGCTGCCCGGGCAGGCCGGCCTGGGCAAGGTCGTGGCGCTCGCCAAGGAGGGCGATTTCCGCGGTCGCGCCGCCGTGGAGAAGGGCCCGGATCCCGTCGCCCGCGTGCTCGTCGGCCTCGTCACCGAGGGCCGCCGCGCGCCCCGCGCCGACTACCCCGTCTACGCCGAGGAGGCCGCGGGCGACTCCGCCGCGGCCCTCGAGGCCGTGATGGAGGCCACCGAGGGCGCCGTCCCGCCCGTCGGCATCGTCACGAGCGGCGCCCTGTCGCCCACGCTCGGCCACCCCGTCGCCATGGCGTACGTGGATCCCTCGCTCGCCGCCCCCGGCACGCGCCTCGCCGTCGACGTCCGCGGCACCCGCGTGCCCGCCACCGTCGTGACCCTCCCCTTCTACTCGCGAAAGGCCATCCGATGACCGACCAGACCAGCCTCCAGTACACCGCCGAGCACGAGTGGGTGCTCATCGACGGCGACGTCGCGACCGTCGGCATCACCTCCTACGCCGCCGACAAGCTCGGCGACGTCGTCTTCGTCGAGCTGCCCGCCGTGGGCGACGAGCTCGCGGGCGGCTCGGTCGTCGGCGAGATCGAGTCGACCAAGTCGGTCGGCGAGCTGTTCGCGCCCATCGACGGCACCGTCACCGAGGTCAACGACGACGTCGTGGCCTCGCCCGACCTCGTCAACAGCGACCCGTTCGGCGCCGGCTGGCTCGTGAAGGTGCGCTTCGAGGCGCTGCCGACGCTCCTCAGCCACGACGAGTACGTCGCGCTGGTGGGCGAGTGACCGCCGTCGACGCCGGCACGCGCCCGGCCGCGCCCGCACCCGACGCCGCGCCCGACATCGCCTCGGAGTCCTCGACCTTCGCGCCCGGCGCGTTCGGCGCCCGCCACATCGGCATCGACTCCGAGGCCCGCGCCACCATGCTCGGCGTCCTCGGCCACGACTCGATCCCGTCGCTGCTCGCGAAGGCCGTGCCCGAGACGATCCAGGTCGACCGCTTCCGCACCGACGGCGACTCCGTGCTGCCCGAGGCCGCCACCGAGCGCGACGCCCTCGCCGAGCTCCGCCGCATCGCGGGCCGCAACCGCGTCCGCACGTCGATGATCGGCCTCGGCTACCACGACACCATCACGCCCGCGGTGATCACCCGCAACGTGCTCGAGAACCCGAGCTGGTACACGGCCTACACGCCGTACCAGCCGGAGATCTCGCAGGGCCGGCTCGAGGCGCTCATCAACTTCCAGACGATGGTCGCCGAGCTGTGCTGGCTCGCGACCGCGAACGCGTCCATGCTCGACGAGGCCACCGCCGTCGTCGAGGGCATGCTGCTCGCGCGCCGCGCCTCGAAGGCGAAGACGAACGTCTTCCTCATCGACGCCGACGCCCTGCCGCAGACGCGCGCGCTCCTCGACAGCCGGGCCGCCGCGCTCGGCATCGAGCTGATCGCGCACGACCTCGCCACGGTGGATCCGGCCGGGCTGCCGGACGCGTTCGGCGCCTTCATCCAGTACCCGGGCGCCTCCGGCCGCGTGTGGGACCCGAGCGCCGTCATCGCCCGCGTGCACGCGGCGGGCGGCCTCGCGGTCGTCGCGGCCGACCTGCTCGCCCTCACCGTGATCACCTCGCCCGGCGAGCTGGGCGCGGACATCGCGGTCGGCACCTCGCAGCGCTTCGGCGTGCCCATGGGCTTCGGCGGTCCGCACGCGGGCTACCTCGCCGTGCGCGCCGGGCTCGAGCGCCAGATGCCCGGCCGCCTCGTGGGCGTCAGCCAGGACGCGGCCGGCCACCCCGCCTACCGCCTCTCGCTGCAGACGCGCGAGCAGCACATCCGCCGCGAGAAGGCCACCAGCAACATCTGCACGGCGCAGGTGCTCCTCGCGGTCATGGCCTCGATGTACGCCGTGTACCACGGGCCGAAGGGGCTCCGCGTGATCGCGCGGCAGGCGAACCGGGGCGCGCGTCGCCTCGTCCGCTCGTTGGCGACGGTGGGCGTCGAGCCGATCCAGGCTGCCTTCTTCGACACCGTCCGCGTCTCCGTGCCGGGCCGAGCCGACGAGATCCTCGCCGCCGCCGCGGAGGGCGGCGTGAACCTGCTCCGCGTGGACGGCGACACGCTCGGCTTCAGCGTCGATGAGGCCACGCGCCCCGAGGACCTCGCGGTCGTCGCGCGCGCCTTCGGCGCCGAGCTCGCGGAGGACGAGGGCGCGCACGGCGACCTGTCCTCGATCCCCGAGCAGTCGATCCGCACGAGCGAGTACCTCACGCACGCCGTCTTCTCCACGCACCGCTCCGAGACCGGCATGATGCGCTACCTCAAGCGCCTCTCCGACAAGGACTACGCGCTCGACCGCGGCATGATCCCGCTGGGCTCCTGCACCATGAAACTCAACGCGGCCACCGAGATGGAGGCCGTGACCTGGCCCGAGTTCCAGGCCATACACCCGTTCGCGCCGGCCGACGACGTCGAGGGGTACCTCGAGCTCGTGCTCCAGCTGGAGACCTGGCTCGCCGACGTCACGGGCTACGACACCGTGAGCCTCCAGCCGAACGCGGGCAGCCAGGGCGAGCTCGCGGGCCTCCTCGCGATCCGCGGCTACCACCTCGCGAACGGCGACGACGCGCGCACGGTCTGCCTCATCCCGCAGAGCGCGCACGGCACCAACGCGGCCAGCGCCGTGCTCGCCGGCATGCGCGTCGTGGTCGTGGCGTGCGACGAGCTCGGCAACGTCGACCTCGACGACCTGCGCGCGAAGATCGCGGCGCACCGCGACGAGCTCGCGGGCCTGATGATCACGTACCCCTCCACCCACGGCGTCTACGAGCACGAGGTCGGCGCGATCTGCGAGGCCGTGCACGAGGCCGGCGGCCAGGTCTACGTCGACGGCGCGAACCTCAACGCGCTCCTCGGCTTCGCCCGCTTCGGCGACTTCGGCGGCGACGTCTCGCACCTCAACCTGCACAAGACGTTCTGCATCCCGCACGGCGGCGGCGGACCCGGCGTCGGCCCGGTCGCGGCAAAGGCGCATCTCGCGCCCTTCCTGCCCGGCCACCCGCAGGCGCAGCGCAACGTGCACGCGCTCGTGCAGGACGGCGTCGTCTCGACCATCGAGCATGGCGGCGCCCCCGTGTCGGCAGCTCCCTACGGATCCCCGAGCATCCTCCCCATCAGCTGGGCCTACGTCCGCATGATGTGCGCGGAGGGCCTCAAGCAGGCGACCGGCGCCGCGGTGCTATCGGCGAACTACATCGCCGCCCGGCTCCGCGACCACTACCCCGTGCTCTACGCGGGGGAGGACGGCCTCGTCGCGCACGAGTGCATCCTCGACCTGCGTCCGCTCACGGCCGCGACGGGGATCACGGTGGACGACGTGGCCAAGCGCCTCGTCGACTACGGCTTCCACGCGCCGACGATGAGCTTCCCGGTGCCGGGGACGCTGATGGTCGAGCCCACGGAGAGCGAGGACCTCGCCGAGGTCGAGCGCTTCATCGCGGCGATGATCGGCATCAAGCAGGAGGCCGACTCGGTCGCCGCGGGCGAGTGGCCGGCCGACGACAACCCGCTGCGGAACGCGCCGCACACGGCCGAGTCGGTCATCGCGGGGGAGTGGACGCACGCCTACACGCGCGAGCGCGCCGTCTACCCGGTGTCGACCCTGGTGCGCGACAAGTACTGGCCGCCGGTGCGCCGCATCGACCAGGCGTACGGCGACCGCAACCTGTTCTGCGCCTGCCCGCCGCCGGAGGCGTTCGCCTGATGGGCGGCGACTGACGCACCACGCACGCACCGACGAGGGCGGCGGGACCGAATGGTCCCGCCGCCCTCATCGGTGTCTCCGGCCGCGGCCGGTCGTGCTCCTAGTGCTCCGTCGCCTTCTCCGCGCCGTGCCCGGTGAGCGACCGCACGTCCATCTCGGCCGCGACCAGCGGGTCCTCCTTGCGCGTGGAGGTCACCGTCCCGATCCAGCCGAGCAGGAACCCGACGGGGATCGACACGATCCCGGGGTTGCTCAGCGGGAACCACGAGAAGTCCGCCCCCGGGATCATCGACGTCTCCGCGCCCGACACCACCGGCGAGAACGCGATCAGCACGAGCGCCGTCCCGAGCCCGCCGTACATGCTGAGCACCGCGCCCCGCGTGGAGAACCGGCGCCAGTAGAGGGAGTACAGGATGGTGGGCAGGTTCGCGCTCGCCGCCACCGCGAAGGCCAGCGCCACGAGGAACGCGACGTTCTGCCCGTTCGCGCCGATGCCCGCGAGGATCGACACGAGGCCGATGACGACCACGGTGATCCGCGCGACGCGCACCTCGCCGTTCGCCGAGACCTGCCCCTTCTTGATGACGCTCCCGTACACGTCGTGCGCGAACGACGCCGCCGCCGTGATGGTGAGCCCGGCGACCACCGCCAGGATCGTCGCGAACGCCACCGCCGCGATGATCCCGAGCAGGATCGGCCCGCCGAGCTCGAGCGCCAGCAGGGGAGCGGCGGAGTTGACGCCGCCGGGTGCCGCGAGGATCCGCTCGCTCCCGAGCAGCGCGCCCGCCCCGTACCCGAGCACCAGGGTGAAGAGGTAGAAGATCCCGATGAGCCAGATCGCCCAGACGACGCTCCGCCGCGCCTCCTTCGCGGTCGGCACCGTGTAGAAGCGCATGAGCACGTGGGGGAGTCCTGCCGTCCCGAGCACCAGCGCGAGCGCGAGCGACAGGAAGTCGAGCTTCGTGATCCCCGTGGCCCCGTACTGGTTGCCGGGCTCGAGGACGGGCTTGTCCGCCGCCGCCGCCGCGGCGCCGAGCAGGTCCGAGACGTCGAAGCCGTGGATCGCGAGCACCCACACCGTCATCACGGCGGCACCCGCGATGAGCAGGCACGCCTTGATGATCTGCACCCAGGTCGTGCCCTTCATCCCGCCGACGAGCACGTAGACGATCATCAGTGCGCCCACGACCGCGATCACGAGCGACTGCCCGAGCCGGTCGTCGATCCCGAGCAGCAGCGAGACGAGCCCGCCCGCCCCCGCCATCTGCGCGAGCAGGTAGAAGAAGCAGACCGCGAGCGTGGTGGTCGCGGCCGCGAGCCGCACCGGCCGCTGCTTCAGCCGGAAGCTCAGCACGTCGGCCATCGTGAACTTGCCCGTGTTGCGCATGAGCTCCGCCACGAGCAGCAGGGCCACGAGCCACGCGACCAGGAACCCGATCGAGTAGAGGAACCCGTCGTACCCGTTGATGGCGATGGCTCCGACGATCCCGAGGAACGACGCTGCAGAGAGGTAGTCGCCCGCGATGGCCGTGCCGTTCTGCGGGCCGGTGAACGAGCGGCCGGCCGCGTAGTAGTCCGCGGCGGTCGAATTGTTCCGGCTCGCGCGGAAGACGATCACGAGCGTGACGACCACGAACGCCCCGAAGATCGAGATGTTGAGGACAGGGTCGCCCGTGTCGGTCGTGGGCGTGGTCGCCATGGCCGCTGTGCCCGGCGCGATCACCGTCGGCCGCCCTTCCGGCGCTTCGGCGTCGTGGATCCGCGCGGCCCCTCGAGAGCGACGCGCTCCCGCTCCTCGAGGTCGGCGCGGATCTCCGCGGCGATGGGATCGAACCGCGAGTTCGCGCGGCTCACGTACCAGGTGGTGATCGCGAAGGTGGTCACGAACTGCCCGAGCCCCAGCAGGATCCCGAGGTTCACGTTCCCGATGACGGGCGTGGACATGAAGTCGTGCGCGTAGTCCGACAGCAGCACGAACGCGAAGTACCAGACGAGGAATGCCACGGCGAGCGGGAAGACGAAGCTGCGATGCGCACGCTTCAGCTCGCGGAACCGGGCCGAGTCCTCGACCTCCAGGTAGTCGATGGCCGGCCGGGGGTCCCCGGTCGGATGAGCGGCGTCGCCCATGAGATCTCCTCGAGATGAAGCCGCACATCGTCGTGCGGCTTTCCCAGGTTAGGCACAGGTGCGGGTGATGCGCCAGGCCCGCGCCCCCGACGGCGCGCGAACGCCTGTCAGCCGAACAGCCCCGGCAGCAGCGCCAGCGCGACCGGGTATCCCACGAAGCTCACGACGTCGAGGATCAGGTGCGCCACCACGAGCGGCGCCGTGCGGCCGAAGCGCACGTAGCACCAGCCGAACACGACCCCCATCGCGACGTTCCCGAAGAAGGGCCCGTAGCCCTGGTAGAGGTGGTAGCTCCCGCGCAGCACGGCCGCCGCGAGGATGACGGTCCACATGCCGATCCGCCCGTGACCCCAGCCGAGCTCGCGCAGCCGCGTGAAGAGGTAGCCGACCACGATCACCTCCTCCTGCAGCGCGGCACGGAGGGCCACGAGCACGAGCACCGGTACGGTCCACCAGTACGAGTCGAGCGCGGTCGGCACCACGTCCACCGTGATCCCGAGCGCGCGGCCGGCGAAGTACAGGCCGAGTCCGGGCACGCCGATGAGGGCCGCGAGGCCGAACCCGGCGGCGACGTCGCGCCCCGGACTCGCGAGGTCGAACCCGATGCGCCGGAAGGCGCTCCGCCCCGGCTGCCACAGCAGGAAGAGCACGAGGGCCACGGGGACCAGGGCCGTCGCGATGTCGAGCAGCTGGTACAGGAGATCGAACGCCTGCCGGTCGTTCAGGCTCCGGTTGATGGTCGCGCTCTGCGAGCCGAGGGCCTCCTGCCGCGTGGACAGGTCGACGATGCGCAGCACCGAGTACACGGCGCTCGCCCCGAGCGACAGCCCGAGCACGATGGCGATCTCCCACCGCAGCCGCGTCCGCGTGGCACGCTCCAGTGGCGGGCGGGGAGCGCGGGGGATGGCGGGAGCGTCGGGCACGGGCCGATCCTAGGCGCGGGATGCCGGCCGGCCGCCCGCGGCCCGGACGTGGCTGGTGAGGCCCCTGACGACGCGATCCGTCGCCGCGGTCAGCGGGAACGCGCGATCCCGACCGTCCAGACGCACGGATCCGGACTGCCGCGCGCGGATCCACGCGTCCGCGTTACCGGTGTGTAACGTTTGGGCCCAGTTTTTGCAAAGACTCCCAGCCGTACCTAGGGTCATTCTTATCTGCGCGGTCGACCGCACGCACGGTCGGTCCGCGCCATTCCCATGCACAGGAGGACCCTTGAAAATCAGACGCCTCGCAGCGGCTGGTGCCGTCATCGTCTCCGGTGCCCTCGTACTCAGCGGCTGCTCTGCGCCCGCCCAGGAGTCCGAGGTCATCGCCGGCACTGAGATCACCGTGGCCTGGAACGACCCGTTCCTCGAGTACAACAACGGTTCGGCGACCGGAAACGCGTCCGCCAACACGAACATCGTGTACCTGACGAACCAGTCCTTCAACTACTACGACGACGGCCCGTCGCTTGTCAAGAACACCGACTTCGGCACCTACGAGAAGGTGTCCGACAACCCGCTGGTCGTGAAGTTCACGATCAACGACGGAGTCAAGTGGAGCGACGGCACCCCCGTCGACGCTGCGGACATGCTCCTGAACTGGGCCGCGAACACGACGAATGTCAACACCGTGGGCGACGACGCCGTCAAGAAGGACGACACCGGCGCGGCGACGGTCGGCGACGACCAGGTCTTCTTCAACTCGGGCGCCGTGCCAAACACCCGCCTCGGCCTGGTCACCAAGACCCCCGAGATCGGCGACGACGGCCGGAGCCTCAC
Source organism: Clavibacter sepedonicus (assembly GCF_000069225.1). Classification (GTDB taxonomy): domain Bacteria; phylum Actinomycetota; class Actinomycetes; order Actinomycetales; family Microbacteriaceae; genus Clavibacter; species Clavibacter sepedonicus. The sequence goes on along the minus strand of NC_010407.1, from coordinate 2,356,030 downwards.
CTACACGTACGACCAGCCCTACGTGGACTGGGAGATCGCGACCGGCAACGGCGTCGGCGTCTCCGCGCACGGCACCACGCAGCTCGCGTTCCCCGACGAGAACCTCTCGCCCGAGGACGCCAAGAAGAAACTGATCACGGCGATCCAGGACAAGGACGCGAAGGTCCTCTCCCGCATCTCGCATGTATGGAACGACGGCTACCGCTTCTCGGACATGCCCACGGAGCCGCAGAAGACCCTGGGCGACGGCGCATACACGATCACGGACCTCAAGGCCGACCAGTACGTCACCCTGACGGCCAACAAGGAGTACACCGGAACCAAGAAGCCGAAGTACGAGAAGATCACCGTCCGCTTCATCGCCGACCCGCAGGCGCAGATCCAGGCCCTCTCCAACGGCGAGGTCCAGATCGCGTCCGGTCAGCCCACGGCCGACCTCCTCCAGCAGGTCCAGGGACTCAGCGGCATCGAGTACAAGGGCCAGGCCGAGGGCACGTATGAGCACGTCGACCTCCAGGTCACCAACGGCGGCCCATTCGACCCGGCGAAGTACGGCGGCGACGCCGAGAAGGCCAAGCTCGTCCGTCAGGCGTTCTTCAAGACGCTGCCGCGCGAGGAGATCCTCGACAAGCTGATCAAGCCCCTCCAGTCGGACGCGGAGCTCCGCAACTCGAACGTCTACGTGCCCGGCACGCCGGAGTACGAGGCGTCCGTCGAGAAGAACGGCTACAAGGACCAGGCGGTCGACATCGACGGTGCCAAGGCGGACCTCGCGAAGGCCGGCGTCACGGGCACGATCGACGCCCGCGTCATCTACGGCCAGGGCAACACGCGCCGCCAGCAGGAGTTCTAACTCATGCGCCAGTCGGCCGCGCTGGCCGGCTTCAACCTCATCGACGTGAACAGCGCCACGTGGGGCGCCGACCTGTCCAGCAAGACGGGCTCCTACGACATCGCCCTCTTCGGATGGCAGTCGGTGAGCCTCGGTGTCGGCGAGTCCGGCCCGAACTACCAGACCGGTGGCATCAACAACTACTACGGCTGGTCGAACCCCGAGATCGACTCGCTGTTCAAGCAGCTGGACACGGAGACGGACAAGGACAAGCAGCTCGCGCTGGTCATTCAGGCCGAGACCCTCATCCAGCAGCAGAGTTGGACGACGCCCATCTACCAGTTCCCCGGCCTCACCGCCTGGAGCAAGACGGTGTCGGGCGTCAAGCCCGCGTTCCTGTCGCCCAACTGGTTCTGGAACCACTGGGATTGGGCCCCGGCGCAGGCAGTCGCGCAGTAGCACGACAGCAGTGAGCACCGTCCATTGAACGGGAGGGTGCGAGGGTGCCGAGGCCGCCTGGCCTCGGCACCCTCTCCATGTCCGTTGCCGATTCGTGATCCGCGGATCCGGCCGCGTATGCTCTCGTCGGGCCGGGTCACGAGCCCTGGCCGAACACAGAAAGGGACGTCGTCGCCCTGTGCTTACCTTACGTCTTGAGACGTCTCGTCGCGTCGTTCTTCGTCCTCCTGGGCGCCAGCTTCATCATCTACAACCTGGCGGCCAATTCCGGTGATCCCCTTCAGGATCTGCGCGAGAACCCGTCGCCGAACCGCGATGCGCTCATCGCCGCTCGAGTCGACCTCCTCGACCTCGACGTGCCGTCGCCGCTGCGCTACTTCATCTGGCTCGGTGGGGTGTTCAAGGTCTTCATCGGCCAGGTCGACCTCGGCAAGGCCATCGACGGCCGCGAGGTCAACGAGATCATCGCCAACGCCGCCGGGCAGACGATCCAGCTGGTGACGATCGCCACGATCATCGCCGTGCTCATCGGCGTCTCCATCGGCATGACGACCGCGCTCCGCCAGTACAGCGGCTACGACTACACGGTCACCTTCGCGTCGTTCCTCTTCTTCTCCCTGCCGATCTTCTTCGTGGCCGTGCTGCTCAAGCAGTACGTCGCCATCGGCTTCAACGACTTCCTCGTGAACCCGTCGATCCCGCCGATCATGATCGTGGTCCTCTCGCTCGTCTCGGGCTTCGTCTGGATGAGCATCATCGGCGGCGACCCGAAGCCGCGCCTCATCGTCTTCGGCTCCGCCACGGTCATCACCGCGGTCGTGCTCATCTACCTGCTCGCCACGGACTGGTTCTCGCGCCCCGGCCTCGGCATCCTGCTCATCGCCGCGCTCGGCGCCCTCGTCGCGGTGCTCATCACGTCGCTCTCGACCGGGTTGCGCAACCGACGGGCCTTCTACTCCGCGCTCGCCATGGCCGTCCTCGGCGCCGCGCTCTGGTACCCGCTGCAGTACGTGCTGACCGTCTCCGCCCCCTGGTGGATCACCATCGTGCTGATCGTCGCCTTCGTCGTCGTCGGCGTGGTCGTCGGCTACGTCGTCGGCCAGAACGACAAGCCCATCGTCGCCCGCGGCGCCGGCATCACCGGTGGCCTCGTCGCGCTGCTGATCATCGTCGACCGCGTCATGCAGGTGTGGCCCGACTACGCGACCAACACGCGTGGCCGCCCCATCGCCACGGTCGGTGCCGTGACCCCCGGGCTCAACGGCTCGGTCTGGCAGGGCATGCTCGACAGCTACACGCACCTCCTGCTGCCGACCATCGCGATCCTCCTCATCTCCGTCGCGAGCTACTCCCGCTACTCGCGGGCGAGCCTCCTCGAGGTGATGAACCAGGACTACGTGCGCACCGCACGCGCCAAGGGCCTCACCGAGCGCACCGTGATCATGCGCCACGCGTTCCGCAACGCCATGATCCCCGTCGCCACCGTCATCGCGTTCGACGTGGGCGGGCTCATCGGCGGCGCGGTGATCACCGAGACGATCTTCGCCTGGAAGGGCATGGGCTCCGTGTTCCAGGACGCCCTGAACAAGACCGACCTCAACCCGCTGATGGGGTTCATCCTGATCACGAGCATCCTCACCGTGATCTTCAACATGCTGGCCGACATCCTGTACTCGGTCCTCGATCCTCGAATCCGGGTGAGCTGACACATGTCCAACGCACTGATGGGGAACCCCAACGACCCCCACAACGACCCGCACCTCCCGGAGGGGGGGCAACTCCGAGCTGACGATCGAGCAGCGCGAGGTGGAGGGGCTCAGCCAGGGCACCGTCGTCCGCCGCCGGTTCCTCCGCCACAAGGGCGCGATGACCTCGGTTGTCGTCCTGCTGCTCATGGCGGCTCTCGTGTACTCGTCCGTCGGCATCCAGCTCTTCGGCGTCCGCGTCCCCGGCTGGTGGATGTGGAACTACGAGGACGTCTCGCCCGTCGTCAACGGCGGCAACCCCACCTGGCAGCTGCCGTTCCAGTTCGGTACCCACCCCTTCGGCCAGGACGAGATCGGGCGCGACATCTTCGCCCGCGTCATGCGCGGCACCCAGCAGTCCATAGTCGTCATGGTGCTGTACGGCATCATCGCCGCGTTCATCGGCATCGTCGTCGGCGCCGTCTCGGGCTTCTTCCGCGGTCGCATCGACTCTCTGCTCATGCGCTTCACGGACCTCATCATCGTGATCCCGGTCATCGTCATCGCGGCGGTCCTCGGCCAGACCTTCGGGAGCCTCGGAGCGGCCGTGCTCGGACTAGTCCTCGGCGTGGTCGGCTGGCCGAGCCTCGCGCGCTTGGTGCGCGGCGAGTTCCTCAGCCTCCGCGAGCGAGAGTTCGTAGACGCGGCCCGAGTCGCCGGGGCGTCGAACAGCCGAATCGTGTTCCGGCACATCCTGCCGAACGCCATCGGCGTGGTCATCGTGTCCACGACCCTGCTCATGAGCGCGGCCATCCTGCTCGAGGCGGCGCTTTCCTTCCTCGGCTTCGGCATCAAGAAGCCCGACGTCTCGCTCGGGCAGATCATCAACGAATACCAGGGAGCCTTCGCGACCCGGCCGTGGCTGTTCTGGTTCCCGGGCCTGTTCATCATCATCATCGCGCTGACCATCAACTTCATCGGCGACGGCCTGCGCGACGCGTTCGACCCGCGCCAGCGGCGCATGCCCGGCGGACAGGGGCCCTACAAGCAGATGTTCGCCATGCTCACCGGGCGGAACCGCCGCGACGCGGGTCCTGCGACCGGCTCCGGTGCCGCGGGAGTGCGCGTGCCGCCGCCCGTCGGCTCCGCGCGACCGGACGCCCAGGCCGACGGCCAGGCGCCCGATAGCACGGACGGCCGATGACGGTCCCGGCGGCGAGCCGGGCCCTCAGCCGCGGGCTCGCCGCGGGTCGCGCCTCAGATCGGGCCGGTCAGCACCGTCGCCGCGACGAGCACCGCGAGCACGGCGATCTCCGCCCAGTGCGTTCGCACGCGCGGGGCCTCCTCCTCCACCGGGCCGCCCAGGTGGCCCGCCTCGCGGAGGTCGGCCAGGTGCAGGCGGATCACCGTGGCCGCGTCGCCGGAGTCGGTGCGGGGCAGGTCGCCGCGGCGCGCGTCCTGCATCATGGCGCTGAGATACGGCTGGTTCCGCTCCTCCTTCGTCGTGATGTAGGCGTTCGAGTGCCGGCCGGGCGCCGGGGCGGCCCAGGCCGTGACGCGTTCGTGCGCGGTGGTGATGTTCAGAGCCCACTTGGTGTCGACCTCGCGGATCGCGGGCCACGAGAACTCGTGCGTGCGGAAGACGTTGCGGATTTCGATGCCCTCGGTCGCGATGCGCACGCGCGGGTGCCAGAAGACGAGCCACGACGCGTAGGCCAGCATGACCGGGCCCCACACCGCCGTCGGCAGGAGGTCGGCCCGACCCCCGACCACGGTGCTCACGAGCACCAGGACCGCGATCGCCGAGACGATCACGGTCAGCAGGCGTCCGAACGACGGGCGGATGACGACGGGCTGATCCATGGCCTCATCGTCCCACGGCCCGCCTCGGCACCCCTCGACACCCCCACTTCCAGCAGCCAGGAGTACGCAGCATGAGCGCTCACGCGAACGGGACGGACCCGATCGTCCCCATCCTCGAGGTCTCCGGCCTCGGAGTCGACTTCTGGGTCGGCGACGAGTGGATCCCCGCGGCCATCGACCTCGACTACAAGGTCAACCCGGGCGAGGTCCTCGCGATCGTGGGCGAGTCCGGCTCCGGCAAGTCCGTCAGCTCCATGTCGCTGCTCGGCCTCCTGCCGAAGAACGGCCGGGTCCGGGGGAGCGCGAAGCTCAAGGGCGTCGAGATGGTGGGCGCCGACCAGGCCACGCTGCGGAAGGCACGCGGCAACGACATCGCCGTGATCTTCCAGGAGCCGATGACGGCGCTCAACCCCGTGTACACGGTGGGTTTCCAGATCGTCGAGGCCCTTCGGGTCCACAACTCGATCATCCCGTCGGCCGCCAAGGTGCGCGCGCTCGAGCTGCTGAAGCTCGTCGAGATGCCGGATCCCGAGAAGGCGTTCGACTCCTACCCGCACCAGCTGTCCGGCGGCCAGCGCCAGCGCGCGATGATCGCCCAGTCGCTGTCGTGCGACCCCGACATGCTCATCGCGGACGAGCCCACCACGGCGCTCAACGTGACGATCCAGGCCGAGATCCTCGACCTGCTGCGCAGACTTCACCAGCGCCTCAACAGCGCGATCGTGATCATCACGCACGACATGGGCGTGGTGGCCGACCTCGCGACCAACGTCATCGTGATGAAGAGCGGCCGCATCGTCGAGCGCGGCTCGGTGCGCGAGATCTTCCAGGCGCCCAAGGACCCGTACACGAAGCAGCTGCTCGCGTCGGTGCCGCACCTCGGCACGGGCGAGGCCTCGCAGGTCGAGATCGCCGAGCGCACCACCGAGCCCGCCATCTCCCTCAAGGAGGTGGACATCGACTACCCGAAGCTCGGCCGCGTGCCGGCGTTCCGGGCGGTCACGGGCGCGTCGTTCGACATCCACCCCGGCGAGGTCGTCGGCGTCGTGGGTGAGTCGGGATCCGGCAAGACGACCATCGCGCGCGCCGCGGTGGGCCTCCTGCCCGTCGCGGGCGGCGAGCTCACCGTCGCCGGTCGGCGCATGACCGGGATCTCGGCGAAGGACCTCCGGGCCGTGCGCCGCGAGATCGGCATCGTGTTCCAGGACCCGGGCTCCTCGCTCAACCCGCGCTGGCCCATCGGCCAGAGCATCGGCGAGCCGCTCGAGCTCTCGGGCCAGTTCTCGAAGAAGCAGCAGAGCGACCGGGTCGAGGAGCTCCTCGAGCAGGTGGAGCTGCCGCGCAGCTTCCGCAACCGCTACCCGAACGAGCTCTCCGGCGGCCAGCGCCAGCGCGTCGGCATCGCCCGGGCCCTCGCGCTCCGGCCCAAGGTGCTCGTCGCCGACGAGCCCACGTCGGCGCTCGATGTGTCGGTGCAGGCCCGCGTGCTCGCGCTGCTGCAGGAGATCCAGAAGGAGCTCCAGTTCGCGTGCCTGTTCGTCAGCCACGACCTCGCAGTGGTCGACTTGCTCGCCGACCGCATCGTCGTGATGAACCACGGCAAGATCGTCGAGCAGGGGCCGACCGAGTCGATCCTCCGGAACCCCCAGCACCCGTACACGCAGAAGCTCATCGCCGCCGTGCCGCTGCCGGATCCCGACCAGCAGAAGGAGCGCCGCGAGCTCCGCGAGGCCCTGCGGGACCAGCAGCCGCCCGCGGCCTGATCCGCGCCGCACGACCCGGCTCGCCGCCCATAGCGCCCCCCCTCGCGGGGGCGCGCGGGCGGCGGGCCTCGTCGTGCCGCTCGCGTAGGATCGACGGCGATGGACAGCGACACGCGAGGCCCCGAGGCCATAGGAGCCCGGCGCCCGCGAGGGATCCGCCGGGTCGTCCGGGGCGCATCCGCCGCCGTCGCCGTTGCGCTCGTCGCCGGCCTCGCCGCCTGCTCGCCGACCACCGGCATGGTCGCCGACACGGAGATCCGCGCCGCCGTCCCCACCACCTTCACCTCGTACAACGCGGCGTCGCGCACGGGCGGCACCGAGGGCAACCGGGAGATCGTGCACGCGACGAACTCGCGGTTCTCCGAGGTCGCCGCCGACGGCACGGTCGCCACCGACCCGGGCTACGGATCCGCGCGGGTCGTCTCGCGCGACCCCTTCACCGTCGAGTACACCGTCGCGGAGGGCGTCCGCTGGTCCGACGGCGAGCCCGTCGACGCGGCGGACCTCCTGCTCGCGTGGGCCGCCGGATCCGGCGCGCTCGACACCCCCGGCTACGACCCGGCCGGGTACGTCGACGATGCGACGGGCGGCTACACGGGTCCGCTCCCCGAGCAGACCGTCTTCTTCGACGCGGCCGCCGACGAGGCGCTCACCCACGTCACCCGCACGCCCGAGATCGGGGACGGCGGCCGGTCGATCACCATGGTGTTCGACCAGTACACGCCGGACTGGCGCCTCGCGTTCGAGGTGGGCCTGCCCGCGCACAGCGTGGCGCAGCTCGCGCTCGACATGTCGAGCCCCGGCCGTGCGAAGCAGACGCTGGTGGACGCCGTGCAGGATCGCGCCCCCGAGCTCCTGTCGCCCATCTCCGACGCGTGGAACCGGGGCTTCGGCGTGGCCGAGATCGCGGCGCACCCCGATCGCGCCGTGGGCTCGGGCCCGTACGCCATCGAGTCGATCGACCCGGGGACCTCCATCACGCTGCGCGCCAACCGCTTCTACACGGGGCTGCACCGGCCGTCGGTCGAGCGCATCGTCGTGTCCACGATCGAGGATCCGGACGCCGCCGTCGCCGCCCTCCAGGCGGGGGACGTCGACGTCATCGCGCCAGCGGCCGACGCGGAGGTGGCCGACGCGCTGTCCGGGATCGACGGCGTGCAGGTCGTGCGCGGATCCTCCGCCTCCTGGGAGCGCCTCGACCTGCAGACGCTCGGCGCGCGCGACCCCGCCATGTCCGACGCCGCGGTCCGCACGGCCTTCCTCTCCACCATCCCGCGCGACGCGATCGTCCGCGAGGCCGCGCTGCCCGTGGATCCCGACGCGACGACGCGCGACTCCTTCGTGCTCGCGCCCGGCACGGACGGGTATGCCGACCAGGTGCGCGCGAACGGGTCCAGCCGCTTCGGCGACGTCGACCTCGACGAGGCGCGGCAGCTGCTCGCGTCGGTCGGGCGGGCGGCCCCCGAGGTGTGCGTGCTCTTCGACCCCGCCGACCCCCGCAAGGTGGCCGCGTTCGACGCGATCCGCGACTCCGCCGAGAAGTCCGGCTTCGTCGTGACCGACTGCTCGACCCCGCAGTGGGAGAGCGTCCTCGACCAGCCGGGCGCCTACGACGCCGCGCTCGTCTCGTCGGAGGACGCGTACCCCTCCGTCGCCGGGATCCGCGCCGCGCACGAGGCCAGGGCCGACGCGCGCGACGGACAGGCGACGGCCGACCCCGACGTCGCGTCCCTCTTCTCCTCGCTCAGCCGCACGGAGGACGCGGACGCGCGCGACGAGCTCCTCCTGCGCCTGGACCGGCGCATGTACGGCGACCGCGCCGGCCTCCCGCTCTACCAGCTGCCCGCGCTCGCGGCCGTGCGCGACCGGGTCGGCGGGGTGCAGGTCTCGCCGCACCAGGCCGGGATCCTCGACGACGCCTGGCGCTGGACCCTCTCTCCCGACGCTCCCTGAGCCCGGCTTGCATCGGCACGGTAGGCTGGTGGTCGCTGGGAATAGCAGACGGCGGCTCTTCGCCCTCCTCCCTTGATGACAAGGCCGGCACCCTCTCCACTGAAGGACAGCACTATGGCGCTAGTCGCGCGCAACGACCTCCGCAATGTGGCCATCGTGGCCCACGTCGACCACGGCAAGACCACGCTCGTCGACGCCATGCTCAAGCAGACGAACTCGTTCGACGCCCACTTCGAGGGCGAGGACCGCATGATGGACTCGAACGACCTCGAGCGCGAGAAGGGCATCACGATCCTCGCGAAGAACACCGCGGTGCTCTACAACGGGAAGCACGCGGACGGCTCGCCCATCGTCATCAACGTGATCGACACCCCGGGCCACGCCGACTTCGGCGGCGAGGTCGAGCGCGGCCTGTCCATGGTCGACGGCGTCGTGCTCCTCGTCGACGCGTCCGAGGGCCCGCTGCCCCAGACGCGCTTCGTGCTCCGCAAGGCGCTCGAGGCGAAGCTGCCCGTGATCCTCCTGGTCAACAAGACCGACCGCCCCGACGCGCGCATCGACGAGGTCGTGGCCGAGAGCCAGGACCTCCTCCTCGGCCTCGCATCCGACATGTCGGACGAGCACCCGGACCTCGACCTCGACGCGATCCTCGACGTGCCCGTCGTGTACGCGTCCGGCCGCAACGGCGCCGCGAGCTCGAACAAGCCCGAGAACGGCACGCTGCCCGACAACGACGACCTCGAGCCGCTCTTCAAGGCGATCCTCGATCACGTCCCGGCGCCCACCTACGACGACCAGCACCCGCTGCAGGCCCACGTCACCAACCTCGACGCGTCGCCGTTCCTCGGCCGCCTCGCCCTCCTGCGCGTCTTCAACGGCACGCTCAAGAAGGGCCAGCAGGTCGCCTGGGTCAAGCACGACGGATCCGTCAAGAACGTGAAGATCACCGAGCTCCTCATCACCAAGGCGCTCGACCGCTTCCCGACCGAGTCCGCGGGCCCCGGCGACATCGTCGCCGTCGCCGGCATCGAGGACATCACCATCGGCGAGACGCTCGCCGACCCGGAGGACGTCCGCCCGCTGCCCACCATCACGGTGGACGACCCGGCCATCTCGATGACCATCGGCACCAACACCAGCCCGCTCATCGGCAAGGTCAAGGGCCACAAGCTCACCGCCCGCATGGTCAAGGACCGCCTCGACCGCGAGCTCATCGGAAACGTGTCCATCAAGCTCGTCGACATCGGCCGCCCGGACGCGTGGGAGATCCAGGGCCGCGGCGAGCTCGCGCTCGCGATCCTCGTGGAGCAGATGCGCCGCGAGGGCTTCGAGCTCACCGTCGGCAAGCCGCAGGTGGTCGTCAAGCAGGTCGACGGCAAGGTGCACGAGCCCTACGAGCACCTCACCATCGACTCGCCCGAGGAGTACCTCGGCGCGATCACGCAGCTCCTTGCCGCCCGCAAGGGCCGCATGGAGGGCATGAGCAACCACGGCACCGGCTGGGTCCGCATGGAGTTCGTCGTCCCGTCGCGCGGCCTCATCGGCTTCCGCACGGAGTTCCTCACCATCACGCGCGGCGCCGGCATCGCCAACGCCGTCTCGCACGGCTACGAGCAGTGGGCGGGCGAGATCACGACCCGCGTCAACGGCTCGATCGTCGCCGACCGCGCCGGCGTGGCCACCCCGTTCGCCATGGTGGCCCTGCAGGAGCGCATGTCGTTCTTCGTGGAGCCGACCCAGGAGGTCTACGAGGGCATGGTCGTGGGTGAGAACTCGCGTGCCGACGACATGGACGTGAACATCACCAAGGAGAAGCAGCTGACCAACATGCGTCAGTCCACCTCCGACTCCTTCGAGCGCATGACCCCGTCGCGGAGGCTGACGCTCGAGGAGTGCCTCGAGTTCGCCCGCGAGGACGAGTGCGTGGAGGTCACGCCCGAGTTCGTCCGGATCCGGAAGGTCGAGCTCGACGCCAATGCGCGGCAGCGGAAGACCTCGCGGCTGAAGAAGCAGAACGCGTAACGCAGCATGACCCCGACGAGCCCGTCCGGCAGGTCCCTCCGCAGGAGGGAGTTGGCGGCCGGGCTCGTCCTCGTCCCCGCCCTGTTCCTCACGGGGTGCAGCCAGGTGGGCGAGGTCGTCCGCGACGCCGCCCACGAGGGCGCGAAGCAGGTGCGCCACAGCGTCGAGGACGTGATCGGCGACACGCTCGGCAAGGTGCAGGTCTCCACGGACGGCCACGTCCCGCCCTCCTTCCCGACGGATGCCGTGCCCTTCGCCGAGGGCAAGCTGCTCGGCGGGGGAGCTGCGCCCGAGGGCGCCGGCTGGGTGGCGCAGGTCGCCGTGCCGGACGTCGCGGGCGGGTTCGCCGACGCGCAGGCGCGGCTCGAGGCCGCCGGCTACGCCTCGAGCGACGTGGCGAGCGACGCGCAGAGCGGATACGGGCGGTTCACGACCGACGCGTACTCGGTCATCGTCACGGTGTCGGCGGATCCGGGCTCGCCCGTCGCCACGTACGTGGTCCTGCCCGCGGGCTGAGATCCGGGCCGGTCGGGCGCCGCCCGGGCTCAGGACGCGAAAAGCGTCTCCCCGACGTACCCGTCGCGCGTCGCGCCCGGCGGCACCGCCCAGATCCCGCTGCCCACGTGCCGCAGGTACTCGTTCATCGCGTCGCGGGCGAGGCTCCGCTGGATGGGGATGAACTGCGTGCGCGGATCCCGCTGGAACGCCAGGAAGAACAGGCCCGCGTTCAGTCGCCCGAGGTCGTCGTTGCCGTCGACGAAGTTGTAGCCGCGGCGCAGGAGCACCGCGCCGTCGTTGGCGTCCGGGTGCGCGAGGCGCACATGCGACGCGGGGTCGATGAGCGGTGCGCCCCCGCGCCCGACGGCGTGGAAGTCGGGCGCGGTCATCTCGGTGCCGCCGCTGAGGGGCGCGCCGGATCCCTTCGTGCGGCCGACGACGCGCTCCTGCTCGCGGAGCGACGAGCGGTCCCACGTCTCGATGGTCATGCGGATGCGGCGGGCGACCAGGTACGAGCCGCCCTGCATCCACGCCTCGGCGGGGGAGGATCCCGCGTCGGCCCAGACGTGGTCGTCGACCTGGCGCGTGTCCTCCGACTTCACGTTCGCGGTGCCGTCCTTGAAGCCGAACAGGTTCCGCGGGGTGACCTGCGCGCGGCTCGTCGAGGAGGTGCGGCCGAAGCCGAGCTGCGACCAGCGGATGGAGGCGCGGCCGAACGCGATGCGCGACAGGTTGCGGATCGCGTGCACGGCCACCTGCGGGTCATCGCTGCACGCCTGGATGCAGAGGTCGCCGCCCGTGGCCTGCGGGATGAGGGCCTCGCCCGGGAAGCGCGGGAGGTCGACGAGCGCGGCGGGCCGGCGGTCGGCGATGCCGAAGCGGTCGACGCCGTCGGCGGTCGTGAACAGCGAGGGGCCGAGGCCGAACGTGATGGTGAGGCCGGCGGGCGGCAGGTCCAGAGCCTCGCCCGTGTCGTCGGGCGGGGAGTCGTACGGGCCGTCGACCGCGCCGAGCGTGCCCGCGGATCCGCCGGCCGTCATGCGCGCGGCCGCGGCGCTCCAGTCCTTGAGCAGCGAGATCAGCCCCGCGCGGTCGATGTCGGCGACGTCGAACGCGGCGAAGTGCAGGCGGTCCTGGGCAGGGGTCGTGATGCCCGCCTGGTGCGCGCCGTGGAACGCGTACGTAGCGCCGCCCGCGGCCTGGCGCACGCCCGCGAAGGCGCGGTCGGCCAGGACGCCGCCGGCCGAGCCGACCAGGCCGCCGCCGAGCGCGCCCGCGCCGAGGAGGCCGAGGATCCCGCGGCGGGAGATGCCGGCGGGTGCCGAGGCGGCCGGGGGAGCGGGGGTCGCGGGAGCGGGCGCGGGAGCGTCGTCGGCCGCCGTGGTCTCGTGGTCCGTCATCAGCCGACAAGCGCGCCGGTGAGCTTCGACAGCGGCTCGGCCAGCGCGTTGACGCCGTCCGCGAGGCCCTTGACCTGCTCGGTGGTGAGCCTGTCGTAGGTCGTGAAGCCCTTGTCGAGGGTTCCGTAGGCGGCGAGCTCCGTCTCGAGCGACGCGAACTGCGCGTCGAGCGTGGCCACGAGCTGCGGGTCCTTCGGGGCGACGATGTCGCGGACGCCCTCGTACGCGACGCGCGCGCCCTCGAGGTTGGCCTGGAAGTCCCAAAGGTCGGTGTGCGACCAGATCTCCTCCTCGCCGGTGATCTTGCCGGAGGCGACCTCGTCCATCAGCCCGACCGCGCCGTTGGAGACCGTGGAGATGTCGACCGAGAAGCCGTCCGCGTGCACCGCGTCGTAGAGCTCCTGCGTGTCGGCGGTCAGCTCCTGGGCGAAGTGCGCGCGATCCGCGGTGCCGAGCGGCGTGTAGACGTCGCCGCCGTTCGCGTCGGGCGAGGGCTGCCAGAGGTCCTTCTCGATGCGGTGCCACCCGGTCCACTCGGTGCCGGGCTCGACGTCGGCCTCGCGGAAGTCGATCTCTGGGTCGAGGTCGCCGAAGGACTCTGCGACGGGCTCGACGCGCTCGTAGTACGCGCGGGCCGTGGGGTAGAGGGAGCGGGCTCTGTCGTCGTCGCTCGCGAGGTACGCGTCGGCGAACTCCTGCGTGGCCGGGAGCAGGCGGCCGACCTGGTCCTTGACGTAGGCGAGGTACGCAGCGGCCGCGTCCTGGCCCTGCTGCTCGGCGTCGCCCGCGAGCGCGACCTGGTCGCCCGTGACGGTGAAGGGCGCGCGGCCCACGCCGTCACCGACCATGCCGGGCTTGCAGACCGTGTAGTAGCTGCCGGGCTGGGCGGTGAGCACGAGGTCGCGCTCGATCCCGGGGCTCACGTTCTCGACCTCGCCGACGATGCGGAGGCCGTCATCCGCGAGCAGGTAGAACTCGGTGACCTGGTCGGTGGAGTTCGTGACGTGGAACGAGACCGTGCCGCTGGGGGCGGTCGCGGCGGACACGGTGCACGCGTCGGCGGAGCTGTCGACCGTGAGCTGCGTGACGCCGGAGTCCGCGGAGGCGGCACCGGCGCCGGCGTCGGCGGATCCGGTCGGGGCGTTCGCGACGCAGCCGGACAGGGCGAGGGCGGCGCCGGCGAGCAGGGCGGCGGCGGGGAGGGTCGAGCGCTTCATGGGACCTCGGGGGAGCGGGCCGGCGGTGCCGGGCGGTGGATGGAGCGGGAGAGCGGGAGGGATGCGGGCGTCAGCGCGCGGCGGGTGCGTCGGCGACGCGGGGTGCGTCGCCCGCGGGAGCGGTGTCGACGCGGGCGGCCGGGGGTGCGTCGGCCGGTCGCGCCCGCCGCCCCCGTCGCGCGAGCGTCAGGTAGACGGTGAGCGTGGGCACGACGTACAGCACCCACGTGATGGCCTCGAGCCAGGTGGTGGCGGGGGAGAAGTTGACGGTGCCCTTGAGGAGCGTGCCGTACCAGGATCCGGGCGGGACAGCGCCGGAGACGTCGAACGCGAGCGCGCCGAGGCCCGGGAGGATCCCCGCCTCCTGCAGGTCGTGCACCCCGTACGCGAGCACGCCGCCGGCCACGACGATGAGGAGCGCGCCGGTCCAGGTGAAGAAGCGCGCGAGGTCGATGCGGAGCACCCCGCGGTAGACGAGCCAGCCGAGCGCGACCGCGGTGACGAGCCCGAGGCCCGCGCCGACGAGCGGCATCGTGGTGGCGCCGGTGGCCTGCACGGCCGACCAGAGGAACAGGGCCGTCTCGATGCCCTCGCGGCCGACGGCGAGGAAGGCGACGGCGACGAGGCCCCACGCCGCACCCGCGATGGCCCGGTCGACCGCGCCCTGCAGCTCGGAGCGCATGTCCTTCGCGGTGCGGAGCATCCAGAACACCATCCAGGTGACGAGGCCCGTCGCGACGATGGAGAGGGATCCGCCGATGGCCTCCTGCGCCTCGAACGTGAGGCCGTAGGCGCCGTAGGTGAGGATCGCGCCGATGGAGAGCGCGAGCAGGACCGCGAGCCCGACGCCGAGCCAGAGCCGGCCGAGCACGTCGCGACGGCCGATCTTGACGACGTAGGCGATGAGGATGGTGACGACCAGCGCGGCCTCGAGGCCCTCGCGCAGGCCGATCAGGTAGTTCGCGAACACGCGTGCGCCTCTCCGGGCGGAGGGCGCGACGGGATGCGCCCTATTGCTGAGTCTGGGGAAATGTAGGTGAGGCTTGCCTTACCTCGTGCACAGTAGCGCGGGGGCGGGGGGCGCGTCCAGTCGATCCTCCCCGGGCAGCGCCCAGGGAGCGGTTCGCGGCCCGCGGCTAGGATCGCCGGATGACATCCGGCACGTCCCGACGCCCCGATCGGGCCGCCCGCACCGCCCGTCCCGAGCGTGAGCACGTCCTCCTCGTGCACGCCCACCCCGACGACGAGAGCATCGTCACAGGCGGCACCATCGCCAAGCTCGTGCGCGACGGCGTGCCCGTCACCGTGCTCACCTGCACGCGCGGGGAGCGCGGCGACGTCATCCCCGAGGAGCTCCGCTACCTGGAGGGCGACCTGCGCGCGCTCGCCGACCACCGCGAGACCGAGCTGGCCGACGCCATGGCCGCGCTCGGCGTCACCGACCACCGATTCCTCGGCGACGCCGACGCGCGCTGGCGCGGCCTCGAGGCGCGCCGCTACGTCGACTCCGGCATGGAGTGGGGCGACGACGGCGTGCCCGTGGCGCTGCGCCCGCTCGATCCCGACTCGCTGTGCGCGGGCGACGAGGCCGACGAGGCGCGCGACGTGCTCGCGGTGATCGCGGACGTCGACGCCACGAGCGTGATCACCTACGACGACCACGGCGGCTACGGACACCCGGACCACGTGCGCACGCACCTCATCGCGACCTGGGCGGCCGAGGAGGCGGGGATCCCCGCGTACCTCATCACGACGACCGCGTCGTCGGCACGCGAGGCGCACGAGCTCGTGGCCGCGCGCGGTCGGTTCCCCGCGCCCGACGCCGATCCCGCCGGCACGCTCGTGCTGCCGGACGACCAGGTCGACCTCGCCGTGGACGCGTCCGAGGTGCTCGACGCGAAGATCCGCGCGATCGCCGCGTACCGCACCCAGACCGTCGTCGACGGCGACCAGTTCGCGCTCTCGCACGGCATCGGCGCGCCCATCGCGCCCGTCGAGCTGTTCCGGCTCCACCGGCCCGCCGGCGCGACGCCGGACGACGGCGCACCGCGGCCCCCGCGCGGCGCGCAGCGCATCGGCACGGCGGTCGCGTCGCTCGTGCTCGGCCTGCTGGTGGGCGCGGTCGGAACGGCCGCGCACCGCGCCACGCTGCCCGTGGGCGGGATCCCGCTGCCGGTGGGCCTCGTGCTCGCGCTCGCGACGCTCGCGTGCCTGCTGGTCGCGTTCCGCCTGCTCCTCGTCGACCGCCTGCACGCGCTCTGCCTCGGGCTCGGCGTCGTCGCCGCCGTCGCGGTGCTCGGCACGCAGGGGCCGAGCGGATCCGTGCTGTTCCCCGACGACGGGCTGAGCCAGGTCTGGGCGATCGCGCCCGCGATCCTCGTCGCGGCCGTCGTCGTGTGGCCGCGGTTCTCGAACCGCGCGCCCGGCTCCGCGGCCCGCCCGGATGCCGCCGCTGCCGCGGGATCCGGCGCCCCGGCCCCGGCCGGGACCGGTTCGCGCGCCGCGTAGACTCGTCGCGCCGCACCGCTCCCGGAAGGACCCGCCCGAAGTGACCTACGTCATCGCTCTGCCCTGTGTCGACGTGAAGGACCGCGCCTGCATCGACGAGTGCCCGGTGGACTGCATCTACGAGGGCGAGCGGAGCCTGTACATCCACCCCGACGAGTGCGTGGACTGCGGTGCGTGCGAGCCGGTGTGCCCCGTCGAGGCGATCTACTACGAGGACGACCTGCCCGAGAAGTGGTCGGACTACTACACGGCCAACGTCGAGTTCTTCGCCGAGATGGGATCCCCGGGCGGCGCGACGAAGGTCGGCGTCACCGCGGGCGACCACCCCGTGATCGCTGCCCTCCCCATCCAGAACGGCTGACGCGCGTGGCCCTCGGCGAGCTCCCCGACTACCCCTGGGACCAGATGGCCCCGTACGCCGAGCGGGCGCGCCGCCACCCCGACGGCATCGTCGACCTCAGCATCGGGTCGCCCGTGGATCCGACGCCCACGCTCATCCGCGACGCGCTCGCCTGGGCGACGGACGCGCACGCGTACCCCACCACCGTCGGCACGCCGGAGCTCCGGCAGGCGATGGTCGACTGGCACGCGCGTCGGCGGAACGCGACGCTCGGCACCGACCAGGTGCTGCCGACCATCGGGTCGAAGGAGATGGTGGCCTGGCTGCCGTTCATGCTCGGCCTCGGCGAGGGGGACGCGGTCGTGCACCCCCGCGTCTCCTACCCGACCTACGCGATCGGCGCGGCGCTCGCCGGCGCGGAGAGCGTGCCCGCCGACGATCCCGCCGAGTGGCCCGCGCACACCCGCCTCGTCTGGCTGAACTCGCCCGGCAACCCCGACGGCCGGGTCCTCGGCGTCGACGAGCTGCGCGCCGCGGTCGCCCGCGCGCGCGAGCTCGGCGCCGTCATCGCGAGCGACGAGTGCTACGCCGAGCTCGGCTGGGACGGGGAGTGGGCCTTGGGGCCGACGCCCTCGATCCTCGACGCGCGCGTCGTCGGCGACGACCACGCGGGCGTCCTCGCGCTGTACTCGCTCAGCAAGCAGTCGAACCTCGCCGGCTACCGGGCCGCGCTCGTCGCGGGCGACCGGGAGCTCATCGCCCGCCTCATCCGCGTCCGCAAGCACGCGGGGCTCCTCCCGCCCGCGCCGCTGCAGCACGCCATGACCGTGGCGCTCGGCGACGACGCGCACGTGCGCGTCCAGCGCGAGCTCTACCGCGCGCGCCGCGACGTGCTGCGTCCCGCGCTTGAGGACGCCGGCTGGCGCATCGACCGCAGCGAGGCCGGCCTCTACCTCTGGGCGACCCGCGGGCAGGGCGCCTGGGAGGGCATCGCCGAGCTCGCCGACCTCGGGATCCTCGCGGGCCCCGGCCCGTTCTACGGGGACGCGTCGCCCGAGCACGTGCGCCTGTCGCTCACGGCCACGGACGAGCGGATCGCCCAGGCGGCGGCGCGGCTCCGCGCCGGTGCGACCACCGGGCGGACCGCGTAGCACGACCTCCAACGGACGCGCACGGATGCTGGCGGAGGCGACAGTGTCCCGGTCGGCCCTTTAGGCTGTAGTCGGCTCGGATCCCGACGCCGCGACGGCGTCACGAGCGTCCCGCGGCGCGCATCCCCCTCCGGGCCATCCACCCAGACTCGAGGAGGCGCCGTGACCGATGGCGGGCAGCAGGCGGACGACCGGCCGAAGGCGGACGAGAAGCCCACGGCGACCCTGACGTACCCGGGCGGCCGGATGGAGTTCCCCATCCTCCCCGCGGTCGAGGGCGCGTCCAGCATCGACATCTCGGCGCTCACGAAGAAGACCGGGCTGACGACGCTCGACAACGGCTTCGTCAACACCGCGTCGACCCGCTCGGCCATCACGTACATCGACGGCGAGCAGGGGATCCTCCGCTACCGCGGCTACCCCATCGAGCAGCTCGCGCGCCACTCGAGCTACCTCGAGGTGGCCTGGCTCCTCATCCACGGCGAGCTGCCCACGAGCGACGAGCTCGCCGGGTTCGAGGACGACATCCGCCGCCACACGCTCCTGCACGAGGACTTCAAGGGCCTGTTCCGCGCGCTGCCCACCAACGCGCACCCCATGTCGGTGCTCTCGAGCGCGGTCTCCGCGCTCTCCACCTACTACGAGGACTCGCTGAGCGTCCACGACCCGGAGCAGGTCGAGATCTCGACCCTCCGCCTGCTGGCGAAGCTGCCGGTCATCGCGGCGTACGCCCACAAGAAGAGCCTCGGCCAGGCGTTCCTCTACCCGGACAACTCGCTGGGCTTCGTCGACAACTTCCTGCGCCTGAACTTCGGCAACAACGCGGAACGGTACGAGGTGGACCCGGTGGTCAGCCGCGCGCTCGAGCGCCTGCTGATCCTGCACGAGGACCACGAGCAGAACGCGTCGACGTCGACCGTGCGGCTCGTCGGATCCACCGAGGCGAACATGTTCTCCTCCGTCTCGGCCGGCATCGGCGCGCTCTTCGGCCCGCTGCACGGCGGCGCGAACGAGGCCGTGCTCGCGATGCTCGGCCGCATCCGCGACTCCGGCGAGGGCGTCGACCGCTACGTCGAGCGCGTGAAGAACAAGGAGGACGGCGTCCGCCTCATGGGCTTCGGGCACCGCGTCTACAAGAACTTCGACCCGCGCGCCCGCCTCGTGAAGGAGAGCGCCGACGAGGTGCTCGAGGCCCTCGGGATCCAGGACCCGCTGCTCGACATCGCCAAGGAGCTCGAGGCGGTCGCGCTCGCCGACGACTACTTCATCGAGCGGAAGCTCTACCCCAACGTGGACTTCTACACGGGCGTGATCTACAAGGCGATGGGCTTCCCCACGCGCATGTTCACCGCCCTGTTCACCATCGGGCGCCTGCCGGGCTGGATCGCGCACTGGCGCGAGATGAACGAGGACCGGTCGACGAAGATCGGCCGTCCGCAGCAGCTCTACATCGGCCAGCCCGCGCGCGACCTCCCGCCGCGCGACTAGCGGGACGAGGATGACGGGCGCTCCCGAAGAGGGGGCGTCCTGAGGCCGCAGACCCGTGTACCCGCGCGGATCGGCGACCTAGACTCGTCTCACAGCGAGAGATCCATCCGCCGCCCGCAACAGCCCCTGCCGTCGGTCCCGACCCGAAGAGGGGGCCATGGCCAGACGCCTGCCGTCCTCCCCGCCGGTGCTGCCGGGGTTCACGTACGTGACGGTCCTCGGTTCCGGGGGCTTCGCCGACGTGTTCCTCTACGAGCAGGACATGCCGCGCCGCCAGGTCGCCGTGAAGGTGATGCTCGCGGAGATCGTGACCGAGCGCCTCCGCGCCATGTTCCGCGCCGAGGCCGACCTCATGGCGCAGCTCAGCGCCCACCCGTCCGTGCTCACCGTGCACCAGGCATCCGTCGCCGCCGACGGCCGCCCGTACCTCGTGATGGAGCTGTGCTCGTCGAGCCTCAGCGACCGGTACCGGCGCGAGCCGCTGGGCGTCGCGGAGGTGCTGCGCGTGGGGATCCGCATCGCGAGCGCCGTGGAGACCGCCCACCGCGCGGGCGTGCTGCACCGTGACATCAAGCCGGCGAACATCCTCACGACCGCGTTCGGGCATCCCGTGCTCAGCGACTTCGGCATCGCCTCGACGCTCGAGGACGCGGCCGCGACCGACGCGGTGGGCCTCTCGATCCCGTGGTCGGCGCCCGAGGTGCTCGCCGACGAGAGCCCCGGCACCGTGCGGAGCGAGGTGTGGTCGCTCGCGGCGACCGTGTACTCGCTGGCCGCAGCCCGTTCGAGGTGCCGGGCGGGCAGAACGCGCCCGCCGACCTCGTCGCGAGGATCCAGAGGGCCAGGCCCCTGCCGACCGGGCGCGACGACGTGCCCGAGCGGCTCGAGCTGGTGCTGCGCCGCGCGATGTCCCGGCAGCCGTCGGCGCGGCCGGAGTCGGCGCTCGCGTTCGTCCGCGAGCTGCAGGCGGTGGAGGCGGAGCTGCGGCTCGCGCAGACGCCGCTCGAGGTCGCGAGCGAGGAGTGGGCGTCGGCCGTGGCGGCCGGCGTCGACGAGGACGACGACCCGACGCGCGTGCGCGGCATCGTGCAGGTGGATCCGGGGACGACCGGGTCGGGCGGCGCGGGCGGCGTCCGGCGGGCGAGGCGGAAGGCGGCACCCGCGTCCGCGCGCGCGACGGCCGGGGCCGGGGCTGCTCGTCCCGGCGTCCCGGCGACCGCCTCCGACCCGGTGCGCGCGGGATCCGCGTCCACCTCCCTCGGCCGGTCGGGATCCGGGCCCGTCGGCCTGTCCGCCCCCGTGCGGCCCGCGGCCGCCGGCCGGCGCGCGTTCCTCGGCAGGCACCGCGTCGCGATCGCGGCGGCGGCGGCCGGCGCGGTCGTCGCGAGCGTGATCGTCGGCATGCTGCTCGGCGGGTCGGGCACCGGCACCGCGGCGCGCGACATCCCGGTGGTGGACGAGATCCGGGCGTCCGCGGCGGCCGACGGCGTGCTGTTCTCCTGGAGCGACCCCGGTCTCGGCGCCGACGACGCCTACCAGGTGGTCCGCGACGGCGGCCTGCCGAGCACGCAGCGCGACACGACCTTCCGCGTGACGGCCGGCGCCGGCGGGGCGGGCGGCGCCGCGGGCGAGCGCGCCTGCATCCGCGTCACCGTCACGCGCGACGGCGTCGCCGGGGACGCGTCGACCGAGAAGTGCGCGGAGCTGCCGCGATGATCCGCGAGTGGATCCGCCGCCACCGCCAGGCCGCGACGACCGTCACCGGCGGGGCCGTCGTGCTCGCCCTCCTCACGGGCTTCGCGCTCGTGTCGGACGGCTACCAGGCGCAGCGGGTCGACCTCGACGACGGATCCGTGTGGGTCGTCAACTCGGCGCAGCAGGCCATCGGCCGCGCCAACACGTCCGTGCTCGAGCTCGACAGCGTCGTCGACTCCCGCAGCGAGGACATCGACGTGCTGCAGGCCGGATCCACCGTGCTGCTCGCCGACCGCGGCAGTTCGCGCCTCGACGTGGTCGACGACGCGACGAGCGCGGTGGTCGACACGGCGCCGCTGCCCGCGGGCGCCGAGGTCATGCTCGCGGGATCCCGCGCCGCGATCCTCGTGCCGGCGACCGGCCAGCTGTGGCTCGTGCCGGTGGCGGGCCTCTCCGCGTTCGACGCCGCGAGCGCGCCCGCGCTCCTCCTCGGGACCGACGCCGTCGCGTCGATGGGCGACGACGGGACGCTCCTCGTGTACTCGGCCGCGACGGGCGCGCTGTCGCGTATCCAGGCCGCCACCGAGGACACGGTGAGCGAGACCGTGGACGTCGGGCCCGTCGGCGCGCCCGTGGACGAGGCGGCCGACGCCCTCGCCGACCCCGCGGCCGCGCTCGCGGGCGAGACCGTCCAGGCGGGGGATTCCGGCCGACCCGCCGGGCAGCGGCTCGCGCTCGCCTCCGTCGGCGACCACTGGGCGCTCTACGACGCCGACGCGCGCGCCCTCCTCGTCGACGGGCGCACGGTCGACCTCGCCGGATCCGTGGCCGCGGACGCGCGCGTCGCCCTCCAGCGCGCCTCCTCGGACGGGAGCGGCGTGCTCGTCGCGCACTCGGGCGGACTCGTCGACGTGCCCGTCGCGGGCGGCGAGCCGGTCGTCGTCTCCGGCGACGCGCGCGGCGAGCCCGCGCGCCCCGTCCGCGTGGCCGGCTGCGAGTACGCGGGCTGGACCGACGGATCCGGCTGGCAGCGGTGCCTGGCCCCCGCCGTGCTCCCGGGTGCGGGCGAGGTCGACCAGGACGCGCGGCGCACGGCGGCGGGCGCGACCGGCGACCTCGGATCCATGCCGCAGCAGGCGTCCCTGCGCTTCGTCGTCGACGGCGCGCGCGTCGTGCTCAACGACACGCGCGGCGGCACCGCCTGGGCCGTGCAGCGCGACGCGGGCCGCATCGACAACTGGTCGGACCTCATCGACCGCGACCGCTCCGACACCGTCGTCGAGCAGAACACCGCGGACACCCCGCCCGAGACCGACCGCGTGCAGCAGCCGCCCGTCGCGGTCGACGACGACCTCGGGGCGCGGCCCGGCCGCACCACCGCGCTGCCCGTGCTGCTCAACGACCACGACCCGAACGGCGACGTGCTCGTGATCGACTCCGTCACACCCGTGGACGCCGAGGTCGGCGCGGTCGACGTCGTGGACGACGGCCAGGGCCTCCAGCTCGCGCTCGCCGCGCGCGCGTCCGGCACGGTGCGGTTCTCGTACGTCGTGAGCGACGGGCGCGGAGGCACGGCGACGGCGGACGTGCGGGTCGCCGTGCGCGCGCCCGACGAGAACGCGCCGCCCGTGCAGGTGCGGCCGGCGACCGGATCCGTGGCCGAGGGCGACCGGCTGCAGACCGACGTGCTGGGCGGGTGGTACGACCCCGACGGGGATCCCGTGTACCTCACGCGCGCGAGCGTCGCCGCGCCCGACGCCGTCAGCTGGAAGCCCGAGGGGCGCGTCGTCTACACGGACGCGGGGGCCGGCGGCGACACGCGCACGGTCGCGCTGCAGGTGTCCGACGGGCGCGAGGAGGGATCCGGGGAGCTGGTCGTCACCGTGCGCCGCGAAGGGGACGTGCCGCTCGTGGCCGAGGGCTTCGTCGTGCAGGCGTCGCTCGGGCGCGAGATCACGGTGGAGCCGCTGACGCACGCGCGCGGCGGGAGCGGCGCGATCCGGCTGGCGGCCGTCCCCGCGCGGGCCGGCGTGCAGATCACGCCCGACCTCGAGGCCGGCACCTTCCGCCTGCAGGGCGGCCAGGCCGGCACGCACCTGCTCGAGTACACGGTGACCGACGGGCGGACCACGGCCACGGGCGTCGTGCGCGTCGAGGTGCGCGGGGCCGTCGAGTCCGACGGACGGCCCGTGACCGTGCCGCACACCGTGTTCGTGCGCGCGCTCCAGGCGCAGGACGTGGACGTGCTCCAGGCCGACTTCGACCCCGCGGGCGGCGTGCTCGTGATCACCGACGCGACATCGCCCGACGACGCCGTGGGCGTGCGCGCGGAGGTCGTCGGGCAGCGGCTCGTGCGGATCAGCCTGACGCGGCCGCTCGACGGACCCGTGGACGTCGCGTACCGCGTGAGCAACGGCGTGGCCGAGGCGACCGGCGTGATCACCGTGATCGAGGTGCCCGAGCCGGCCGTCCGCCAGCCGCCCGTCGCGACCGACGACCGCGTCGCCGTGCGCGTGGGCGACGCCGTGGACATCCCGGTGCTCGCCAACGACGAGCAGCCCGACGGCGACGCGCTGCGCCTCGACCCCGTGCTCGTGGATCCGCTGCCCGAGGGCGCCGGCCTCCTCTTCGCGAGCGAGGACCGCCTCCGCTACCTCGCGCCCGACCGCACGGGCGACTACACGGCCGTCTACCGCGCGGTCGCGCCCGACGGGCAGTGGGCGACCGCGACCCTCACCGTGTCCGTGCGCGAGGCCGACGTCGCGACCAACGCGGCGCCCGTGCCGCGCCCGCTCACGGCGCGCGTGCTCGCGGGGGAGACCGTGCGGATCCCGGTGCCGCTCACCGGCATCGACCCCGACGGCGACTCCGTGCGGCTGCTCGGGCAGGACAGCGGGCCGGAGAAGGGGCAGGTCATCGAGGTCGGGCCGGACTGGATCGACTACCAGGCGGGCGACTACTCCACCGGCACCGACGCGTTCGCGTACGCCGTGGTCGACGGGCTCGGCGCCCGGGCGACCGGCACGATCCGCGTGGGCATCAGCACGCGCGTCGAGGGCGCCAGGAACCCCGTCGCGACCGCCGACACCGTGACCGTGCGGCCCGGCCGCGTGCTGCGCGTGCAGGTGCTCGCGAACGACACGGATCCCGACGGCGGCGCGCTCGAGCTCGTGTCGGTGCAGCCGCAGGCCGAGGGGCTCGTCGCGGGCCTCGACGGCGACACCGTCCGCGTCGTCGCGCCCGAGCAGGCCGGGCGCTACGGCTTCGTCTACGGCGTGCGCAACGCGCGCGGCGGGAGCGACGAGGCGTTCCTCACCGTGATCGTGGATCCCGCCGCGCCGCCCACCCGGCCCATCGCGCGCGACACGGTGCTGCAGCTCTCCGACGTGCTCGACCGGTCGAGCGTCGACGTGGACGTGATGCGCAGCGTCTTCTCCGCGGAGGGCGACGCGTCGTCGCTCGTGCTCGCGGTCGGCGCGGGCTACGAGGACGTGGCGCGCGTGACGGCCGACGGGCGGATCCGCGTCGAGGTCGGCGACGAGCGCCGGATCGTCCCGTTCACGGTGGCGCAGCCGGACGACCCCTCGATCTCGGCGACGGCCTTCGTCTGGGTGCCCGGCTTCGAGGACACGCTGCCGCAGCTGCGCGTGGGCGTGCCGCGCCCGACCGTGGCGAGCGGCGAGCGGCTCGTGGTCGAGCTCGACCAGCAGGTGGTCGCCGCGGGCGGCCGGGCCGTGCGCATCGCCGACCCGAACTCGCCCCAGGCGACGCACGCCGACGGACCCGTGGAGCTCGTGGACGAGGACACCGTCGCGTACCGGAGCGAGCCGGGGTACTTCGGGCCGGCGGCGATCTCGTTCACGGTGACCGACGGATCCGGATCCGGCGCCGACGGCGGGCGCACGGCCGCGCTCGTGCTCCCCATCACGGTCACGCCCACCGAGAACCAGCCGCCCGTGTTCACGGGCGCGGTCATCGACCTGGAGCCCGGGCAGTCCAAGGACGTCGACCTCGGCCGCCTCACCACCTACCCGTACCAGGACGACCGCGGGCAGCTCGCCTTCGCGCTGGAGGGGGCCGTCGCCGCCGGCTTCCGCGCGTCGGTCGACGGCGGCACGCTCCGCATCTCGGCCGACGAGGCCGCGGCGACGGGACAGGCCGCGTCGTTCCCGGTGAGCGTCCGCGACGCCACGCAGACCGGGCGGGCGGGCCGCGTGGACCTCCGCGTGGTGCCGTCGACGCGCCCGCTCGCCGAGCCCGCGACCGACGAGGGCGAGGTGACCCGCGGATCCTCCACGTCCATCGACGTGCTCGCCAACGACCAGGCGGGCAACCCGTTCCCGGGCACGCCGCTCACGGTCGCCTCCATCCGCGGCGCCGACGGCGCGAGCCTCCCTGCCGGAGTGACGGTGACGCCGTCGGCCGACCGCGCCACCCTCGCCGTCAACGCGTCCGCCGACGCCGAGCCCGGCGACGTGCGCGTGCAGTACGAGGTGCGCGACGCGACGGGCGACGCGGGGCGGGCCGCGTTCGGCACCGTCGTGATCCACGTGCAGGACCGCCCGGGGCCCGTCTCGGCCCTCCGCGCGTCCGGCTTCGCGGACCGGTCGCTCACGGTCGCGTTCGAGCCGGGCGCCTTCAACGGATCCGCCATCACGGGCTACCAGGTGCGCGTCCTCCGCGGCGGCACCGCGACCGCGGCCGTCGTCTGCCCGTCGACGACGTGCACCGTGCCGACGCCCGGCAACGGCCCCGCGGCCTCGGTGCAGGTGGAGGTGGTGGCGATCAACGGGGTCGGCACCTCGGACCCGGTGTCGATCTCGGGCCTGTGGTCGGACGTGCTCCCGGCCGCCCCCGCCGGCCTCGCGATCGAGCCGCTCGTCGACGGGCTCCGCGTCTCGTGGCAGCCGTCGGCGGTGCCGTCGTCGTCGAGCCCCGTCACGCAGTACGTCGTGGGGGTGGGCGGCATCACCCGGCAGGTCGCGGCCGACGCCACGAGCGTCGAGGTGCGGGATCCGTCGCTCGTCGCCGAGGTGCCCGTCGCCGTCGCGGTGGCCGCGCGCAACAGCGCCCAGGTGCAGGACGCATCCGCGTGGCTCGCCGCCACCGCGACCGGCACGCCGCGCGGCGCTCCGACCGCGACGGGCGTGCCCGGCGCCGTGGCCGACCCGGCCGACGAGACGCGCGTCACTGTGTCCTGGCCCGCGTTCCAGGGCCAGGGCGTCGACGGGATCCGCTACCTCGTCGCCGCGTACGCCCCCGGCTCCGCGCCCGGCTGCTCCGTGCCCACCGAGGGCGTCTCGCCGTGGTCGGCCGAGCACGGACCCGCGGTCGACGTCGGCGGCGCGACCAGCCACGTGTTCACGGGCCTCGCCACGGATCAGCCGGTCGCCTTCGCGGTGCTCGCCGCCAACAGCCAGGGCTGCACGGTCGTCGAGGCCGGCCAGCTGATCCCGCGCACGGCGCCGTCGACGCCCGTCGTCACGGTCGACCTGCCGAGCCCGGACCGCGGGAGCGACGGCGTCTTCCGCGCGGTCCTCGCCGACGCCCGCTACCGGCCGGGCGACCCGTCCGCGTCGGCGCTGCTGCTGTACCGGGTCGACGGGCAGGGCGACGGCGTCCCCATCGGCGTGGGCCAGGCGCTCACGCTGCCGCGCACGGGCGTCGGCGCGACGATCCAGGTGCGCGTCGTGGAGGACTCGGGCGACGGGCGCCAGCGCTCGAGCGGCTGGTCGGATCCGGTCTCCGCCGGCACCGCCGTCGACGCGCGCGCGGGCGACGTGCGCTCGGCGACCGACGACGCCGGCGTCACGGCCTTCTCGTGGACCTCGATGCCGCCGGCCGCGGGTCGCGGCGCGCGCGTCGGCGACGGCAGCGGGTACGCGCGCAGCGAGTGGCGCTGCGGCGGCCAGGGCGCGTGGACCGACGCGTCCTCGGGCGCGGCCGGGTCGTGCGCGGTCCCCGCGGGCGGCGAGCGGATCCTGGAGGTGCGGGTCACCGCGAACTCGGGCACCCTGTACACGTACGCCCACCGCGGATGACGGCCGAACCCGCGGCCATCCCGCCGGACGACGCGGCCGCACCCGAGAGGCACGCCCCCCATGACGATGACCGCCGACGAGGCCCGCGCCTTCCAGGACGAGTTCGCGCGCCTGGTGCGCAACGTCGAGCAGGTGCTGCTCGGGAAGTCCCACGTGGTGCGCCTCGCCTTCACCGCCATGGTCACGGGCGGGCACCTGCTGCTCGAGGACGTGCCCGGCATCGGCAAGACGTCCCTCGCGCGCGCCATAGCGCAGACCGTCGACGGCACGCACAGCCGCGTGCAGTTCACGCCCGACGTGCTGCCCGGCGACATCACGGGCGTCAGCGTCTACGACCAGCGCACGGGCGAGTTCGAGTTCCACCGCGGGCCGGTGTTCGCGAGCATCGTGCTGGCCGACGAGATCAACCGCGCGAGCCCGAAGACCCAGTCGGCGCTCCTCGAGGTGATGGAGGAGGGCCGCGTCACGGTCGACGGCACGCCGTACGACGTCGGGCACCCGTTCATGGTCATCGCCACGCAGAACCCGATCGAGCAGGCAGGCACCTACGCGCTGCCCGAGGCGCAGCTCGACCGGTTCCTGCTCCGCACCTCCATCGGGTACCCGGACCACGAGTCGATGCTGCGGATCCTGCAGGGCGCGTCCGTGAGCGCGCACGACGTGACGCTCGCGCCCGTCGCGTCGGCGGCGGCCGTGCGGGCGCTGCAGGAGCGCGCGGGGACCGTGCACGTGGATCCCGCGGTCGCCGACTACGTGGTGCGCCTCGTCGACGCGACCCGCGCCGCGCCCGAGGTGCGGCTGGGCGCGAGCGTGCGCGGTGCCCTCGCCCTCGTGCGCGCGTCCCGTACCTGGGCCGCCGCCGACGGCCGGCACTACGTGGTGCCCGACGACGTGAAGGCGCTCGCCGAGCCCGTGCTCGCGCACCGCCTGCTGCTGGATCCCGAGGCCGAGTTCGACGGCGTGACGCCCACGAGCGTGCTGTCGCAGATCCTCATCGAGACCGCGCCGCCGCGCGACGGGCACGCGGGGGCGCGGGCCGCGGGGCCGTCCGCCGCGCGGCCGGGCGGATGAGCGCGGTCGGGACGCGCGGCGGCGCCGACGCCGCGGATCCCGCCGCCGTCGCGCGCGCCGTCGCGCCCGCTCCCGAGCCCGGCGCCGCCCCTGCCGTCGCCGGTGCTGCCGGTGCTGCCGGTGCTGCCGCCGCTGCCGCTGCTGCCGGTGCTGCCGGCCCCGCCCCTGCCGTCGCCCGGCCGCGCCACGCGCTCGCGCGCCTGGTCGCGGTCGTCACGCCGCTCGGCCGCGTCGTCGCGCTGGGCGCCGTCCTCGCGGGCGCGGCCGGCTACGCGCTGGGCTGGCGCGAGCTCGTCGCGGTCGGGTGGACCGCCGGCGCCCTCTGGCTCATCGCGCTTCTCCACCTCGTCGGGTCGTCCGGCGTCGAGGTGTCGCTGCGCCTCCCGCGCGACCGCGTGGTGGCGGGGGAGCGCGCGCCCGCGACCGTCGCCGTCCGGAACCCGCTGCGCCGCCGGGCCGTCGGGCTCACGGTGGAGGTGCCGGTCGGATCCGGTCTCGCCGAGGTCCACGTGCCGTCCCTCGCGCACGGCCACACCCACGAGGACGTGTTCGTGGTGCCCACCTCGCGCCGCGGCGTGATCGCGCTCGGCCCCGCGCGCATCGTCCGGGGCGACCCGATCGGCCTGGTGCGCCGCGAGTCCGCCGAGGCCGCCGCGACCCGGCTGCTCGTGCACCCGCGCACGCTCGCGATGCCCAGCACGAGCACGGGCTTCGTCCGCGACCTCGAGGGCCGCGCCACACGCGACCTCACCGACAGCGACGTGTCCTTCCAGTCGCTCCGCGAGTACGTGCCGGGCGACCCGGTGCGGCACATCCACTGGCGCTCTACCGCGAAGACCGGCGTGCACATGGTGCGGCGGTTCGAGGAGATTCGGCGGAGCCACATCATGGTCGCGCTGTCGCTGCACGCGGGGGACTACGGGGACGGGGAGGCGGCCGTCGCGGAGGCGGGCGCGCCGGCGGGCGGCGCCGGGGCGATCCCCGCGGGCGGTACCACGGTCGCGGCCGGGCACGCGGCGGGCGCGCTCGCCGGATCCACCGCCGACGCCGAGTTCGAGCTGGCCGTGAGCGTCGTCGGATCCCTGGGGGCGCGCGCCATCGTCGACGCGCGCACCCTCCAGGTCGTCGCGAGCGCCGACCGCACGGCACGGCGCGTGCGCCGCCTCCCGACCGTGCCGACGCTGCCCGGCCTCGCCCGCACCGTGGCCCGCTCCGGCCCGCCCGGATCCCGCTCCGCCCGCCTCCGCCGCCTCGCCACCGTCACGCGCGACCGCCTCCTCGACGACCTCGCCGAGATCACCGCATCCGACCGGGCGGCGTCGCTCGTGGAGCTCGCCCGGGCCGCGTCCGACGAGGTCGCGGGCGTGTCCGTCGTGTTCCTCGTCTGCGGCACCGGGGCCGCACCCGCCGCGATCCGCTCGGCCGCCGTCGGCTTCCCGCCCGGCGTGCAGGTGGTCGCGGTGGTCTGCGACCCCGAGGTCGAGCCGGGACTCCGCCGCCTCGGCGACCTCTCCGTCCTCACGATCGGCTACCTCGACGACCTCCGCGGCGCCCTCCAGCGGAGCGCGTCGTGAGCGCCGCGGGTTCCCGCCGCGCGGCTCCCGGTCGCGACGCGGGCCGCCCCCGCGTCCCGGCCGGATCCCGCGACCCGGGCCGCACGCTCGTCCCCGTCCTCGCGATCGCGCTCCTCACCGGCCTCGCCGCCGCGGCCTTCTGGCCCGTCTACCGCGATGCGTCGTTCGTGCGGATGGCGGGGATCACGCTGGTCGTCGGCGCGCTCGTCGCGGTCGCGGGCGCGCGGTTCCGCTGGGGGAGCGCGGTCGTCGCGGGCGCGGTCCTCGTCGCCTTCCTCGCGCTCGGCGTGCCGCTCGCGGTGCCCACCGGGGCGGTCGACGGCTGGCGGCCCACGCTCGCGGGACTCGGCGAGCTCGTCGAGGGCGCGTCGCTCGGCGTCGTCCGGCTGCTGACCATCGCGCTCCCCGTCGGCGACTACCAGGCGCTCCTCGTGCCCGCGTTCGCGCTCGTGCTGCTCGGCTCCGTGATCGGCGTCTCGGTGGCGCTGCGCGCCCAGAGGCCGGAGCTCGCGGTGATCCCGTCCCTCGTGATCCTCCTCGCCGCCGCCGCCCTCGGCCCCGACCGCAGCCAGGGCCCGGATGCGCCGGACGTCTCCGGCCTCCTCGTCCCCGTCGCGCTGGCCTGGCTCGCGACCGCCCTGCTCTGGATCGCGCGCTGCCGCTGGCGCCGTCGGCACCGCGCCGTGCGCCGCCTCGGCCGGCAGTCGGGGATCCCCGCGGAGTCCGCGTCCGACCGGCGCCGCTCGGGGACGCGGGCCGGGGCGGCCGCGGCCGTCGTGCTCGCCGTCGCGCTCGTCGCCGGGGTGGCCGCCACGGGCGCCGCCCCGCCCGACGCGTCCCGCACCGGCCTCCGATCCGCGGTCGAGCAGCCCTTCGACCCGCGCGAGCAGGTCAGCCCGCTCTCCTCCTTCCGCACCTACTGGAAGACCCCGGCGGTGGACGGCACGCTGCTCACCGTCGCGGGCCTGCCCGCGGGCGGCCGGGTGCGCCTCGCCGCGCTCGACACGTACGACGGCGTCGTCTACGGCACGGGCGGCGCGCGCGGCAGCGTCGACGCGTCGCGCACGGGTCAGGCGTCCGGCACCTTCGCGCGCGTGCCCTACCGGCTCGACCAGACGGGCGTCGCCGGCGACGACGTGACCCTCGACGTCGTCATCGACTCCTACCGCGGCGTGTGGCTCCCGGGCGCGGGCCGCCTCGAGCGCATCGCCTTCGCGGGTGACGGCGGCGGGCGCCTCGCCGACTCCTTCTACTACGACGACGCGACCGCCACCGGCGCCGTCATCGGCGGGCTGACCACGGGCGACGCGTACGAGATCGAGGCCGTCGTCGCGTCCACCCCGCCGCTCGAGGCGCTCGCGGACGAGCGCCCGGGCGATGCCGTGGCCCCGCGCCCCACGAGCGTGCCCGACGAGGTCGCCGCGCGCGTCGAGGCCTCGACCGCGGCCCCCGACGGCGCGACCGCGGGCGGCGCCGACGCGGGCGCCGGCACCTCCGCCTCGCCCGGGGCGCAGCTCGTCGCCGCGATCTCCGCCCTCCGCGCCGACGGCTACGTCAGCCACGGCGTCGGCGACGCGCCCTTCAGCCGGTCGGGGCACTCGGCCGAGCGGATCGCCGACCTCCTCACCACCCGCCCCATGCTGGGCGACGCGGAGCAGTACGCGGTCGCGGCCGCGCTCATGGCCGACGACCTCGGCTTCCCCGTCCGCGTCGTGATGGGGTTCGCGCCCGGCGAGGCGGCCGTGCGCGAGGCCGACGGCGGCCCGGTCGCGGTCCGCGGATCCGACGTCACGGCGTGGATCGAGGTCGACACGGCGTCGTCCGGCTGGGTCGCGGTGGATCCGAACCCGCCCGTCCGCGACGTCCCCGACGCCCTGCCCGACGAGCCCACCGAGGTCGCCCGTCCGCAGACCGTGCTGCCGCCGCCCGCCGAGGAGCAAGCCGAGCCCGAGGACCGCACGCCGCCGGACACGGGCCGCGACGACCGGCCCGAGGCGGATCCCGCGCTCCAGGCCGTGCTCGCCGCCGTGCGCGTCGCCGGCTGGTCGCTCCTCGGGCTCGGGCTCGCGGCGTCGCCCTTCCTGGCAGTGGTGGGCGCCAAGGTCTCCCGGCGGCGTCGGCGGCGCAGGGCGTCGGCGGCGCGCGACCGGGTCGGCGGAGCATGGGACGAGTTCCGCGATGGCGCGCTCGACCGCGGCCTCGTGCCGGCCGTCGCCGCCACGCGTCGCGAGGTGGCGCGGCTCGTGGGCGTGGGCGGCGCGCGCGGGCTCGCGGACATGGCCGACGAGTCGGCGTTCGCGCCGGGCGACGTGCCGGATCCGCTCGCCGACGCCGCCTGGCGCCGCGTCGACGAGCTGGCGGCGCGCATGGACGCGGGCCGCTCCCGGCGGCAGCGGATCCGGGCGATGGTGTCGCTCGCGTCGCTGCGGCGGGCGAGCGGCGGGCGGGCGGGCGGCGCGGGCTCGCGGGCTCCTGGCGGGCCTGCTGTGCGGCGTCCTCCGCGTCCCTGACGCCTCCTCCCCAGGGCCAGGAGGCTGCCGCGGTCCACGATGCGCGGACGCCCGCCCGCCGCGTCGCCGTGCTCGTGGTGTCCTCGGCCGGTGGACATCTCCCCGCCCCCGTCGCCCGTACCCGCCCCGCCGCCCCCGTTCCCCGTGCTCGGCGTCGCGGCGCCCCTCGTCGTCAGCGTCGCCGTCTGGGCCGTCACGCGCTCCCCGTACGCGCTGCTGTTCGCGGCGCTGGGTCCCGTGGTAGCGGTCGCGGGCGTCGCGGACCAGCGCATCTCCGGCCGCCGCTCGGCCCGCCGGGTCGAACGCGAGTCCCGCGCCGCGTTGGCGCGCCTGCACGCCGAGGTGCGGGCCCGCGTCGCCGCCGCCCGCACCGCCCTGCGCTCCCGGGCTCCGTCCGCGCGCGAGATCCTCGACGGCAGCGCGAACCCCGCGCTCCTCTGGCGGGCGGATCCGGGCGACGGCGGCACGCTCCCCATCGCCCTCGGCACGGGCGAGGTGCCGAGCGGCCTGGTCTGGCGCGGGGATCCGGACGCGCGGGTGCCCGACGCCGAGGAGCGCTCCGGAGGCGGCACGCTCCGGGCCCGCCTGTCCGGCCGCTCCCCGCTGCGGCGCATCAGGCGGGCTCGGGTCGACGCCCGAGCAGCGGTGGCGTCCTCGGCCGCGCACGACCCTGCCCGGTGGGCGGATCTCGTCCGCTGGGTCCCCGACGCCCCCGTCTTCGTCCCCGCCGCCGGCGGCCTCGGGCTGCGCGGGGCTCCCGCCCTGGTCGAGCCCGTGCTCCGGGGCGTCGTCGTCCAGCTCGTGCACGCCCTGCCGCCGGACGACCTCCGCATCGCGTCGCGCCCGGCCGGGCCCGAGTGGGACTGGCTCGAGCGGCTCCCGCACGCGGCGGAGGGGCTGCGCGAGGCGCGGACCGGCGCGGACCGCCCCGCCGCGCCGGGCGTCGTGCCGGGCGCGGTGCCGGGGGAGCCGGGCGCCTCGGCGATCCGCCTCGTGCTCGGCGCGCGGGAGGTCGTGCTCGCCGCGGCGCCGCGGGTCGAGTCGCTCCCGGCGGCGTGCCGCACGGTGCTCGACGTGCGCACCCCGGGAACGGCGCGGATCCTCGCGGCCGACACCGTGCCGGACGCCCCGGACGCCCTCCTCGCCCTCGACGCCCTGCCGTCCACGGCGACAGCCCCGTCCCACGTGCTCCCGCCCGTCGGCGGCCGCGTCGGGATCCCGTCCCCGCGCGTCACCCGCACGGGCCTCGTGCGGCCCGACCTCGTGTCCCTCACGGAGGTGGAGCGCCTCGCCGACGAGCTCGCCGACCTCGCGCGGCGGCGCGGCCTGGCGGCGGCGCGGGCGCCCCTGCCCTCGCGTGTGCCGTTCGCGGAGCTGCCGGTCGCGGGAGCCCCGGGGACGTCGACCCTCGGGCTCGCGGCGGGCGACGGATCCGACGCCGGCTGGGACGGCGTCGCGCCCACCCGCCGACCGCGCACGCTGGCTGCCGTCATCGGTATCGGGCACGCCGGTCCCGTGGCCGTGGACCTCGTCGCGGACGGCCCGCACGCCGTCGTCGCCGGCACCACGGGCAGCGGCAAGAGCGAGCTCCTCGTCACGTGGATGGCGGCGCTCGCCGCGGCGCACCCGCCCGAGGAGGTCACCGTGCTCCTCGTCGACTTCAAGGGCGGCGCGGCGTTCGACCCGCTGCTCGTCCTCCCGCACGCCGTCGGCCTGGTCACCGACCTCGACGGGCAAGGTGCGCGGCGCGCGCTCGAGAGCTTGCGCGCGGAGATCCGCCATCGCGAGCGCGTCCTCCGCGAGGCCGGCGCCCGCGACGTCGACGACCCCGCCGCCGCGGGCGTCCTGCCTCGCCTCGTCATCGTCGTCGACGAGCTGGCTGCCCTCCTCGCCGATCAGGACGGCCTGCACGAGGTCGTCGCCGACATCGCCGCACGGGGCCGATCGCTCGGCATGCACCTCGTGCTCTGCACCCAGCGCCCGTCCGGTGTCGTGCGCGACGCGGTGCTCGCCAACTGCGACCTCCGCCTCTCGCTCCGCGTCAACAACGAGGCCGACAGCCGGGCGCTCCTCGGCACCGCCGAGGCGGCCCGCCTCTCCGACGCGCCCGCCGGGCGGTGCCTGGTCGGGGCGCACGGCGCGCCGACGCGCCCGTTCCAGGTGGGGGTGACGACGGCGGACGACCTCGCCCGCATCGCCGCCGCCCGCGCGACATCCGCCCCCGTCCGGCGCCCGTGGCTGGATCCGCTGCCCGCGTGCGTCCCGCTCGCCGACCTCGCCGCGGTGCCGCCCCTCGCCAAGCACGGATCCGCGTCCCCCGGGGTCGGTGCGCCCGCCGTCCCGTTCGCCCTCGTCGACCTGCCCGCGGAGCAGCGCCGGGCGACGGCCGAGTGGTGCCCGGCGACGGACGGCCACCTGCTCGTCATCGGCGGCCCGGGATCCGGCCGCAGCACATGCCTGCGCACCATCGCCGCGTCCGCCGCCGCGTCCGGCGTCGACGTGGTCCACGTGCCGGCGGACGCGGAGGGCTGCTGGGACGCGGTCGCCGCCGTCGTCTCCCGCATCCGCGACCCGCGCCGCGCCCGGGATCCGCTCCTCGTGCTGGCCGACGACCTCGACGTCGCCGTCTCCCGGCTCGATCCCGAGCACCAGGCCGCCCTGCTCGAGGGGATGGCCGCGGTCGTCCGCGAGGGACCGCACGCCGGGGTGGCGCTCGCCGTCTCGGGACGTCGGGCGGGCGGGCCGCTCCAGGCCGTGGCCGCCGCCGCGGGCCCGCCGGTGATCCTCGCTCTCCCAAGCCGCCAGGAGCACGTGCTGGCGGGCGGTGACGGCCGCCTCTTCGACGCCCGTGCCACGCCGGGTGCGGGGGAGTGGCGCGGCGAGCGGATCCAGGTCGCGCAGCCGCCCGAGGTCGAGGCCGAGCCCGAAGCCGAGTCCGCCCGGCGCGGACGCGCGGCCAGCCGTCCGGGCGTCGTGGATCCCGCGCCGCGCGCGGTCCTCGCGGGCGGTGCCGTCCACGCGCTCGTCACGCCGTCGCCCGTCGTCCAGGTCGCGCGCCTCCGGGAGATGGGCGTCGACGCCGTCGAGGCCACCCGGATCCCGCCGGGCTGGTCCCCGGATCAGCCGTTCCCCGGCGCGGCCGGAGACGGCGCGGCGACGCGACCCGAGGTCGGCCACGGCGGGCACCCGGACGGCGGCCGCGCGGCGCGCCCCCGCGTCGTGGTCGGGGATCCCGACGCCTGGCTGCTGCGCGCTCCGCTCCTCGCGGATCTCCGCCGCATCGGCGACGTCGTGATGGAGGGCTGCACCCCGCGGGACGCGCGCACGCTCCTGCGCGTCCGCGCGGTGCCGCCGCCGCTCGCCCCGGTCCCCGGCCGCGCCTGGCGCATCACCCCGGACGGCGACGTGCGCCGCTGCTCGTGGCCCCCGGTGATGCCCGGGCTGCCGGTCGCCCCCGCGCAGGCGGAAGCGGCGGCGACAGCAGCAGCAACAGCCCCCGTGCAGCCCGCCGGGGTCAGCCGATGAGCGCCGGGGACACCCGGATCTCGCCCACAGGCACGCCGCCGCCGAGCACCGCGAGGTCGAGCTCGGGGCGCACGCGCTCCACGTCGTCCCGCGTGATCGCGCCGGCCTGGGCCAGCAGCTCCAGCGCCACGATCGTGGATGCCCGGAGGCTGCCGTCGAGCGTCTTCGATGCCACCGTCGTGCCGTCGGGGGCGGTCATGATCATGATCCCCTCGGCCCCGCCCTTGGCGAACAGGCCGAGATGCTCGATCACGACGGTGTTCGCGCGGCCGGGGCCGTCGATGGCCCAGCCATGGGCGCGCACCGCCGCGGTCAGCGCCGCCGCGTGCCGGTACAGCGCGAACGGCGAGCCGGGCGCGGAGGTCGCGATGCGGTGGATCCCGCGGGCGAGCGCCGTCAGCGACATCGCGTGCACGGGCGCGCCGCACCCGTCGATGCCCGTCGTGGCGATCCGCTCGCCCGTGAAGCGCTCGACGACGTCGCGGATCCGCACCTGCAGGGGGTGGTCCGGGTGCAGGTAGTCGTCGGTCGACCAGCCGTTGGTCACGCAGGCGAGCAGCATCGCGGCGTGCTTGCCGGAGCAGTTCATGTAGACGGGCGACGCGGGGATCCCGGCCCGCACGAGCTCGTCGCGCGCGGCCCGGTCGAGCGGCCAGTCGGCGGGGCAGCGGAGAGCGGACTCGTCGAGGCCGGCCTTCGCGAGGATCCCGCGCACGACCTCGACGTGACGCGCGGTCGCGGCGTGGCTGGCGGTCGCCAGCACGTGCTCCTCCTCGGTGAGCTCCGCGCCGCTCGCGAGCACGGCGAGCGCCTGGAACGGCTTCATGCTCGAGCGCGGGAACACGGGCGTGGTCGCGTCGCCCACCTCGCGCAGCACCTCGCCCGCGGGCGACAGCACGACGGCCGCGCCGATGTGGCGCGACTCCACGAAGCCGCTGCGCTCGAGCACCGCGAGCTCCACGGCGCCTTGGACGGCGATAGTCTCGACGGACGTCCCCATCAGAGGGCCCGGAACGCGTCGGCGAGCACGCCGAGGGCGTCGCCGAGCAGCTCCTCGGAGATCGCGAGGCTCGGCAGGAAGCGCAGCACGTTGCCGTACGTGCCGGCCGTGAGGATGATCACGCCGTGCGCGTGGCAGTACGCCGCGATGGCCGCGACCGCGTCCGCGTTCGGCTCCTTCGTGGTGGATCCCGTGCCCGGCTGCACGAGCTCGATCGCGATCATCGCGCCGATGCCGCGCACGTCGCCGATGATGTCGTGCTCCTGCTGCAGCTCGGTGAGCGCGCGGTGCAGGTGGTCGCCGATGCGCGTGGCCTCGTCGAGCAGGCCGTGCGTCTCGATCGCCTCGAACACGGCCACCGCGGCAGCTGCCGCGACGGGGTTGCCGCCGAACGTGCCGCCGAGCCCGCCGGGGAGCGCGGAGTCCATGATCTCCGCGCGTCCGGTCACGCCCGCGAGCGGCAGGCCGCCCGCGATGCCCTTGGCCGTGAGCACGAGGTCGGGCACGAGGCCGAGGTGCTCGCTCGCGAAGAAGCGGCCGGTGCGCGCGAGTCCCGACTGGATCTCGTCGGCGATGAAGACCACGCCGTTCGCCGTGCACCACTCCTGGAGCGCGGGAAGGAAGCCGTCGGCCGGCACCATGAAGCCGCCCTCGCCCTGGATGGGCTCGGCGACGACGCACGCGAGGTCGGTCGCGCCGATGCGCTTCTCGAGGTACGAGATCGTGCGGGCCGCGGCCTCGGCTCCCGAGAGGCCGTCGTGATAGGGGTAGGAGCTGGGCGCGTGGTACACGTCGCCGGCGAAGGGGC
This sequence comes from Clavibacter sepedonicus, assembly GCF_000069225.1. Taxonomy (GTDB): domain Bacteria; phylum Actinomycetota; class Actinomycetes; order Actinomycetales; family Microbacteriaceae; genus Clavibacter; species Clavibacter sepedonicus. The sequence goes on along the minus strand of NC_010407.1, from coordinate 2,318,627 downwards.
CGAAGCCGGTGCCGTAGGGCGACGCCTTGTAGTTCATCGCCATCGTCAGGTTGGTGCGGCCGTGGTAGCCGTGGTCGAGCACCGCCACCGCGCGCCGTCCGGTGTGCTTGCGCGCGATCTTCACGCCGTTCTCCACGGCCTCCGCGCCCGAGTTCACGAGCACCGTGCGCTTCTCGTGCGTGCCGGGCGTGTGCTCCGCGAGCAGCTCCGCCACGCGCACGTACTCCTCGTACGGGGTGACGGTGAAGAGCGTGTGGATCACGTCGCCGAGCTGCGCGGTCGCCGCGTCCACGACCTCCTGGCGGGTGTGGCCGACGGTGGTCACGCCGATGCCGGCGCCCAGGTCGATGAAGCGGTTGCCGTCCACGTCCTCCACGATCGCGCCGTGCGCGCGGGAGATGTAGACGGGCAGCAGGGAGGAGACGCCGGGCGGCACCACGCGCTTCCGGCGCTCGTGCAGCTCGCGCGAGAGCGGGCCGGGGATCTCCGTCACGATGCGTCGCTCCTGCGGCACCTGGGGGCGCGCGTCGCGGGCGGACGCGGCGGGGGAGTCGGAGGCGGAGCCGGCAGGGGTGCCGACGCGGGCGGAGTCCAGGGTGTCTGTCATGATCCGGCGAGTTTACCCGCGCGGGCAGCGGGATCCGGGAGGGTCGCGGCCCCGTTCGCTACCGTGATCCCATGCAGATCGAGCACCGCTACGCCCTGTCCGTCGAGTGGACGGGCGACCGCGGATCCGGCACGTCCGACCACCGCTCCTACGGCCGCGACCACGTCGTCCGCGCGGCGGGCAAGCCCGACCTCCTCGGATCCGCCGACCGTCCGTTCCGCGGGGACGTCGACCGCTGGAATCCCGAGGAGACCCTCATCTCCGCGCTCGCGCAGTGCCACCTGCTCAGCTACCTGCACGCGGCTGCGACGGCGGGCGTCGTGGTCGTGGGCTACAGCGACGAGCCCACCGGCACCATGCGGCAGACGGACGGCGGGGGCGGGCACTTCGTCGAGGTCACCCTGCGTCCCGTCGTCACGGTGCGGGATCCCGCGCACGTCGAGCTCGCGACGTCGCTGCACCAGGGCGCCTCCGAGCGCTGCTTCATCGCGTCGAGCGTCAACTTCCCCGTGCGCCACGAGCCGCGCACGGTGCTCGAGGCCGAGGCCGAGCCCGACGCCTAGGTGTAGTTCCCAGTGAGGTTGTGAACGCGTTCGGCGGGCGTGAGTCCGCCGATGCCGGTGTGGGGGCGGTGGTGGTTGTAGTGATGCAGCCAGGCAGGGTAGGTCGCGGCGCGGGCCTCGTCGGTGCGATAGGGATGGGCGTAAGCCCATTCCGTGGCGAGGGTGCGGTTGAAGCGCTCGACCTTCCCGTTCGTCTGGGGCCGGTACGGGCGGGTGCGTTTGTGCGTGATCGATCCGAGCGCCTCGGTGAAGGCGTGGGAGCGGTAGCAGGAGCCGTTGTCCGTCAGGACACGGATCACGGTGATGCCCGCGGTGGTGAAGAACGCGTTCGCGCGGGCCCAGAACGCGGCGGCGGTCTCCTTGCGCTCGTCGGTGAGGATCTCGGAGTACGCGAGTCGGGAGTGGTCATCCACGGCGTGGTGCAGGAACGCGTATCCCCGCCCGGTCCGGGGAGTGTTCCTCCGGCCGGCCGCTCTGCCGAGGACTCGGTGCCCGCCGCCGTCCGGGATGCGGCCGAGCTTCTTGATGTCGACGTGGACCAGATCTCCCGGTGAGGAGTGCTCGTAACGTCGCGCGGGCGAGCGTCGGACGGGGAGTCCCGTCGCGGAATCCAGGTGCGTGAGCAACGGCATCCGGTAGCGACGGAGGACCCGCTCGACCGTGGAACGGGGGATACGCAGGTGGTAGCTGATGCGGTGCGGGCCCCACCGGCGAGTGAATCTCAGCGCGACGATCCGCCGCTCCCGACGCCGACTCGTGCGGGTCGGTTGCCGGTGCGGGCGGGATGAGCGGTCCGTCATCGGCAACCCGGCCCGATACCGGCGAGCCCATCTCGACGCCGTCGCCGGCGAGCACTGGAACCTCTCCGCCGCACGCCGGACCGGCCACCCGTCCTCAACGATCAACCGAGCAAGCCGAACCCTGCCCACGGGAGTGAACGGGGCATTAGCGTGAGTCACGAAGACCTCCGGTGATGACGTGTGCTTGGTAACTCACATCGTCCCGGAGGTCTTCGCTATCCGCTCACGCGTTCACAACCTCCCGAGGAACTACACCTAGCCCGCCCGCGCTGCTGTACCCGGCCGTGACGTTGGTGACACTTCTGGCGGCGTGAAGAGGCCTCCTGGCTTGATGGAGCTGTCTAGTTCAACCATCGCCAGGAGGCCTCGATGTCCCACGCTAATGCCCGGTTGACTGTTCATGGCCGTCTTCTCCTCGTTCGCCGGGTAGTCGAGGATCGTCGTCCGGTGTCGCATGTGGCTCGCGAGCTCGGGGTGTCGCGTCAGTGCGCGCATCGGTGGGTGGCCCGGTTCCGTCAGGAGGGTGTCGCGGGGCTCGCGGATCGGTCCTCGAGACCACGGTCGATGCCGGCGAGGACGAGTCCGGAACAGGAAGGCGCCGTGCTGGCTGCGCGCGCGGAACTTCGGTTCGGGCCCGCCCGGCTGGCTCCGGTGACGAGCGTTCCGGCCCGCACGATCTCCCGGATCCTGCGCCGGCACGGGGCGCCGCCGTTGGCATGGTTGGACCCCGTCACCGGGGCCGTGATCCGGGCATCCCGGTCAACGGCGCACCGGTATGAGCACGAGCATCCGGGTGATCTGATCCACGTGGACGTGAAGAAGCTCGGGAGGATCCCGGACGGAGGCGGCTGGCGGGTCCACGGGCGCAGCGAGCAGGTCCGCGGCCGCGGGATCGGGTTCGATTACGTCCATGCCGCGGTCGATGACCACACCCGTCTCGCCTACGCGGAGATCCATCCCGATGAGAAAGGCGCGACCGCGGCCGGGTTCCTGACCCGCGCAGCGGCGTACTTCGCCGGGCGCGGGATCACCCGGATCGAGCGGGTCATCACGGACAACGCGTTCGCCTACCGGCACTCGACCGTGTTCAAGAACGCCGTCCAGGACCTGGGCGCGCGGCAGAAGTTCATCCGCCCGCACTGCCCCTGGCAGAACGGCAAGGTCGAGCGCTTCAACCGGACCCTCGCGACCGAGTGGGCCTACCGGCAACCCTTCACCGGCAACCAACACCGGGCCGACGCGCTTGACCCCTTCATCGAGCACTACAACACTGAACGAATCCACTCAAGCCACGGGCTCACGCCCGCGGCCCGAGTGTCACCAACGTCATGACCCGGTACAGCTAGCCCGCTCGGAGCTCCCAGCGCACCTCGCCGTCGACGCGCGCGTCCGTCGGCCTGAGCCCGAGCCGGCGCGCCACGGCCCCGGATGCCGCGTGATCCGGGTGGATGTGCGCCCGCACGATCGCGACGCCGTCCTCCCGCAGCCACGCGACCATCGCGGCCGCGCACTCCGCCGCCGCGCCGGATCCCTGAGCCGCGGTCCCGACGAGCCACGCGACCGCCGCCACGCGCGCGTCGCGCTCGACCGTCACCGTCGCCTGCACGAACCCCGCCGCCCGCCCGGACGCGCGCTCGCGGAGCACCCACACCAGCCAGCGCGCGGATCCGTCCGGCGAGCGCCCCGCAGCCTGCCGCGCGAACCGCTCCCGCAGCACGTCGAGCGTCGGCGGCTCGCCCCCGGTGAAGCGGTACAGCGCCGGATCCGCGAGCACCCCGACCATCTCCCCCGCGTGCCCGACCACCAGCGGCTCGAGCGCGAACCGCGCCGTGACGAGCACGGGAGCCGGCGACATCGTCATCGCCCGAGCCTCCCACGCGCCGTCCGGGTGAGGGACCGCCGAGCTCAGCCGAACGCCTCCGGCAGCGCCGCCGTGAACTCGTCGAAGCGGCTGTACCAGACGGAGTGCGCGGCCCCCGGGATGCTGCGCACGTCGACGCCCGACGCGGCGAGGCGCGCAGCCTCCTCCGCGCTCACGAAGCGGCTCGGATCCGCGCGCACGACGATGGATCCCGGCTCGGGCTCCCACGCGTACGACGGGACCGCGGCGAGCGCCGCGGCGGTCGCCGGGTCGAAGCGCTCGGCGGCACGGCCCTCGACCTCCCGGTCGCGCTCGGAGTACTCGGGCCGCGAGATCCGCAGCGCCTCGGCGGTGCGGCCCCAGCGGTCGTGCTCGTAGGCGGCGGCCACCTCGACCGGATCCTCGCTGCCGAGGACCTCGAGCGGCGCGTCCACGTAGACGACCACGTCGGGTCGCCGCTCCGGGAATGCCTCCCCGAGCACGATCCCGCCGAACGAGTGCCCGATGGCGAGCGCCGGCCGTCGTCCCCGTCGCACCCCGCCGATACGCTGACGACGTGACACCCCGCGGCGCATCGGCGCCCTCCGCATCCGCCACCCCGCCCGCATCGCCCGTCGCCGCGCTCTCCGCTCCCGGCGGCCGCCGCATCGCCGTGCAGTTCGCCGCGATGGGCACGGTCTGGGGCGCGAGCTTCCTCTTCATGAAGGTGGCGCTCGAGGGCGTCTCGTTCGGCCAGGTCTCGTGGACGCGGCTCGTGCTCGGCGCCGTCGCGCTCGGCCTCATCGTCGCGGCGCGCCGCCTGCCGCTGCCGAAGGAGCGCGTCGTGTGGCTGCACTTCGCGGTCGTCGGCGTCGTCGGATCCGCCGTCCCGTACTCGCTGTTTGCCTGGGCCGAGCAGCACGTCACCTCGGGCGTCGCGAGCATCTACAACGCGACCACGCCGATCATGACCGCGCTCCTCGCCACCCTCGCGTTCCGCGTCGAGAAGCTCGGGCGGCGGCAGCTCGCGGGCATCGCGCTGGGCATCGTCGGCGTGGTCGTGATCATCGGCCCGTGGCGCCTCGCCCCGAGCGCCGAGGCGGCCGCGTCCGGCGAGCCGCCGCTCGAGCTCGCCGGCCAGCTCGCGTGCCTCGGCGCGGCCCTCTGCTACGGGATCACGTTCGGCTACCTCCGCCGCTTCCTCACGCACCGCGGCATCCCCGGCGTCGTCACCGCCTTCATGCAGATCGGCATGGGCGCGGCGGCGATGATCCTCGCGACCCCGTTCCTCGCGACCGGCCCGGTGGCGCTCGACCTCCCCGTGGTCCTCAGCCTCGTGGTGCTCGGGGTCGTCGGCACGGGCCTCGCCTACCTCTGGAACATGAACGTGCTGCTCGCCTGGGGCCCCACCGCCACATCGACCGTCACGTACATCACGCCCGTGGTCGGCGTCGCGCTCGGGATCCTCGTGCTCGGCGAGACCCTGCACTGGAACGAGCCCGCGGGCGCGGCCCTCGTGCTGCTCGGCGTGCTCCTCTCGCAGGGGCGCCGCCGTGCCGCGCGCGGATCCACCGCGCCGACCATGGTCTGATGCGCACTTCCGTATGACGATGAGTGCATGGCGCGCATCATCAACGGCAGGGAAGTCGACGAGTCCCAGGTCGACGAGTGGGTCGACGAGGCGGAGGCGGGATACGACGTCGGCACACTCCGCTCTCGCTGGGGCCGCGCTCCCCGGGGGGAGTCGGCCGCGAAGGTCATCCCCGTGCGACTCACGGAAGCCGAGCTCGAGGCCGTGATGGCTCGTGCGCAGCGCGAGGGGCTGAACCGCTCCGAGGCCATCCGCGCTGCGCTCGACGCCTGGTCGCACGCCGCGTGATCGTCCGTGCTTCGGCGCGGAAGCACGGCGTGGCGGACGAGGACGTCATCGCCGCCGCCACGGACACGGCCGCGACGCGCACCCCGCCGACGCCCGGATAGGCTCGCCGGGTGCGTCTCGTCATCGCCCGCTGCTCCGTCGACTACGCCGGCCGCCTCAGCGCGCATCTCCCCCTCGCCACCCGCCTCCTCATGGTCAAGGCCGACGGGAGCCTCCTCGTCCACTCGGACGGCGGCTCCTACAAGCCCCTCAACTGGATGAGCCCGCCCTGCTCCATCGTCGAGGTCGAGCCCGACGACGACCAGGCGCTTGCGGGCGTCCGCGAGATCTGGCGCGTCATCCAGCCGAAGACCGCGGACATGCTCGTCGTCTCCATCCACGAGGTGCTGCACGACTCCGCGCACGACCTCGGCGTCGACCCGGGCCTCGTGAAGGACGGCGTGGAGGCGCACCTGCAGAAGCTGCTGGCGGAGCAGATCCACCTGCTGGGCGACGGCCACGAGCTGGTGCGGCGCGAGTACATGACGGCCATCGGACCGGTCGACATCCTCGCGCGCGACGCGGCGGGCAAGTCGGTCGCGGTCGAGCTCAAGCGCCGCGGCGACATCGACGGCGTCGAGCAGCTCACGCGCTACCTCGAGCTGATGAACCGGGATCCGCACCTCGCGCCGGTCACGGGCGTCTACGCCGCGCAGGAGATCAAGCCGCAGGCCCGCACGCTCGCCGAGGACCGCGGCATCCGCTGCCTCCTCCTCGACTACGACGCCATGCGCGGCATGGACGACGGGCACTCCCGCCTGTTCTGATCCGCCTGCCGCGACGGGCCGCCCCGCGACGGGCGACTCCGCGGCGCCTGTCCGCCCACGGTCGCATCCCGTCGCGGGGGTGTCCACTGCTACGAGCCCGTCCCTAATGTCGGACGGGCGACGCATCACCGCCGCATGGTCGGGGGTCGATGTGATGGGGTCATGGTCTACGTGTCGATGATGGGGCCGTTCAAGCGCGGCACGTTCCACCTGATCCTGTGGTCGCTGCTGAACCCCGTGTACTGGATCCTGCACTCCATCGCCGCGTACAAGGGCCTCTGGCAGCTGCTCACACGGCCGCACTACTGGGAGAAGACCGAGCACGGCCTCACCCAGCAGTGACGGTGCGCGTTCCCGGCCGGCACCCGCGCGACCCTCGTAGGGTGGCAGCGTGACCGCACCCGACACGTCCACGCCGTCCCCCGTCGCGGGCTCCGCGCCCTGGAGCTGCATCCTCTTCGACCTCGACGGCACCATCACCGACTCGGCCCCCGGGATCACGGCCCAGCTCGCGAAGACCCTCGTCTTCATGGGCCTGCCCGTGCCCGGCCCGGCCCAGCTCCTCGAGTACGTGGGTCCGCCCATCCTCGACTCGTTCCGCGACCTCGCCGGCATGGACGACGACGCCCAGCAGCGCGCGCTCGCCCACTACCGCGAGGGCTACGCGGGCGGCGGCGTCTTCGACAGCTCGGTCTACGTCGGCGTGCCCGAGGTGCTGCGCGCGATCCACGCGGCCGGCATCCCGCTCTCCCTCGCCACCAGCAAGCCCGAGTCGCAGGCCCGCCGCGTGCTCGACCACTACGGCCTCACCGAGCTGTTCACCGAGATCTGCGGCGCGAGCGAGGACGAGGTGCGATCCGCGAAGGCCGACGTCATCGAGGAGGCCCTGCGCCGACTCCGCGCGGCGGGCGTCGACCTCGGCAACGCGGTGATGGTGGGCGACCGCGAGCACGACGTGCTCGGCGCCGCCGCCCACGGGATCCCGACCGTGATGGTCGGCTGGGGCTACGGCAGCCCGGCGGAGGCGGCGGGCACCATCGCGGTGGTCGACACGGCCGCCGAGCTCGAAGCCCGGCTGCTCCCCGCGGCGTGACCCGGCGCCTGAGCGCGCCGCTCCGAATGCCTCACATGTCGGAGCTTTTCCACAGATCCAGCTGTTGGCCCCCGTTCGGGCGGGGTTAGCAACACGGAGTGACAGAATGACCCGCGGAGGAACCATGTCAACACCGCAGGACCTGCAGGACCCGCTCGCGCTCGACAGGCAGGTCAGCTACTCGCTCGTCGTCGCCGCACGCAGCGTGACCGCCCTCTACCGACCCATCCTCGACCCGCTGGGCCTCACCCACCCCCAGTACCTCGTGCTCCTCGCGCTCTGGGCGCGCGGGCCGCGCTCGGTCAAGGACCTCAGCCACGAGCTCCAGCTCGACAGCGCCACGCTGTCCCCGCTCCTCAAGCGACTGGAGGCCATGGGCCACGTGTGGCGCGTGCGCCGGGCCACGGATGAGCGCGTGCTGGAGATCGGCCTCACCGACCAGGGCCGCGAGCTCCGAGAGAAGGCCGTCGCCATCCCGCAGCAGATCCGCGACCGCCTCTCCATGACGGAGGAGCAGCTCGAGGGGCTGAAGACCGTGCTGAGCCAGGTCATCGACAACGCGAAGGCGCTCCCCGAGACCATCTGACCGGATCCCCGGTCTCTCGCATCCCGCATCACCGGCATCCCCGCACCACCCGATCGGAGCGCGACCAGTGAGCGACACGGTCCGCGCGGTGCTTCTGCTGGAGTGCTACGTCACGGTCACGCTCCTGGCTCCGCTCCTCCTCGGCCGCCTGCCGCTCGTCGCGCAGCGGCCCGTCGCCATGCTCGCCGCCTGGCACGGGTTCCTCGTCACGGCGGTGCTGAGCCTCGGGTCCGGGCTCGGCCTCCTCATCCACCAGGGCATGGCGATGCAGGCGGGCACCGGCCCGCAGCAGGACGCCGACACGGCGCCCGTCGCCGCCATCCCGCTGGCCTACCTGGCCGCGGGCGTGCTGGGCGTGCTGCTGTTCCGCATCGTGGAGGAGGGCGGGCGCGTCGTCCGCGAGGCCAGGCGCCGCGCGGGCGAGGTGGCGACGCTGCTGCTCGCGTCGCGCCCGTACCGGGTGGCCGGGCGGGACGCGCGCCTCGTCGAGTCGGACGTGCCGCTCGCCGCGCTCTCCCCCGCGACCGGCGTGATCCTCCTCACCACCGAGGCGCGCGCCCGTCTCGACGACGACGAGCTCGCGGCGGTGCTCGAGCACGAGACCGCCCATCTGGAGCAGCGGCACGCGGTCGCGGTGCGGATCGCCCAGGTCTCGCGCGCGATCCTCCCGGCGCTGCCCGCGAGCCAGCGCCTCGCGCTGTCCACCACCATCGCCATCGAGTTCATCGCCGACGACCACGCGGCCCGCGTCTCCGGGCCGACCACGGTCGCCTCGGCGCTCCGCAAGCTGGATCCCGACGGCGGCCTCTCCGCGCTCCGCGCCGACCGCATGGACCACCCCCGCGGCGGGCACCGCGTCGCGCTGCGGCTGCTGTGCGCGGTCGCGTGCGCGCTGCCCGTGCTGCCGCTGGTGATCGTGCTGCTGCCGTCGGCCTGACGCCGCTGGCCGCAGGGCCGCTCGCCGCCGGCCCGCTCGGACCCGTGCGCTAGGGTCTCCTCTCGAAGGGGAGTAGTCCCCCCCCGGCCCTCGGGCCGGACGGCGATGCGTCGACATGCTGGCCCCCGGGCCCGGTGCATCACCCGCCAGAGTCCGTGAGGGCGGCGGGCGGACGAGACCTTCGGCCAGACGAACGACAGGCGCACCACGCGCCGTCGCGTCGGCCGGAGCCCTCCCGGTTCCCGGCCGTCGCCCGACCGGAGGACCCATGACATCCATGCCCCCTGCCCGAACGCCCGATCCGACGCCCGCGCAGGTGCGCCGCTGGCGGCAGTACCTCGCCGACGAGCGCGCCGAGGCCGCCGTCTACCGCGACCTGGCCGGCCGCCGCACGGGCGAGGAGCGCGACATCCTGCTCGCCCTCGCCGAGGCGGAGGGCCGCCACGCCGACCACTGGATCGAGCTGCTCGGCGACAGCGTCGGCAAGCCCGTGCGCGGCGACATCCGCACGCGGATCCTCGGTCTCCTCGCTCGCCGCTTCGGATCCGTGTTCGTGCTGGCCCTCGCGCAGCGCGCCGAGAGCCGCTCCCCGTACGCGGACGACGCCGACGCCACCGACGCGATGGCCGCCGACGAGCGCGTGCACGAGGAGGTCGTGCGCGGCCTCGCCACCCGCGGCCGGATGCGCCTCTCCGGCACCTTCCGCGCCGCCGTGTTCGGCGCGAACGACGGGCTCGTCAGCAACCTGGCGCTCGTCCTCGGCATCACGGCCACGGGCGTGCCCAACGCCGTGATCCTCGCGACGGGTCTCGCGGGCCTGCTCGCCGGCGCGCTGTCGATGGGCGCGGGCGAGTTCGTGTCGGTGCGCTCCCAGCGCGAGCTGCTCGAGGCGTCGGCCCCGGATCCGGGCACGCGCGACGCGCTCCCCCACCTCGACGTCGACGCCAACGAGCTCGCCCTCGTCTACCGCGCCCGCGGCATGACGGAGGACGAGGCGCTCGCGCACGCCGCCGAGGTGCTGCGCGACCTCGCGGCCGAGACCCGGCCGATCCCCGTCAGCATCGCGGGCGTCGCCGCATCGGAGGACGACCACGAGAGCGTCGGCACCGCCTGGGGCGCGGCCATCTCGAGCTTCTGCTTCTTCGCGTCCGGCGCCGTGATCCCCGTGCTCCCGTACCTCTTCGGCCTGCAGGGCCTCGCGGCGCTCGCCATCGCCTGCGTCCTCGTGGCCATCGCGCTGTCGATCACGGGCGCGGTCACCGGCCTCCTCTCGGGCGGCCCGCCCCTGCGTCGCGCAGGACGCCAGCTGCTCATCGGCTTCGGCGCGGCCGGGGCCACCTACCTGCTGGGGCTGCTCTTCAACACGCAGGCCGGCTGATCCGCCGGCCCCGCCGCGCGTGACCGGCGGCGGGGCAGCCCTGCCGCAGCCGATACGGTTGTCGGCATGGCTGACGGAGATGACCCCCGCCGTCGCGAGGACTCCCTCGCGACGCGCATGAGCGACGCGGTGTCGCGCACGAGCGAGCGGGAGGTCGCCCTGCGGGCGATGGGCCTGCTGGACGGGCTGTACGAGGGCGACGACTTCCTGCTGCTGGTCGGCGGGCGCCACGCCCGCGGGATCCTCAACGGCGCGCCTCCCCTCTACTGGCCCGAGGCCTGGGGCGCCCGCGCGCTCCTCTACGCCTGGACGCCCGAGGCCGCGAAGGTCGTCGAGAAGAACCTCACGAACCGCGCCTGGCGCGTGCGCGAGGCGTGCGCGAAGGTCGTCGCGACCCGGCAGCTGCCGCTCGTGCGCGCGCTCACCGTGCTCGTCACCGACGAGAACGCCCGCGTCCGCGGTGCCGCCCTCCGTGCGCTCGGCGCCGTCGGCGGACCCTCCGACGAGGACGTCATCCGCCGCGCGCTCACCGACCCCGACACCTCCGTCCGCGTCGCCGCGCACGACGGCTTCGAGTCGCTGGCCGAGCGCCACGACTCGGTGCGGTCGCCCGCCGCCCGCCATGCGGCGGCGGCCGCGGAGGCGAGCCCCCCGGACGCCCCGGACGCCCCGGATGACGCTCCCGAGCGGGACGCGGGAGCTGACGCCGGAGCTGACGCCGGGAGCTGACCTGCGCCATCCGTCGCGACGCGGGGCCGCCGGCCGCACGGGATGCCGGCGCCTGTGCCTGTGCGCGGTACGCGAGGCGGGGACGCCCACCGGGCTAAGTTCACCCCACGCCGACGGCGGACGCCGTCGCTCCTCGCTACCACGCATCCGCTCCTCGACACCATCTGGGAGAGCCGTCCCCCACGGGGCACGGGCGTCGCGAGGGGCCAGGCGCCCATCCGCGCATCGCGCGGAACCGACCGAGGTGCCTACATGCCCACTCCCCGCCAGCTGTCCACCGCGCTCCTCGTGACCGCCGCCGCCGTCTCCGCCTCGTGCCTGGTGGTGCCCGCCATCGCCGCGACGGCGTCAGGCGGCACCTCCGTCCGCGGGGTCGCACGTGCACGCCTCCGCGCTGCACGTCGAGCACCACGGCACGGCGACCCCGCCGGCCGCGTCGCGGCTGCTGACGCGAGATGCCGTCACGCTGCGCCAGGCCGCGCGCACCACCGGCCCGGACACCGTCACGACCGTCACCACGGACGCCGCGGCGACCGCGACGTTCCAGGTCACCTATGTGGGCTTCCCGTGCAGGCGCGCGCCGACTTCCAGCGGGCGGTCGACGTCTGGTCGCACGTCATCAGCTCGCCAGTGCCCATCACCGTCTCCGCGCGGTACGAGCACCTGGGCGCGGGCATCGGCGGACAGGCGGGCCCGTCGACCTACCGGACCGACTTCCGCGGTGCCCCGCGACCGCACACGTTCTACGCCGAGCCCCTGGCGAACAAGCTGGCAGGGCACCAGATCGATCCGAGCCCGGACATCGAGGCGGAGTTCGACTCCGACGCGAGCCACACCCACTTCGGCACGGGCCCGATCGGCCCCGATCAGGTGGACTTCGCCTCCGCCGTCCTGCACGAGCTCGGCCACGGCCTCGGCTTCGTCGGCGCGGCCACCGTGGAGCACGGGCGCGGGGCAATGGGCACGCCCGGGTACCCGCTCGCCTTCGACACGTACACCCGCGCGGCCGACGGCCGGTCGCTGCTGTCCATCGCGGATCCGGTGCAGCTGGCTGCGCAGCTGCAGACGCCCGGTCTCGTGTTCGACAGTCCCCAGGTGCGCCAGGCCGGAGGCGGCAAGGCCGCCCGTCTCTACGCACCCACGACGTGGGACGGCAGCAGCTACTCGCACCTGGACGAGGCCACCTACCCCGAGGGCGATCCGGACGAGCTGATGACCCCGGTGCTCGCTCGCGGGCACGCGGTGCCCGGCCCCGGGCCCGTGACGGTCGCGGTGCTCCGCACGCTCGGCTGGTGAGCGGGGGCTGCGGGCGGCCCGCCCACGCGGGCTACCGGCATCCCCCGCGTGTCACGCGCTCGCGGAAGCCCGTCAGCCGCAGGCGGGTGCCGCGCCGGCGTCGGCCTGCGCCGTGACCCGCACCCCGGCCCCCGATGCCGTGAGCGGCACGCCGCCGAAGTGGGCGCCCTGGGTCGTGATGTCGGCGTACGCGGCGCGGACGTCCGGATCGTCGACGTCCACGCGCCGTAGCAGCAGGCCGAGGGGATGCGCCGCATCGAAGCCCTCGAGCACGCTCGCCGCCCCCTTCACCGAGTTCGTGGCACGTAGGCCGTCGACGACGATCCCGGTGAAGCTGGGGATGTGCGTCCCGCTGCCGGACTCGTACCGCGAGTCGAACACCACGGGTGCCTTGACCAGGTCGATGCAGGTGTCGCGGAACGTGATGTCGCGGACCAGGCCGCCCGCCGCGGCCGAGCTCTTGATGCGGATCCCCCCGGCGGCGACGCTCTGGTTGCCGTACCTGTCCTTGCCGCTGATGGTGTTGCCGTCGATGAGCACGTCGCTGATCCCTGCGGTGGTCTGCCGACCGAGGGAGATGCCGTGCGTGCCGGTGAGCGTGTTGCCACGGATCGTGATGTGCGCCGACGGGGCGTCGGAGGCCTTGATGGCGATGCCGTCGTCGCCGTCCATGATGTAGGAGTCGGCGATGGTGACGTCCTGGGCGCCGGCCGGGTCGATGCCATCGGTGTTGCGGGCGTTCGCCGGGGTGAACACCACGACGCCCCACACGGTGAGGCCGACGCCGTCATTGAAGGAGATGTGCTGCCCGGGCGAGTCGATGAGGTCGACGTCGGCCACGGTCACGTCGTTCGAGCGCTGTGCCTTGATGAGCCGCGGCACGTTCTGGTTGCCCCCGGCCTTCGCCTGCGCGGAAAGGGCCCACCAGGTGGTCGCGGATCCGAGCAGGGTCGCGTCGCCGCGCCCGTCGATCCGCCCCTGGGTACCGTCGGCGGCCCGGGTGGACTCCACCCCGGAGCCGGATCCGACGGCGAGGAAGGGCGCGCACCCCAGGCCGTCTCCCCCGATGGTGCCGCAGCGGCCGTGACCGGCCACCTGGTAGGCAGCCGCGTTCCGCGACGCGAAGAGGGTGGCAGCGGGGTCGACGAGCAGCACCTCGCCCGGTCGGACGACGAGCGGACCGCTGAGGAAGTCGGTCGCGGCACCGGAGGTGCTGAGGCGCACCGCTCCGCCCGTGCCCGCGCAGGCGTCGAGGCCGCGCTGGATGCGCGCGGTGTCCGGCGGGGAGGCCTCCTCGGCCGCGCTCGCGGTCCGTCCCGGCATGGACAGTTGGGCGGGGATCGTCGCGCACGTCGTCGAGGGCGGGCGCGGTGCGCTCGGATGACGTCGGTCACCCACCGCCTCGACCAGCGAGGCGGTGAGGGGGTCACCGGCCTCGGATGCGCGATCCACGCGAGGCGTCGCGGCCCATGGGGCGGTGGGCGGGAGCACCGCGCCGGGGCGGGCGACCTCGTTCGCCTGTGCGGGCTGAGGGTGGCCCGCGAGACAGGCGGCGAGGAGGAGCGCGGGGAGGAGCAGGGTGACGTGTCGGCGCATGAGGGATCGTCCGTCCTGGAGGAGTCGCGCCGCCCGCGTTCTCCGACGACGTCGGCGCGAGAATGCACGGATTCCCCTACGGTACGGCCCGCGAACCGACGCCGTGCGCCCCCTCCACCGACGCCCCCTGCGACGGACGACCCGCTCAGGGCTCCCGCGGGGCGGCGCGTGCCGCTGCGGCGGGGGGCAGCGAGCCGAGGAAGTCGCCCACCAGCTCGGCGAAGAGGTCAGGGCGCTCGATCTGCGGCATGTGACCGCAGTCCGGGATCATGCGGGTCAGCGCGTCGGGCAGCTCCCGCGCGACGGCCGCGAGGTGGCCCGGCGGGAGAATCCGGTCGCGATCGCCCCACAGCGCGAGCACCGGGAGGCCCGACGCCCGCACGCCCTCCACCAGCGGCCGGCGCCAGCGTGAGCTCACGCCGCGGACCGTGCCGAGGTCGCGCGCGATGTCGAGCATCGTGGCCGCGTGGGCCGGTCGGGCCGACAGCGCCTGCGCGTGCCGCACGCGCTCGTCGGTCGTGAGCGCCGGGTCGTGGAAGATCGTGCGGGTCGAGCGCCGGGAGTTGCCGGGCGTCGGCCGCATGAGGAGCGTCGCGAGCGGGTCGAACGCGAGCATCCGGAGGCCCACGGTGACCTGCCGGCCGAAGCCCGCGCTGTCCGCGAGCACGAGCGCCCGCACGCGATCCGGGTGCCGGGTCGCGAGGGTCATCGCGACCGCGCCGCCGAGCGAGTTGCCGACCACGGTCACGGGGCCACGCACGCCCGCCGCGTCGAGGTAGGCGGGCAGCGCATCCGCGATCGACTCGAGCGTCGTGCCGCCGTCGACCGGATCCGACCAGCCGGACCCCGGCAGGTCGAGGCTGTGCAGCGCATGGCCGGCGGAGAGGCGGTCGTGCTGCTCCTCCCAGTCCTCGAGGCTGCGGCCGATGCCGTGCAGGAGCAGGAGCGGATCCCCGGTTCCGGTCACGCGGTGCCGCACGTCGCGGTCGCCGACCCGGATCATCGCGGTCCCCGGGGCCCGGAGCGGATCGACGTCCCCGGATGCGGCCATGCCGCGACCCTACAGAGTTCCCCCGCGCGAGGGATTCCGGCGATGTCGGGCGGAGGTGCGACGATGGAGGAGCTGCGCATCGCAGCGCCCTTCCCCGTCGCCCGGAGCCACGAGCCCCGCCCGACGTGCGGCGGTCCCCGCAGGTCGCCGATGAGCATCAAGGAGCGACACCGCATGACGATCTTCGAGCAGATGGAGTCCGAGGTCCGGAGCTACAGCCGCGGCTGGCCGGTGGTCTTCGACCGCGCGGTGGGCAGCGAGATGTTCACAGCCGACGGCGACCGCTACCTCGACTTCTTCGCGGGCGCCGGCGCGCTCAACTACGGGCACAACAACCCGGCGCTCAAGCAGAAGCTGGTCGACTACATCCTCCGCGACGGGGTCACGCACTCCCTCGACATGTTCACGGAGGCCCGCCGCGACTTCCTGCAGACGTTCCAGGACGTGATCCTCCAGCCGCGCGGGCTCGACTACCGCATCATGTTCCCCGGCCCGGGCGGCGCGAACGCGGTCGAGGCCGCGATGAAGCTCGCGCGCAAGGTCACCGGCCGCACCACGATCGTCCACTTTCACCAACTCGTTCCACGGCATGACCGAGGGCGCGCTCGCGGTCACCGGCAACGCGCTCAAGCGCGGCGGCGCCGGCCACCCGCTGCACCACGCGGTCGCGGTGCCCTTCGACGGCTACCTCGGCGGCGAGACCGACACCCTCGCGTACTTCGAGAAGCTGCTCGACGACTCGGGCTCGGGTGTCGACCTGCCCGCCGGCGTCATCGTCGAGACCGCGCAGGGCGAGGGCGGCATCAACGTCGCTACGCCTGAGTGGCTGCGGAAGCTCCGGGACCTGACCACGCGCCACGGCATCGTGCTTATCGTCGACGACGTGCAGATGGGCTGCGGCCGCACGGGCGGGTTCTTCAGCTTCGAGGAGTCGGGCATCGTCCCCGACATCGTCACGCTCTCCAAGTCCATCGGCGGCTACGGCCTGCCCATGGCCCTCACGTTGCTCAAGCCCGAGCTCGACCAGTGGAAGCCCGGCGAGCACAACGGCACCTTCCGCGGCATCGCGCCCGCGTTCCTCACGGGCGCCGAGGCCATCCGCCTGTACTGGGCCGACGGCGAGCTCGAGGCGTCGACGCTGCGCAAGGGCGAGCGGATCCACGAGGTCTTCACCGAGATCGCCGCCTCCGCCGCGCCGCAGACGCAGCTCAAGGTGCGCGGCCGCGGCCTCGCGCGCGGCATCGAGTTCCCCTCCGGCGACCTCGCCGGCGCGGTCTGCCGGGCGGCGTTCGAGCGCGGCATGCTCATGGAGACCTCGGGCGCCGGCGGCACGGTCATGAAGGTGCTGCCCGCGCTCACCATCACCGACGAGCAGGTCGAGGAGGGTCTCGCGATCATCCGCGCGTCCGTCGCCGAGGTGCTGGGCTCCACGAGCGAGGAGCTCGCGGCCGACGAGGTGCCGCTGCCGGTGGTCGTCGGGAGCTGATCCCCGTCGACGGACGCGTGGAGCACCGAGTCGCCTGCGGATTGCTCGTCCGATCGGCTCACGTGCTGCTGGCTCACCGTTCCGCGACGAAGGCCTGGTACCCGCACGTCTGGGACTTCCCGGGCGGTCATCTCGAGCCGGGCGAGAGCAGCCTCCACGCTCTGGTGCGCGAGCTGCGCGAGGAGCTGGACGTGAAGATCGACCCACCGGCCGGTGGCCCCATCCGTGTGCTCAAGATGGCAGACGCCCGCATCGAGATCTGGCAGATCGTCAGCTGGGCCGGTGTGATCACGAATGCGGCCCCGGAGGAGCACGACGCGGTCGGGTGGTTTACGGCGGAGGAAGCGGCTGGGCTCGACCTCGCGGACGCCCGATATCCCCAGCTGATACGCGACGCGCTGATCTGACCAGCAGCGCTTCCGTGCATTCCTCGGCTGCATCGCATGCATGCGCTTTCGGCTGGGGGACTCGCGCGTCGACGCCGCAGGCGAAGGCACATGACCGACACGAGTGCCTGCGGAGCCCGACTGTGACAGTTGTTCAGAGCAAGTGTCACCAACAACGACGACTGTGACAGTTGTCCAGGGCACGTGTCACCAGCGACGACGGCAGTGACGATCATTCAGTGCAAGCGTCACCAGCACCGCCGACCGTGACGGAGATGACGAGCGGCGATCGAGTAGATCTGACGAGGTGCAGCGACCGTCGGGAGCTGACCCCCGCCTGCGGGGCGGCCGTATGCCACTTGGTGCGCCCTCCACTCAGCCGACGGGCGCGACGCCCCCGAGCTCGATCTCCGCGACCACGACGGCCGCCGACGCCGGCATGGTCGGGTAGTAGTTCTCGCGGAGCTGCTCGGCGAACCGGGCCATGTCCGTGCCGGGCGGCTGGTGCGCGTCCTCCGGCGTGAGATCCGCGAGGAGGTGCCGCCGCACGGAGGTGACGCGTCCGGCGAGCGGGACGGCGGTGGCGTGCTCGTCGAAGACGAACGTCGCCGGGCCGACCCGCAGGTCCTCGCCCCAACGCACGGTGGTGGCCTTCTCGCCGCTCACGATGACGTCGTGGTGCTTCCGATGGAAGTGGATCACCTGGGCTCCTGCGTCGGACATCCGACGAGCCTACGGGCGGTGACGGGGCCGGTCGAGGAGGGCCGCTTCAGCCGCGCGGCCGCAGGATCCGGTAGCGGTGCTCCGGGCGGCCCGTGGATCCGTAGTTGAGCTGCACGTCGACCACGCGGTCGCGGGCGAGCGCGCCGAGGTAGCGCTGCGCGGTGGCGCGGGAGACGCCGACGCGCTCGGCGATCTCGGGGGCGCTGAGCTCCGCGTCGGATGCGGACAGGGCGTCGAGCACGGCCTGCTCGGTCGCCGGTCGGGCCTGCGCGGACGCGCGGCCGGGCCGCAGCGCGTGGATGGCGCGGTCGATGCCGGCCTGGTCGAGCGGGCGGTCGCTCGCGAGCCCGGCGCGGAAGGCCGCGTAGGCCGCGAGGCGCGCGGTGAGCAGCTCGGGCGCGAACGGCTTGACGAGGTAGGAGACGGCACCGCCGCGGAGGGCGCGGCGGACGGTGGCGGGGTCGTCGGCGGCCGTGACGAGGATCACGTCGGGCTCGATGCGCCGCACCAGGTCGATCCCGCTGCCGTCGGGCAGGTACGCGTCGAGGAGCACGAGGTCGGGGCGGGACGTGTCGAGCACGGCGAGCGCCGCCCGCACGCTGCCCGCGGTGCCGACGGCGCGGAACCCGGGGGCCTGCTCCACGATGCCCTCGTGCAGACGGGCGATGCGGAAGTCGTCGTCGACGATGAGGACGGTGAGGTCGTCGGTCATGCGGGGGCTCCGTCGGGGTCGCGGGTGTCGGGGCGGTCGGGGTCGGGGTCGGGGTCGGCAGGGGCGTCGGCGTCGTCGGCCGTGGGCGGATCCGCGTCCGGCGGCTCCACCACGCCCGCGAGGCGCGCGCAGAACACGGCACCGGCCTCCGCGTGGGGCGGCGGGCCGCCGGGATCCGCGACCCACACGTCGCCCCCGTCGCGCCGGGCGATGTCGCGCACGAGCGGGAGGCCGAAGCCGAGGCCGTGCGCGGGATCCGCTCCCCCGCGGTCGCCAGCGCCGCCCGCGACCGGCGCGTCCGCGGCGAGTGCGTCCGCGGCGGGCCCATCCGCCGCCGCGTCCTCCTCCGCCGCCAGCGCCTCCGCCACCGCACCCACGTCGTCGGGGCGTCGGCGGAACACGCGCCCGGCGTCGGACGCGGCCAGCCCGTCGCCCGAGTCGGAGACCGCGAGGTGCAGGTCGACCCCGTCGTCGAGCGCCTCCACCTCCACCCACCTGTCAGCGCGGGATCCGCGGACGGCCGCGTGCACCGCGTTGTCGACAAGGTTGCCGAGCACGGTCGTGACCTCCTCGGGCCGCACCAGGATCCCGCGCACGAGCGTGCCGGGCCCGACCCGCAGCGCCACGCCGCGCTCCTCCGCCTCCATCGCCTTCGCCCCGAGGAACGCCTGCAGGTACGGCTCGTCGACGAGCCCCGCGTCGACCGTCGGGAACGCCACGGGCCCCTGCTCGAGCACGCCCGCGAGGTAGCTGTCGGCCTCGTCGACCCGGCCGGTGGCGACGAGACCGCGCACGACGTGGAGGCGGTTCGCGAACTCGTGACGCTGCACGCGGAGCGCCGTGGACATCGCGGTGACGGCCGTGAGGCGGCGGCTCATCGCCTCGATGTCGGTCTCGTCGCGCAGCACCATCACCGTGCCGAGGTCGCGTCCGTCGCGGTCGACGCGGGCGACGTCGACGAAGAGCAGCCGGTCGTCGACCACGGCGCGCAGCGACGGAGATCCGGCAGCGGCCCCGGCCTGCGCCTCGGCCACCGCGTCGCGCAGCACCGGCGCGACGTCGAGGTCCGCGAGCGTGCGGCCCACCGGATCCTCGAGGCCGAGCAGCGCCGCGGCGCGCGGGTTGCAGACGGTCACCCGGCCGTCGGGCCCGATCCCGAGGACGCCCTCGCCGACGCCGGAGAGCACGGCCGCCTGGTCCTGCACGAGGCCCGCCAGCTCGGACGGCTGGAGGCCGAGGGTGAGGCGCGCGAGCCGCCGCGAGAGGATCCCGCTGGCCACCGCCCCGACGCCGAGCGCGAGCAGGGCGACGACCGCGATGGCCGCGACGTCGACGCCGATGGAGTCGCGCACGGTCGCCGCCGCGAAGCCGACGCTGACCTCGCCGACGACGCGGCTCGACGCGCTGCCCGCGGCGCCGTCGTCGTCGCCGCCCGCGGACGCATCCGCCAGCGCCCGCACCGGCACCTTCGCCCGCGCCGACTCCCCGAGCGTGCCGGTGGCCCACGTCACCTCCTCGCGCCCCGAGAGCGCGGCGGCGGGATCCGTGCTCACCCGCTGCCCGAGCTCGGCCGGGTCGGGGTGCGCGAGCCGCAGCCCCCGGTCGTCGGTGACCACGACGAA
The DNA here is from genome assembly GCF_000069225.1 of Clavibacter sepedonicus. Taxonomy (GTDB): domain Bacteria; phylum Actinomycetota; class Actinomycetes; order Actinomycetales; family Microbacteriaceae; genus Clavibacter; species Clavibacter sepedonicus. The sequence continues at coordinate 2,298,537 of NC_010407.1, read as the reverse complement.
CAGCGCGCCGGTCCGCTCGCGCACCGCCTCGGCCGTGCGCTGCACCGGCCCGTCGGCGAGGTCGGCGGAGGTGGCCGTCGCGGGATCCGCGGTCTCGGCGGTCACGGCGGCCCGGAGCGCGGGATCCTCGGCGGCCGTCCTGGCGATCGCGAGCGCCGTCGCCTGCGCCTCCTCGCGGTTCTCGGAGGAGCTCAGCAGACCGTAGGCGACGGTCGCGATCCCCACCACCACGAGCACGACGAGCAGCTGGAGGACGAGGGTGCGGCGCGCGAAGTCGAGCCCCGCCCGTCGTCGCCCCGTCGCTCGGTCCACCTGGTGAGCATAATGCGCAGAACGTCGTCTACGTGCACTATCGCGATCAAGCGGCACAAGCGCGACGGACCGCGGACGCCCACCTAGCGTGTGGTGTTCAGCCGGGCGTCCCGCCCACCGACGAAGGAGTCACACGTGCTGGTATTCCTGGGCTTCGCCATGGTCCTCACCTTCATGGCGCTCATCATGACCAAGCGGCTGACGCCCATGGTCGCCCTGATCCTCGTGCCGACGATCTTCGGCCTCTTCGCGGGCGCGGGCCTCGGCATCGGCGACATGGTCATCGAGGCGCTCGGCGACCTCGCGCCCACGGCCGCGCTGCTGATGTTCGCCATCATCTACTTCGGCATCATGATCGACGTCGGCCTCTTCGACCCGCTGGTGCGCCTCATCCTCCGCCTCGCGGGCGGCGACCCGGCGAAGATCGTGCTCGGCACGGCGATCCTCGCGGCCGCGGTCTCCCTCGACGGCGACGGATCCACGACCTTCATCGTCACGACGGCGGCCATGCTGCCGATCTACCGCAAGCTCGGGATGAGCCCGGTGGTCCTCACCTGCACGGCCGGCCTCGCGAACGGCACGCTCAACATCGTCCCGTGGGGCGGCCCGACCGTCCGCGCGGCGGCGGCGCTCAAGGTCTCACCGACCGACATCTTCGTGCCGATGATCCCGTCGCTCCTCGTCGGCATCGCGCTCGTCATGAGCTTCGCCTGGACCATGGGCCTCCGCGAGCGCAGCCGCCTCGCGGCGCTCGGCGAGGCGCGCGCCGAGGGCGGCCTCGACGCCGCCAGCGCCAGCGGGTCAGGCGCAGGCGTCGGCGGATCCACGGGCGGCTCCGGCTGGTGGCGCGCCGGTCGCGGCGCCCCCGCGACCCCGCGCGGCGGCCTCATCACGATGGCCCCGGCGCTCGTCCGCGCCGAGACGGCCGCCGTCTCCACGCTCGGCACCACGATGCTCGACCCCGACCGCGAGACCCTGCGCCCTCGCATGATCTGGTTCAACCTCGGTCTCACGATCGTGGTGCTCGCGCTGCTGATCATGGACCAGCTGCCGCTCGCCTACGTCTTCATGGTCGGTGCTGCCATCGCGCTGATCGCCAACTTCCGCGACCTCAAGCACCAGGGCGAGCGCATCGCGGCGCACGCGCCCAGCGTGGTCGGCGTGGTCTCGATGGTGCTCGCGGCGGGCGTCCTCATCGGCGTGCTCAACGGCACCGGGATGGTGTCGGCGATGTCCGCGTGGCTCGTGACGATCATCCCGGACGCCCTCGGCCCCGGCCTCGCGGTCATCACGGGCGTGCTCAGCATCCCGATGACCTTCTTCATGAGCAACGACGCCTTCTACTACGGCATGCTCCCGGTGCTCGCGGAGAGCGCCGCGAACTACGGCATCGACCCGGTCGAGATGGCGCGCGCGTCCATCACCGGGCAGCCCGTGCACCTGCAGAGCCCGCTCGTGCCGGCGATCCTGCTGCTCGTCTCGCTCGCGGACGTGAACCTCGGCGACCACCACCGCAAGGTGCTGTGGCGCGCGGTGCTCGTGTCGCTGACGATGCTCGCCGTGGGCGTGCTCACGGCGGTGATCCCGATCTGATCGGGGCGCTCCTCCGGGAGCGCGCACGCGGAGGCCGGGCGGCTCGGGGGAGCGCCCGGCCTCCTCGCGTGCGGGCGGGGCGGGGCGGCGTACCGGCTACTGGATCCGACGGGCGACCTGGTACCCGGCGTCGGCGTAGACGATCTCGTACGTCGTGCCCGCCTGCGTCGCCTCGCCGTACTGGTCGGCGTTGAGCGCGCCCTGGCCGAGGCCGCCGCCGAGGGTGTCGATCACGACGTACTGCGGCGCCGGGTTGCCCGGGTTGCCGAGCCAGTAGACCTCGTGGTCGTCGACGAGGTACGACATGAGGCCGATGTCGCTGAGGACGGATGCGCCGGCCGGCACCTGGTCGAGCGCGGCCTGCGCCTGGGCAGCCCGCGGCGCCGGCTCCCAGATGGTCGGCTTCGTGAGATCGACCATGGGCGAGCGGAAGAAGAGGGCGATCGCCGCCACCGCGATCGCCGCCACCGCGAGCGCCGGCACGGCGAGGCGCGACGCCGACCGCAGCCAGCGCTGGCGCCCCGCTCGCGCCCGCACGACGCCGTCGATCGCCGCGGCGAAGACGATCGGCATGAGCACCGCGTCGTAGTGGTAGCCGGGCGCCCAGTAGGCCTCGGTCGGCGCGAGGAAGCGCCAGGCGAGCGTCGGCACCACGAGGAGCAGCAGCGGCGAGCGCACGGCTATCAGCGCCCCTGCGAGGATCAGGAAGGCCACCGTCTCGAGCTTCGGCGCGACGAAGAGCCCGGCGACGGTGCCGAGGGGATCCGCGAGCGCGCCGCCCGCGTCGAGCTTGGACGCGTAGTCCCAGCGGGCCTCGCGGTTGAAGGCGGGCAGGATCACGGTGGTCGCGAGCACGAACCAGGCGACGCCCCACCCGGCGAGCGCGACGCCGATGCGGCGGTCCATCGTGAGCGCGATGATCGCGCCGAGCACCGCGACGGTGAGGCCGAGGTCCTCCTTCACGAACACGAGCGGCACAGCCCATGCGGCGGCGGCCATCGCACGGCGGGCGATCACCGCGTCGAGCGCGAAGGCCAGCAGCGGCAGGGCGAACGCGATCTCGTGGAACTGGAACGCGACCGCGCCCTGGATCCCCCAGCTGAGCCCGTAGGCCGCGGCGACGACGATCGCGCCCCACCGCCCGACGACGCGGCCGGCCAGACGGCCGACGCCGACCACCGAGATCCCGATGAGCACGGCCTGCACCACGAGCAGCGCGAACGCGTGCGGCCACACGGCGTAGACCGGGCCGAGCAGCACGAGGATCGGGTGGAAGTGGTCGCCCATGAGGTTGAAGCCGTCGCCCTTGATGGAGACGAGCGGCGCCTGGAGGCGCGAGTAGTCCTGCGCGAGCTGCGTGAAGATGCCGGTGTCCCACGACTTCACGGTGAAGCGGCGCCATTGGAGCGCGGAGTACAGCACGTAGACGGCGGTGACGAGGGCGGCGACGACCACGACGCCGACGGTGCCGGGCACGCGGGATCCGGTGATCGGCGCGGGGACGGCGGCCGCGGGATCCGGCTCGGTGGCGGCGGCGGCGTGGCGGCGGCGGGCCGTGTCGTTCGTACGGGTCACGGCATCAGGGTCTCACGCGGGGCCGAATTCGCGGCGGCGGGGTCCCCGGGGCCATCCGCTCAGCGCGGGTCGGCAGAGCGCGGGTCGTGTCCGCTCGGCGCGGGTCGGCTCAGCGGCGCGAGCCGCCGGCGCCGTCCTGGCGCTCGCGCTCGGCGGCCATCGCGGCGCGACCGGCGTCGCGGTTCTTCACGCGGATCTGCTCCTCGCGCACCTCGGCCTGCGTCGCGCGCTCCTGCACGAGCCACTGCGGCGGGGCCTGCAGCAGCTCCTTGATCTGGGCGGTGGTGAGCGCCTCGTCGACGCCGCCGCGGGCCAGGCCGGCGATGGAGACGCCGAGCTTGCCGGCGATGACCTGGCGCGGGTGCGGGCCGTCGCGCAGCAGCGTGGCCAGCCACTCGGGCGGGTTCTCGTGCATCTCGGCGAGCTCGGCGCGGGACGGGGTCGACTCCTGGAACTCCACGGGGGTCGCCGGGAGGTGCACGCCCAGCTTCTTCGCCGCGGTCGCGGCCTTCATCGTCTGGCTGGATCCGGGGCTCGTCATGTGCCCAGGGTACCGTCGGGGCCCCGACCGCCCTGCACTAGCCTGGATCGACCCGCCGCCGCTCACCGCGCCACCTTCGTGCGGGCGATCGAGGGGACTCCCGTGGACGCCGACCCGACCGCCCTCCGGCGCTTCGCCGCCGTGGCCGACGAGCTGCACTTCGCCCGCGCCGCGAAGGCCCTCAACGTCTCGCGCATCGCCGTGAGCCGCTCGATCCTCGACCTCGAGGCGCTCTGGGGCGTCGAGCTGTTCGTGCGCGACGACGGGCCCACGCGCCTCAGCCCCGCGGGCGAGGCACGGCTCGCGGAGGCCCGCGCCGCGATCGCCGCCGAGGACGCGCGCCTGGCCGAGGAGGCCGCCGCGCCGCCGCGGGGGCTCGTCGTCGCGATCGTGCCCGGCGTCACCGTCGCCAAGTGGACCCGCGCCTGGGACGAGCGCGTCGCCGACGTGCCGCTGCGGGTCGTGCCGCTCGCCGAGCCGGACGCCGCGCCCGCGCTGGTCGACCAATCCGCGGACGTCGCGTTCCTCCGCCTCCCCGTCGACGGCCGGGGCCTCACGATCGTCCCGCTCTACGGCGAGGTGCAGGTCGCGATCCTGCCCAAGGAGCACGCGCACGCCACGGCCGACGCGATCGCGATCACCGACCTCGCGGACGACCTGCTCCTGCAGCCGGCCGACCAGGTGCCGGGCTGGCCCGGGCGCACCGCGGGCGCGGATCCCGTCCCCATGCCCGAGGACGTCGCCGCGGCCGTCGAGCTGGTCGCCGCAGGCGTCGGCTTCGTGGTCGTGCCGCACGCGCTCGGCCGCCTGCACGCGCGCAAGGACGTCGTGGCCGTGCCCGTGCACGACCTGCCGGAGACGCGGATCGCCGTGGCCTGGCGCGAGGGCGACGTTTCCCCCGACATCGAGGAGCTCGTGGGCATCGTCCGCGGGCGCACGGCCGCGAGCTCGCGCTCCTCCCGCGACGAGGACGAGCGCGACCGCCGGAAGCCGACCGCCGCGCAGAAGACGGCGCGCAAGGCCGCGGGCAAGCCGGGCGGCGCGGGCGGCAAGGGCGGGTCGAAGCCGGCACCGAAGGGCGGCGGCCGCACTCCCCCGCCGCGCGGCCAGCGGCGCGGGCGCTAGGTGTACTCGGCCGTGACGTTGGTGACACTTCGGGGCGTGTGAAGAGGCCTCCTGGCTTGATGGAGCTGTTCAGTTCAACCATCGCCAGGAGGCCTCGATGTCCCACGGTAATGCTCGTCTGACGGTTCACGGGAGGGTTCTCCTCGTGCGGCGGGTGGTGGAGGATCGTCGGCCGGTCGCGCACGTCGCGCGGGAGCTGGGGGTGTCGCGGCAGTGCGCGCATCGATGGGTGAACCGGTTCCGTGCCGAGGGGCTGCGAGGGCTGACGGATCGGTCATCGCGGCCCCGGTCAGTACCGAGGCGAACGAGCCCGGAGCGGGAACGGGCCGTGCTGGAAGCGCGGGCCCAGTTGCGGGCGGGTCCTGCGCGGCTGGCGCCGGTGACAGGTGTTCCATCCCGTACGATCTCCCGCATCCTGCGCCGGCACGGGGCGCCGCCGTTGGCATGGTTGGACCCCGTCACCGGGGCCGTGATCCGGGCATCCCGGTCAACGGCGCACCGGTATGAGCACGAGCATCCGGGTGATCTGATCCACGTGGACGTGAAGAAGCTCGGGAGGATCCCGGACGGAGGCGGCTGGCGGGTCCACGGGCGCAGCGAGCAGGTCCGCGGCCGCGGGATCGGGTTCGATTACGTCCATGCCGCGGTCGATGACCACACCCGTCTCGCCTACGCGGAGATCCATCCCGATGAGAAAGGCGCGACCGCGGCCGGGTTCCTGACCCGCGCAGCGGCGTACTTCGCCGGGCGCGGGATCACCCGGATCGAGCGGGTCATCACGGACAACGCGTTCGCCTACCGGCACTCGACCGCGTTCAAGAACGCCGTCCAGGACCTGGGCGCGCGGCAGAAGTTCATCCGCCCGCACTGCCCCTGGCAGAACGGCAAGGTCGAGCGCTTCAACCGGACCCTCGCGACCGAGTGGGCCTACCGGCAACCCTTCACCAGCAACCAACACCGGGCCGACGCGCTTGACCCCTTCATCGAGCACTACAACACTGAACGAATCCACTCAAGCCACGGGCTCACGCCCGCGGCCCGAGTGTCACCAACGTCATGACTCAGTACACCTAGCGCCGACGCGAGATCGACCGACGCGCCCTCGGGAGACCGGGGGCGCGTCGTCGCGTCCGGGGGCGGTGCCGCACGGGCGTACCGTGGGGAGGCCCCGTTTCCGCTCCCGGGGAGATCGGACCCCGTGTGACGTCATCGCCCATCCCGCGACCGCCGTCGACCCGGACGCTCGGCCTCGAGGCCGCGATGCGCGCGAGCGTCGGGCTCCTGGTGCCGCTCGTCGTGCTGCTCGCGATCGACCGCCTGGACCTCGCGCTCTACGCGTCGTTCGGGGTGTTCACCGGGCTCTACGGGCGGAACGAGCGCTATCGGCTGCGGCTCGCGAGCGTGGGCGCCGGAGCGGCGATGATGCTCGTCGCGATCTCCACGGGCGTCCTGCTGTCGCTCGCCGACGCGCCGCTCGCGCTCGAGGCCGTCGGCCTCGTGATCGTGCTGGGCGGGGCGTCCCTCGTGTCGACGGCGATGAGCCTCGTGCCCCCGCATCCGCTGTTCCCCGTGTTCGGCCTCGTCGTGTGCGCGGCCGTGCCGGTGGATCCCTCGCAGGCGCGCGACGCGCTGCTGACCGCGGTGGCCGCGATCCTCTTCTCCGCCGGCGTCTGCATGTCCGGCTGGCTGCTCCGCCGCTGGGCGCCCGACACGCAGGCGCACCGCTTCCGTGCGCTGCCGCGGATCCCCGTGCGCGACGCCGCCGTGCACCGGGACCCCGCCGCGTGGACGGCCGTGGTCGCGAACGTCGTCGGCGCTCTGGTGGCGGGCGCGATCGCGGTGGCGCTCGGGCTCGGGCACCACTACTGGGCCGTCGTGACGCTCGTCGCCGTGCTGCCGGTGGTGCGCGGGCCGCTGTCGTTCACGCGCGTGGCGCACCGCGTGCTCGGGACGCTCGCCGGATCGGTGGTGGCCGCGGGAATCCTCGCGCTGCACCTGCCCGCGCCGGCCGTGATCGCCGTCGCCGTCGCCTGCCAGTTCGCCGCGGAGATCGCGGTCGGCAGGCACTACGGGCTGGCGCTCGTCTTCATCACGCCGCTCGCGCTCGTGATGGGCGGCCTCGGCCGGCCTCTGCCGGTGCTGCCGCTCGTCGCCGACCGCGTGGTCGACACGGGGGTGGGCGCGGCGGTCGGCGTGGTCGTGATCCTCGTGCTGCGGGCGCTCGCGGCCCGGCGTCGGCGGCGGGCGGGAGCCGCATCCGGGGGCACCGCCACGGCTTAGGGGAGGACCGTGGTGCTCCAGCCGTAGAGACGGCCGTTCGCGCCGAACACGTTCCAGCCGTCGGCGCAGGTGACGGTGGCCGGGTCGATCTCCGGTGGCCACCAGGTGTCCTCGATGGTGGGCATCTGGAGGTCGGTGCAGCCGCCGGGGGCGGGCGCGGCCTGGCCCGTCTGCACGGCGACGATGCTGCCGGCCTTCGCCTCGGACTTGGTGCGGATGAGGGTGCCGTCCGCGGGGATCCACGTCGGCATCGCCGTGGCGAGCGCGGTCTGGGCGTCCGCCGTGGTCGCGTAGATCTCCGTGGTGGGCGACGTGAACTGCGCGCTGGCCCCGCATCCGGACAGGAGCGCCGCGCTCGCGACGGCGGTCAGGACGGTGAGGGTCGGTCGATGCATCCCCCTAGTGTGCCTCGTCAGCGACGACGGCGGATCCGGATGGGCCCCTTGGCGGTGGAGGGATCGACGACCGACCCCTTCTGGGTGATCTCCACCTCGCCGGCCTCGACCAGCCGCCGGGCCGCGCGCCGGGCCGGCTCCATGAGGTCGCGCCACTCGTCGGGCGACTCCGCGCGGGCGGCCTCCGACGGGCAGATGGTGGCGCCGCCGGCACGGTGCGCGAGGAGGTCGAGGATCCGGCGTTCGAGCCGCTCGTCGACGTCGGTGACGCCGCGGCGACGGCACGCGTCGCTGCAGTAGCGCACCTCGTCCCAGTCGCGCTCCCACTTCTTCCGCCACTCGATGGTGCGGCCGCACGAGGCGCAGGTCTTGGGCGCGGGGACGCTGTCCCTCGTGCTCGATGCCCGGTGCGCCATCCCTCCAGCATGCTCCGCGGACAGGGGAGTCGGCTGGATGCGGTGACGGACCACTGAAAACCGGTCGCGAGCGGGGATTTCCCGACGGCGGGTGCGATACTTCCCCCACGGGGCGGGTCCCGGTGCGGGCGATCAGCGGTCCGAGCGACCGCCGCACCCGCGGCCCGCATCGCACAAGGAGCACCCCCTGCATCTCCTCTCCGTCTTCAGCCTCCGCAACCGGGCGCTGATCGCGCTCATCACGGTCGTCATCGGGGTGTTCGGCGGCATCGCGCTGACGACGCTCAAGCAGGAGCTCATCCCGTCGGTGTCGTTCCCGCAGCTCGCGGTCGTCACGGCCTACCCGGGCGCATCGCCCGCGGTCGTCGACTCCGACGTGTCGACGCCCATCGAGCGCGCGATCCAGGCGGTGCCGGGGCTCGAGTCCTCCACCGCGACCTCGCGCACCGACTCGTCCGTCATCTCGGCGTCCTTCACGTACGGCACCGACCTGGCGACGGCCGAGCAGAAGATCGACCAGGCCATCAACCGGATCCGCACGACGCTGCCGGACGGCATCGACCCGGTGGTGATCGCGGGCAGCATCGACGACCTGCCGGTGATCCAGATCGCCGTCACGAGCGACCTCAGCCCGCAGGACCTGACGGCCGCGCTCGAGCGCTCGACGCTCGCCGACATCCGCAAGCTCGCCGGCGTGCGCGACGCGAGCCTCCTCGGCACGGTCGGGCAGCGCGTGGTCGTCACGCCCGACCCCGCGAAGGTGCAGGCGGCCGGCCTCACGAACCAGGCGATCCGCGACGCGCTCGACGCGAACGGCTCGCTCCTGCCCGCGGGATCCGTGACGGAGGACGGCACGACGCTCTCGGTGCAGTCGGGCACGCGCCTCGGATCCACCCAGGACCTCGCGTCGCTGCCGCTCCTGGGCGCGGCGGGCGGGCGCCAGCTCACGATCGGCGACGTCGCCACCGTGGAGCTCGGCCAGGATCCGACCACCGGCATCTCGCGCGTCGACGGCCAGCCGTCGCTCACCATCGCGGTCACCAAGACGCCCGCGGGCAACACGGTCGACGTGTCGCACCTCGTCACCCAGCTGCTGCCGCAGCTGTCGGAGGACCTGGGGAACGACACGAAGTTGACGGTCGTCTTCGACCAGGCGCCGTTCATCGAGCAGTCGATCTCGAGCCTCACCACAGAGGGACTGCTCGGCCTCGTGTTCGCCGTCCTCGTGATCCTCGTGTTCCTGATGTCGATCCGGTCGACGATCGTGACCGCGATCTCCATCCCGGCGTCCGTGCTCATCACCTTCATCGGGATGCTGGCCTCCGGCTACACGCTCAACATCATCACGCTCGGCGCGCTCACGATCGCGGTCGGGCGCGTGGTGGATGACTCCATCGTGGTGATCGAGAACATCAAGCGGCACCTCTCCTTCACGCCCGACCGGCTCGACGCGATCCGCGCGGCCGTGCGGGAGGTCGCGGGCGCGGTGACGGCGTCCACCGCCACGACGGTCGCGGTGTTCCTGCCGATCGCGCTCGTGGGCGACATCACGGGCGAGCTGTTCCGGCCGTTCGCGCTGACCGTGACCATCGCGCTCGCCGCGTCGCTGTTCGTCTCGCTGACGATCGTGCCGGTGCTCGCGTACTGGTTCCTGCGGCCGGAGGGGGAGTCGCGGCGGGCGCGCAGGAAGGCCGCCGCCGCCGCGACCGCCGAGACCGCGCGCACGGGGGCGCACGCCGCCGTCCGCGGTGGGGTCGACGACCGGGGGCGCGCCGGTCGGCGGGCCCGCGGATCCCACGCCGCGAACGGCTAGGCCGACGGCCAGGCCGAGGGGATCGGCAAGCCGACCCGCCTCCAGCGCGGCTACCTGCCGATCCTCGCGTGGACGCTCAAGCACTCCGCGGTCACGCTGATCCTCGCGATCCTCGTGCTCGGCGGCACGGTCGCGCTCATCCCGAGCATGAAGACGAACTTCCTCGGCGACAGCGGGCAGAACACGCTCACCGTCTCGCAGGAGCTCCCGAGCGACACGAGCCTCGAGGCGCAGGACGCCGCGGCGACGAAGGTCGAGCAGGCGCTCATCGGCGTCGAGGGCGTCGACACCGTCCAGACCTCCATCGGCTCGGACAGCACATCGCTCACCTCGGCCTTCGGCGGCGGCGGGATCACGTTCGCGCTGACGACCGACGCGGACGCGGACCAGGACGCCATCCGCGAACGGGTGCGCACCGCGGTCGACGGCCTCACCGACGTGGGCGACGTGTCGCTCGCGGCGGCCTCGGGCGGGTTCTCCTCGAGCGACATCACCGTGGAGATCACCGCCAACGACTCCGACGACCTCAAGGCGTCGGCAGATGCGGTGCTCGCGGCCGTGAAGGACATCCCGTCCATCGAGCAGGCCACGAGCAACCTGTCCGAGACGCAGCCGTACATCGCGGTGACCGTCGACCGGGCGAAGGCCGCGGCCGCCGGGCTCAGCGAGCAGGCCGTGGGCGGCATCGTCACCGCGAGCCGGCTGCCGGCCGCGGTCGGGCAGGTCGTCATCGACGAGAAGACGCTGTCCATCTACATCCAGGACCCGGACGCCGCGCAGAGCCTGCAGGGGCTGCGCGACTTCCGGATCCCGACCGCCCGCGGCCTCGTGCCGCTCAGCGACCTCGCGACCGTCGAGGTGGCCGACGGCCCCGCGACCGTGACGACCACGGGCGGCTTCCGCAGCGCGACCGTGAGTGCCACGCCCGGCAGCGACGACGTGGGCTTCGCGTCGTCCGAGGTCTCGCAGGCCGTCGCCGGCGTGCAGCTGCCCGCCGGCGCGCAGGCCTCGCTCGGCGGCGTCGCGTCGCAGCAGTCCGACGCGTTCGGGCAGCTCGGGCTCGCGGTGCTGGCGGCGATCCTGATCGTCTACATCATCATGGTGGCGACGTTCCGGAGCCTCATCCAGCCGCTCGTGCTGCTCGTCTCGGTGCCGTTCGCGGCGACCGGCGCGGTGCTGCTGCAGGTGGTGACGGGGATCCCCCTGGGCGTCGCGTCGATCATCAGGCCTCCTGATGCTCGTGGGCATCGTGGTGACCAACGCGATCGTCCTCATCGACCTCGTGAACCAGTACCGGACGCGCGGCATGAGCCTCCGCCAGGCCATCCTCCAGGGGGCGGGGCGACGGCTCCGGCCCATCCTCATGACGGCGCTCGCGACGATCTTCGCGCTGCTGCCGCTCGCGATCGGGCTCACCGGGCACGGCGGGTTCATCTCGCAGCCGCTCGCGATCGTCGTGATCGGCGGCCTGCTGTCGTCGACCGTGCTGACGCTGCTCGTGCTGCCGTCGCTGTACTCGCTCGTGGAGCGCGCGGGCCTCAGGATCCAGGCGCGCCGCGACCGGAAGCGGGCCGAGCGCGGGCTGCCGGCGGGCGGATCCGCGGCGACGACCGAGGCCGACGCCGCAAGCTGATCCTGGCCTCACGACCCCGCCCGGGCGGAGCGCTGCCCTGGTGCCCGCGGTCCGCGTCCGGTAGTGTTCTCCCGTCGGCTCTTGACACCGCTACCGGACCATCCATCCGGGCGGATCGGATTTGTCAGTCAGGTGGGCCGGTTTCCCCCTCTCATTCCGCAGAGGGGTACGTCACGCGATGACACGGCCCCCGGGCGACGACTGCCCGGGTTGAGAGCAGCTCTGCGCACCCTGATCCTGTAGCGCGCTGCTTCGCACATGCGCACTGTCATGCATCCGAGCAGAACGAGGAATCCCTCATGCCCTACAACAACGACTCCCCGCGCGGCGCCAAGCGCGCCCCCGCGGGATCCCGCAGCCCGAACCACCGCGGCTACAACTCCGATCCCGCGCCCAAGAAGCAGCGCTGGAACGCCGACGAGCGCGCCCAGCGCTCCGGCCAGGACGACCGCCCCCAGCGCGGCGGCGCAGCCCGCCCCGCACGCGGCGGCGACCGCCCCAACTGGGAGCCCCGCGCCGAGCGCCCCGCCGGCCGCGGCGAGCGTCCCGCGTACGGCGACCGTCCCAACCGCGCCGGCCAGCGCCCCGAGCGCGGCGACGCCCGCCCGCAGCGCGGCGAGCGCCCCTCCTACGGCGGCGGCAACGACCGCGGCCAGCGCAGCGAGCGTCCCTCCTACGGTGCCGAGCGCGGCCAGCGTTCCGAGCGTCCGTCCTACGGGAACGCGCGTCCGGCGCGCGACGAGCGCTCCGAGCGTCCGTCGTACAACGACCGCGCCCCGCGCAACGACCGTCCGTCCTACGGGAACGACCGGCCGCAGCGGTCGGAGCGTCCGTCGTGCGACGACCGTCCGGCTCGTTCGGAGCGTCCCTCCCACAACGACCGCGCCGAGCGTCCCTCGTACGGCGACCGCGCCCAGCGCTCCGAGCGCCCCGCGTACAACGACCGCGCCGAGCGCCCGTCGTACAACGACCGGAACACCCGCACCGAGCGTCCCGCGTACAGCGACCGTCCGGCTCGCGCCGAGCGCCCGTCGTACAACGACTCCCGCCCGGCCCGCACGGAGCGTCCGTCGTACGGTGACCGTGCCGAGCGAACGGAGCGTCCGTCCTACAACGACCGCCCGGCTCGCACGGAGCGTCCGTCCTACAACGACCGCCCGGCTCGCACGGAGCGTCCGTCCTACAACGACCGCCCGGCACGCACGGAGCGTCCCTCGTACGGCGACCGCCCGCAGCGCTCCGAGCGCCCCTCCTACGGCGACCGCCCCCAGCGCAGCGAGCGCCCGTCCTACGACGACGCCCGCCCCAAGCGCGACAGCGACTTCTACCCGAGCAAGGAGGGCGCCCCGCGCCACGCTCCCGCCGAGGACGTCGTGCTCGAGCGCCTCGAGGCCCAGGCCACCACGGCCAAGGACGTCGACGGCGTGACCTTCGCGGCCCTCGGCCTCGGCCAGAACATCGTGCGCGTGCTCGAGGAGCTGGGCGCATCCAGCCCGTTCCCGATCCAGGCCGCCACCATCCCGGACGTGCTCGCGGGTCGCGACGTGCTCGGCCGCGGCCGCACCGGATCCGGCAAGACCATCGCGTTCGGCGCGCCCCTCGTGGAGCGCCTGCTCGAGAACGACGGCGCGAAGAACCGCAAGATGGGCCGCAAGCCCCGCGCGCTGATCCTCGCCCCGACGCGCGAGCTCGCCATGCAGATCGACCGCACGGTGCAGCCCATCGCCCGCTCCGTCGGCCTGTTCACCACCACGATCTTCGGCGGCGTGCCGCAGTTCAAGCAGGTCGGGGCTCTCCAGCGCGGCGTCGACATCCTCATCGCGACCCCCGGCCGCCTCGAGGACCTCATCGACCAGGGCCGCCTCGACCTCTCGGAGATCGTCGTCACCGTGCTCGACGAGGCCGACCACATGTGCGACCTCGGGTTCCTCGAGCCCGTGCAGCGGATCCTCCGCCAGGTGAAGAAGGACGGCCAGCGCCTGCTCTTCTCCGCCACGCTCGACAAGGGCGTCGCGACGCTCGTCAACGAGTTCCTGCCGTCGCCCAGCGTCCACGAGGTCGCGGGCGAGGACCAGGCATCGTCGACCATCGACCACCGCGTGCTCCTCATCGAGCAGCGCGACAAGGCCGCGATCATCGAGCAGCTGAGCTCCGGCGAGGGCAAGACGCTGATCTTCGCCCGCACCCGCGCGTTCGCCGAGCAGCTCGCCGACCAGCTCGAGGACGCCGGCATCCCGGCCACGTCGCTGCACGGCGACCTCAACCAGGCGCGTCGCACGCGCAACCTGCAGCTCCTCACGAGCGGCAAGGTCCGCGTGCTCGTCGCCACCGACGTGGCCGCCCGCGGCATCCATGTCGACGACATCGGGCTGGTCATCCAGGCCGACGCGCCCGACGAGTACAAGAGCTACCTCCACCGCGCCGGCCGCACGGGCCGCGCGGGCAAGCAGGGCACCGTCGTGACGCTGATCACGAAGGCCCGCCGTCGCCGCATGGACGACCTCCTGGGTCGCGCCGAGATCAAGGCGACGACCGTCATGGCCGCCGCCGGGGACCGCGTCATCGCGGACCTCGCGCGCGTCTAGCTGTACTCGGCCATGACGTTGGTGACACTTCGGGGCGTGTGAAGAGGCCTCCTGGCTTGATGGAGCTGTTCAGTTCAACCATCGCCAGGAGGCCTCGATGTCCCACGGTAATGCTCGTCTGACGGTTCACGGGAGGGTTCTCCTCGTGCGGCGGGTGGTGGAGGATCGTCGGCCGGTCGCGCACGTCGCGCGGGAGCTGGGGGTGTCGCGGCAGTGCGCGCATCGATGGGTGAACCGGTTCCGTGCCGAGGGGCTGCGAGGGCTGACGGATCGGTCATCGCGGCCCCGGTCAGTACCGAGGCGAACGAGCCCGGAGCGGGAACGGGCCGTGCTGGAAGCGCGGGCCCAGTTGCGGGCGGGTCCTGCGCGGCTGGCGCCGGTGACAGGTGTTCCATCCCGTACGATCTCCCGCATCCTGCGCCGGCACGGGGCGCCGCCGTTGGCATGGTTGGACCCCGTCACCGGGGCCGTGATCCGGGCATCCCGGTCAACGGCGCACCGGTATGAGCACGAGCATCCGGGTGATCTGATCCACGTGGACGTGAAGAAGCTCGGGAGGATCCCGGACGGAGGCGGCTGGCGGGTCCACGGGCGCAGCGAGCAGGTCCGCGGCCGCGGGATCGGGTTCGATTACGTCCATGCCGCGGTCGATGACCACACCCGTCTCGCCTACGCGGAGATCCATCCCGATGAGAAAGGCGCGACCGCGGCCGGGTTCCTGACCCGCGCAGCGGCGTACTTCGCCGGGCGCGGGATCACCCGGATCGAGCGGGTCATCACGGACAACGCGTTCGCCTACCGGCACTCGACCGCGTTCAAGAACGCCGTCCAGGACCTGGGCGCGCGGCAGAAGTTCATCCGCCCGCACTGCCCCTGGCAGAACGGCAAGGTCGAGCGCTTCAACCGGACCCTCGCGACCGAGTGGGCCTACCGGCAACCCTTCACCGGCAACCAACACCGGGCCGACGCGCTTGACCCCTTCATCGAGCACTACAACACTGAACGAATCCACTCAAGCCACGGGCTCACGCCCGCGGCCCGAGTGTCACCAACGTCATGACCCAGTACAGCTAGGGCGGCGCCCGCGGCTCAGTCCAGCTGCACCCGCCGCGGCCCCGCCCCGCGGTCGCCCAGCGCGTCGTCCGGGTTCAGCAGCCCGCACGCCTTCATCGAGAGGCAGCCGCAGCCGATGCAGCCGGTCAGCTCGCGCTCGAGCCGCTCGATGCCGCGGCGCCGCTCCTCGAGCAGGCGCTTCCACCTGCGGGACGCGCGCTGCCAGTCGGCGTGGCTGGGCGGGCGGTCGAGCGGGACGTCGTCGAAGGTGGACTGCACGTCGGCGAGCGGGATGCCCAGGCGCTTGGCCACCGTGATCAGCGACACGCGTCGCAGCATGTGCCGCGCGTAGCGCCGCTGGTTGCCGGCCGTGCGCTCGGCGGCGATGAGGCCGAGGTCCTCGTAGAAGCGGAGGGCGGAGGCGGCGACGCCCGTGCGGCGGGTCATCTCGCCGACCGTGAGCTGCTCGCCGGGCGCGTGCCGCGGCCCCGCCTGCGCATCCGCCACGACGTCCCCCCTCGATTGACCTCAAGGGTACGTGAGGTTCTAACGTGGAGACCATGCGCATCGCCACCCCCGCCGCCGCGTCGGCCGCCACCCGTCAGGACGCCCTGTGACCTGCGTGATCGCCCTCCCGTGTGTCGACGTGAAGGACCGCGCGTGCATCGACGAGTGCCCCGTGGACTGCATCTACGAGGGCGAGCGGAGCCTGTACATCCACCCCGACGAGTGCGTGGACTGCGGTGCGTGCGAGCCCGTGTGCCCGGTCGAGGCGATCTACTACGAGGACGACCTGCCCGAGAAGTGGTCGGACTACTACACGGCCAACGTCGAGTTCTTCGCCGAGATGGGATCCCCGGGCGGCGCCGTGAAGGTCGGGACCGTCGCGTACGACCACCCGGTGGTGGCCGCCGTCCCGCGCCAGGGCGAGCCCGCGTGAGCGCCGACCCCGACCTCTTCAAGGCCGCGTTCCGCGGGCACCCGGCGGGCGTCGCGCTCATCACCGCACGCACTGCTGACGGGCCGTCCGGCCTCACCGCGTCGAGCGTCGCGTCGCTCTCGGTGGATCCGCCCGCCCTGTCGTTCTCGGTGACGCGCGCCACGGGATCCGCCGGCGCGATCCTCGGGGCCGACACCTACCTCGTGCACCTGCTCGCCGGGCAGCACGCCGCGCTCGCCCGCGCGTTCGCCGTCTCCGGGTCCCCGCGATTCACCGAGGAGCAGGGCTTCCAGGAGCTGCCGACCGGCGAGCCGCTGCTCGCCGACGCGCGCGCCGCCCTCCGCTGCCGCACCATCCAGACCGTGCCGGTCGGCGGATCCGTGCTGGTCGTCGCCGAGGTCCTCGACGTCATCCTGGGCGAGCCCGCCCCGCCGCTCGTCTACCGCGACCGCCGCTTCCACCTGCTCGAGGACGACCACCCGGAGCTCTGAGGCCGGGTGGCCACCACGGCCGCATCTCACCGGCGGACGGGGCCGCCCCACCCGCCGGGGCTCTCCGGCAGGTAGCGGAGGGGCGGGTCGCCCTCGTCCGTGCCCGCGTCAGGTGTCGAGCTGGGGGCATCGTCGAGCAGCTGTGCGCAGAGGGCGGAGATGGAGCGCGCGAGGTCGGGTGCGGCCCCGGCGTCCGGCTCCTCCGTCGCGACGAATCCCGAGATCTCCGCGATGGTCGTCCTGACCAGCTCATCGGCGCCGCGCAGTCCCCATGACCGCGCCTCGGCGATGAGGTGCACGGCTCGGAGGTCGCGGTGCTGTCGCACACCGTCGACGTGGAGGGCAATGACGGGGTCGACGTCCTGGTGCAGCTGCGGGACGATGTCGTAGGCCGGTGCCAGGGTCATCGACCCGTCCGGGCGGTGGAGCAAGGACAGGTTCTTGGCGTGCATGTCGAGGTTCCCGACGGCAGCTGACAGGGTCATCATCTGCGCGAGCCGCGCGAGCGATCCCGTGTCCGCCTGTCGCACGACGCGGGCGATGGCGGCGAGGCCCGGGTGTCCGTCGTCCTCGTACTTCCCGTCGCCGCTCATGCCGAGCGCCTGGTTGAAGTCCTCCTGATGGATGCGTCCGTCGGGTGAGCCCGGATCGCGGTCGTAACGCTCGATCACGAGCGCCGACGTGCGGCCGAACATCCTGATCTCCGTCGCGTAGTCGAGCAGGCCGAGATGCCG